>CALDYZ010000035.1 GCA_937944235.1 Candidatus Dojkabacteria bacterium | reverse complement strand
CTGCCCAATGTTCTAAACGATATTGATTTGTGAGTTCTTTTGCTTCGCTCATTTAAAACCTCCATAATTCTCACTTTTGACACTTTTTTAACTAGGTTTGAAAAGTGCGAAAAGTGTGTTGTTATGAAGATTATCACATTGCTCACTAGTTGTATACAAGGCACTTTGTTATTGAGCGGATACTCTATTTCCGCCTGTTAACTCATAAAACCTATAAATTCCAACACTCGCCTCTTAATTGGGGAGGGGGAATCTATGTTCATTTAAGCATACTAGAAGTAATTTATCTATATCTTTGACGAAATCCATAAATATTTTGAAGAAAATATCAGATTTTTTTGAAGGTGGGAGTAAATTGAATTCCCATAGGTGTAGTGGCAACCGACCGCAGTTTAGTACATTAAAATTTATACGACATTGGCACTCGGCTTTGATTTTAAACCGAGTGTTTTTTTGTGCCAATCTCGTATAAATCCCTACTCAATTAGCGTAAAAGTTCTTACCCCCTTAGACCATTTTTCTGTTGCAAACCTTCGTACATGCAAACATAAAACACACTTGCATATTTTGACAAAATCCGCTACACCTTTGATACCAAGCTATTTGCGAAGTATCAACGCAACGCACTCAACATGTGTTTTGATAGACTGGTGATAGTAATTCGCTGTATAAATTGAGGTTTACCCTGGGGGTAAAAAATGTTTCTACCTGCTGGAAATCGCATACAAATAGAAAACTGAGTTATTAATTTGTTAAGTGTAAACTCATTCATTTTCAGAATATAAAAGTATCCATTTTGGGTTATTTCCAATATTCGTTGATACTGTAGTATTATAATATACAATACACAAATTTCCTGAATGTCTGGTGACTATAAGGACAATTTTAACTAAATGTAGAAAGATCCTAATAAGCACTTACATAGTAAGCTGATTTTACAGACTTTTTTTCACAGTCTCTATTGAAACAAGGTTAGTTTTAACACGATTTTTTATTACTTTCTTTATACACTTTCTCACACAGATTACAAACTCCGCAATTTCTATCACATTGATATATAGCTTCATAGACACTATCAGGTATTTTGCTATTCCACTTATCAATTTTCTCTCTGTATCTTTCATCTGTACAGTATGCACCAATCAATCTCAAAATCTTATTTGTAGGTAATTTTCGATCAACTAATTTATATATACTTATGCAGTCATCGTAATCTTTAAGACGCTTAGGTGGTATAAATGATGAAGAATAAAAAAGCCAAGGTTTCTGCCTATATATGTCTTCACATATATCTATATAAATTTGACCATCATTATTATGTCCTTCGAGATTATTATGGGCTATTTTCATAGGACATTGGGGTATACATGCCTGATTAACAATCATCTTCAACTTAAGATTTGGTAAGTGGCTTGAGAGATTTTCAATAAATCGTATATTCTTATTTAGATCGGGGGGAATAACTAGAATATCACAACCTATATCTTCCCAGTACTTAGCTTTTTGAATTGTATCAACATAAGCAACACTTGAACACTCAAGTTCAATCTTTGGTATAGCTCGCTTAATTTCTCTTCCTAGAATATAATCTGAGACGGTAACTGCACCTAATCCATATTCGGCATTATGAAAACGAAGATATTCTATAATTCTAACAAAAAAATCACTGCTTAATAAACTCGTACCAAAGCACCCAGGATTTATCAAAATATTACTAATAATATTATGTTCTTTTGCCTTTTTAATTAAATCCATTACCTCATTATCATAATCATCATTCTGCTTTAATGTCCTTCCTGTACTCGAGATTCGATTTGGTATAGGGAAGAATATTTCGTATAACGCATGTGAAAAATGAGGAAACTCATTTAATAAAGTATCAACTAAAAGTCTATCATGATTATAAGGTATAGAAAAAAACCTCAAAATGCTCATCCTCTCTAACTTTTTATTTATAGTTATGAAGCACGTGATCTAACTGAATCATGGCATCTTGATTACAATAATTTACGTACTCATAGTTCAATAGTAAATTTTACATTTAGTGTATATTCTGAAAAACTGAAACATAAGATTTTTCAAATTTTGCAACTTTCTTTAATCTTGATCATTCGTTTTTCTACCATTTTAATTAAATCCTCATTTACCCACTTAGGAACCTCAGCTAATATATCATTGTATTGAATTAACTCAAGCAAATCGTATGCGGCACGGAACATTCCTTCGCCTAATTGTTGAATAACTTCAGCAATCACTTCATTCCAATTAATTTCAACTTTATGCATTATTTTTTTTGCAACAAGAAAATCACTATTTCTACCTGTTGCACTTTTCAAAATAAATATATCTTGCGGTATTATACAATAAATCCCCGCACCTTCTGATAGTCCCATCATTAACCGCCCACGCCTAGCCATAGAATCAGTTAAGCAGAAATGGGTAGTAACTTTTGAAAATAAATCAATTACGATATCCCCTTTTATTATCTGGACAGGCTTTTCACTTTCTGAATGGATAATTTTCTTCGATTCATCGTTGGCTAAAATAAAACCGTCCTTACTTGCAGCCTTAAAAAAGGCACTTCTATTGATACCATTTTCAAAAATAATATCTATATCCTTTGTAGAATCATGAACCCCATTCAATACTAAAGCAGCTCCGCCAATTAAATACCCTTTAAAATTGTTGTCACCAGATTCCCATATAGAATTAAGTATTAATTCTATATCTTTCTTTATCATAATTCTCCCCCTTTAAAGCTCTAGTTCTTTTCTGTATTGCAAATAGATTTATCGCCATACTTATTTGAATTACCTGTTCTAGCATACTAATCAATATAAAAGCAAGTTATGATTATTATCCAAAGCTAGGTTGATGTTTAAATGCTGTAGGATATTTCTCTTTTAATTCAAATAGCCAACTTAATACATAATCTCTAAACCATACTCTTCCTTCCCATAATTCATTGCATCCTAATGTTGATGTACTAGCCCAGTCCTTTTGTGTCTTTTTTATTTCACCACCTATTGTATTACAAAGTTGATTGTAGATATCCGTCCCTATTAAGGGTGTAAAAAAATGATGGAATTGTCTATTTGTCTCAAGTTTACATAGTTCCTCACATAGTTTGAAGGTTTCTTCGCTGTCCAATATCTCTTCTTCGGGAAAATCATGAACAAACGATGTGTGAGATTTTATGCCGACCTCATCAAGTAATTTACAGACATTATAAGCTTCTTCTCTAGTAAAATTTTTGTTTATGGATTCTAATATTCTATCAGAACCTGACTCAATACCAATGAATATTTTATCAAAGCCCACTTCCCTTAATTCCCTTAAATTTATTATTTCTGATATTTTTAAAATGTCTCTTACTCGCATATTACAGCATATTTCAATTTTCATTTCTCTTTTTTTCATTAGTCTTACTATATCAACTACTCTTTTGTCATCTGTTGAAAAATTAGGATCTATAAAGTTTATTCTTTCGGGGTTATACCTGCTCAATAAAATTGATAGCTCATTAACGACTTTTTCGGGACTTATACCTTTCCATCGTATTTGACTATGCTTTTTCTCTGCACAAAAAGTGCAGCCTGAAATACATCCATAACTGCTAATATACGAAATTCTCTTTTGGGTAACGCTCTTTTTATTGACAAAATATTTAGTAACATCTACCAAATCGTAATTCATTGGAGGTAGTGAATTCATATCTTTAATCATTTCAAATGTATTAATCTTTATCTGACATCCATCTTTGTATATAAGATTCGGTATACAACATAATACATGCTTAGTGTCCAGTGTTTTATCAAAAATTGCTTTTGCTAATGCTATTATTGCATTCTCACCAGG
>CALDYZ010000034.1 GCA_937944235.1 Candidatus Dojkabacteria bacterium | reverse complement strand
CCTACTTGTACTTATAAATCTTACTTTTCTTGCATTATTTAAATGACTACTATTCAAAATAAGAAAATTTGTATCTGCGTTCAATAATCCTACTACATTATGTACAACTGATTGAGATAAACCATTTAACGCATTAATATTGTTAATATGTGTTATAGGGTTTGCATTATTATATGAAGTCCCTAACACATTACCATTGCCAAATACTTGATTTGCAACAAATACTTCTTCAATTCTATGATTTGCCATAACTTTATATTATTTTTAATTTTATTCGTTTGTATTTTTTATATTTATAAAACTATTATATCTCGGTTCTTGTAAATTCTCTAATGCACATTCAACAGAACTATCAACTATTTCTTGATGAGTTTCTATTGGAGACCAAAATTCTTTTACCTTCCAATCTAAATTATCATTACTGTTTATTTTGTAATTTATACCGTATCTTATTTTTTCAAATTGTTTAATATATATAATAAATATGTTTTTAATATTATATGTATTATCATAATAAACCTCTAATACTTCATTATCTGTATTATATAAATCTCTACTCTTTATTAACCGAAAACATTGAAATCTATTAGGTTTGTGAAATGGACTTTTCATAATCTCTTCAAACTCTAAATGCTTCTCAATATTTATCGGTAAACTTATTTCTTCTTTTTCAACTTCACAATTTTTTAGTTTCTTCTCTCTTTCAAATGTTATGATTTCACTTAAACTCCACCAATAATCTTTCGGTAATACAAAATATACACTGTTTACAGTTTTTGTTTTGTAATTACCATTGTAATATTTATCTAAATATGTTGAAACAATACACCAATTTATGTCTGTAAACCTCTTTCTACCATCTTCTAATCCAAGCCTTTTAGGATTTAATCCACTATACTTTTGTTTAATAAATCTCTCTACACCCAAATTTAAATACCTATCTATTTGATGTGTAGTTAATTCAGGTGTAGTAGAATTATTAATCTTGTCTAACCTATCTAAAAAGGCTAAATGAAGTTCGTATATTGTCATAACATATTCAATATCTTTTCTCTTAATATAATCTTTAATTCTAAATTTTGTGGTTTATTAATTGTACTCAATATCTCTTTAATTTCTGTACCTAATTTAATTTCATTATAGTAATAATATCCCTCTTCCCTTTTTATTAACCCTTTCTCTAATGCCATACCAACTATACCATAATCCCTAACTACATCAATAGATTTTATAGATGATACAAATTTTTCAGGATTTGTTTCTATAAATTCTATTATATTACTATCTAATACTTCATTAGAAATATTAATTGTAGGTTTACCTAAATAGCTATTGTAAAATAATTTGTCTTCCTTAGACATTTTATCAAATTCAATATACGCCTCTTTTTTGTAGTTATATTTAGTTTTATTTTCAATAGCATTCTGTTCTGTATTAATATAATAAAATTTTTGTTTATGATTAATAGGTCTTTGTTCTTCTCCAATCTCAGGAAAAGTCTTTAACCATTCAAATACAAATTTATCATAGTTATTATTTATATCTAATTCTACTCCTATGTTAGTAATTACATAAGTAAAATTATTTATTTCTTGGTCATTCCATTTATTATTTAATACAAATCTTTGTAATGATGGGTATGTTTTAATAAACTCCTGTGGGTTATCTCCTAATGGCATTACATAATTACCTGATTTATCTTTTAATATTTTAAAGATAACTTTGGTATTCTGAAACATTATTGACCCTTTAAATAAATCACTATAACATGGCTGTATCTTTACAATTTTTTTAGGTACAACATTATTAGTGAACTTCAAATCATCATTAGTAACTATTTCTAAATCCGTTAAAGAATTTATTTCTAACAGATTTTCTTTATTTACAGGTTCTATTTCTTCACTTACTAAATTTTTGGGTCTTGCCATATTGTTTTTTATTAATTAGGTCTTATTTCTATCATGCCACAAGATAAAGGATTTCTAATAATTACTCCTGTTTCACTTAATACATAACAAGAAAATGAATCAGCTCCATGACTTCTTAATGACTTCATGTACTCTCCCACATTACTTTTTCCTTGAAATGATGGTAAAGTTGAACCTGCGGTAAACCATTGTAACATTCTTCTGTCTTCTCCATTAGCTCCTTTTGTTATCATTTGAATATTAGGCTCTCCTTCATAATCTCCAAAATCTAAAAAGAACATCTTATAACTTTGGTCAGTAAATCCATATTGACCAATAGTTTTTGGATAAACAGTTCTATCATTGAACATAGGGTGATTTACTACTGTTATTTCATTTCCCATAAATCCTTTATATGTAGTAAAATGTCCACCAAATGATAACCTATTTCCTGTCTCTCTATTCACAAATACAGTATCTACAATGTTTACTTGATGACTCATTTTTTTCAATACTTTATGGAATTCTGTAATACCTCCTGCTCCTGTTATAAGTACCATTTTAGAATTCTCTTTACCCATAACATTATACATATCAGCAGTCATTGTCCATAACATATCTTCTGTTAATTCAGATGCAATGATTTTATTTACACCACTAATTTGCTCTTCTATACCACTACCAATTTTTACAGGTCTTCCATTTAAACCTAAATTACCAAATGTCCCATCTGATAACCTATTGTATCTACCATTCCATATAACCCTCTCTTGCTGTCTCGCCCATTGCTTCATAGCTAAATATTGCTGATAGAACATCCATAAAGCCGCTTTCTCTCCTGTTTGTGAATTAGTAATCTCAAACCACAAAGTCTCATACTTAGCACTACCCGTCATAGAATACATAATCCTTGTAGTAGTCATTTGGTTTTTAAACCAACTTGGTGTAGCATCTACCATACCTCCTCCTTCACTACCCTCTTCATATCCACTAAAATCCCATGATACCTCTCTACCTGCTCTTAATGAATCTGCACTCATATAAGAGTTAGGATTGTTTGTAATCAGTTGAAATTCATAACACCACATATTCCCTTCTCTATATGGCTCACTTACTACCCTCGCTAATTCACCATTCCAAAATCTACAAATAAATCCTAATGAAAAATATTTAATAGGAAATAAAACTTTAAATATTGAAAAATTAATCCCTACCCTTACATCAGGTGTATTTGCATTAGGGTGGTCTACTGCAATAGGTATAGAACGCTGTAAATGACCCATAACAGCCCACATAATCTCATCATTACCAATAACCTTATAAGTCTTATCAACTTTTGCTATACTACTTGTACCCTGTACAAGATATTGCATTACATTATATCCATCACCTAATGAACCCTCAGAAGGAGAACTCCCAAATGCAAATATTAATGTATCTGAAATTTCAGGTTTACTCGCTAACGCTTCCGCTATATTAGCAGTATCTACATACGTACCGTCTCTGTATAATCCTCTTATAAATCTTGTCTGTAACATAATTTTTATATATTATTTTTTAAATAAATTATCTAATGTTTGTTTTATATCATTATTTGCCGATTTCTGATTACTATTCTTATTCACGCCAATCTGCGATTTTAACTCTCTCAAAATCTTTTCTTTTTTCAATTTTTCATTGTCAGTATTTAAATATAATTTAAAATATTCATACGCAATCTTTAACTCTAACTCAGGTTTCATTCTTATCATTTCCTGATACTTAGTAAATCCACTTTCCTCATTTTTTGTAAATAAAAACGATACAAACTCATCTTTTGTTTTTTTATCTAATTTCTCTCCTATAATTTCTTCACTATGATTATTAATACTTTCTATGTAGCGATTAAATTGCTCTTCATACAATTTATTCATCTCTTCATAGTATTTGTTTTGTTCCTCTATAATGTTTTTTATCTTTTCAACTTTTTTATTGTTGTAATAATTTATAGCTTCATTTAACTCATCTTCTAATAAATTTGATTTGTATGTTTTCTCTAAATAAGACTTAATCTTTTCTTCACTCCAATTTGTCGTATCTTTACAATAGTTATATAAAAATTTTAATTTATCATTTTCACTTTCAAAATTATAATTTAATTTAATTTCATCTTTATTAAAATTATTAATAAAATCATATACCGTTCCACCTTTTGAAGTATAATCAATCAATATATCTAATAATGGGTCTTTTATATCAGGTTTCTTTTTCTTTTGTAAATACTGATTTAATGTATCCGTAAACTCATCTATATCACTGATGTTCTCAAATTCTAAATCTTCCCAATTATTTTTTGTTTTAACATATGTAATTAATTCTCTAAATGGATTTATTTCTTCTGTTTCTGTGGGCTTTTCTTGTTGTGTAGGCTGTTGTTCTGTATCAGTCTTTTTTGGTCTACCTCTTTTTTTTATTTCCTCTTCTGTGGGCTTATTCTCCTCTTTCTCTAATTGATTTGTTCCAACATTTTCTGTATTAATATTGCTATTTGTGTTATTATTGCTCTCAATTTTTTCATTAGATAAACCATTCTCTATTGGAGTTGCATCTCCATTTACATTCGTGAAAACCTTTAATATGTTGTCTAAATTATTTTCAGCCATATTTTTAATGCAAATATAAATATATTTTTATAATACAAATTTTTTTTTAAAAATTTTTTTTATTTTTTATTTTCTTCATCTTGTTTCGGTAACAAAAGTTTCTGTCTTTCTAATTCTATTTTCATTTTTTCTATCTCTATTAACTGCTTTTTGTATTCTATTTCTGATTCTATTTTCATTCTCTCTATCTCATTTTGCATCTGTTGTTGCTCTTGTATCATTTGTTGTTGCTGTTGCTGTGCTTCTTGTCTTTTTATTTCTATTTGTTTTAAAATTATATTTATCTCTTCTATACTGTTTGATTTTATTATTCTTATAAAATCTTCTGTACTCATTCCATTTTGCATCATTACATTTCTTGAATGCTCTTGCAAAAAATCTAATATACCCTTGAACTTTTTATTATCACTTACTACTATACCATAACTTTGTAAAAAGAAATCTTCATCATTTAGCTCAATCAATTCTTTGGCTCCAAATTCGTTCGTAAACGAGATTTTTTTATTTTTAGGGTAAATATACTTTATAACATTTATCGTTGATTGTAGGGCATTTTTGAAGCCTTTACGATAAAATTCTAATATGGGTTCAGTAATAGCAATAGATTGTGTAACACTTCTCTCAATTCCACCCAAAGTTTCATTACTTTTTACCATACCAATTCTTTGTTGCGATACACCAATAATTTCTATCACTTCCCTTTTTATCGCTTCTAATTGTGCTATGTAACTGTTTATAGTATTCCCTAAACTTAAATCAATTTGTTGAAACTGATTAAACGTAGGTCTCAAATTTAAATCATTACTCTCTAAACTGTTTATTCCTACTAAACCAAATACATCTAAATAGTATAACCATTTCTCTATATCCCACCCATAACTTTTTGGTATTTGTGCTATGTCCATTATAAACACTTTACCTTTCGCTCTAATCATTTCTTTTTTCAAAAAATACATTACAAGATTATATAACCCTTGTAACTTTTTTACTTTTTCTAATAAATTAAAACTTGTTACTAAACCATTATAAGAAGTGTTTACTTTGTTGTAATTGTCCATATCCCTGATTAATGGTTTTAATTTACCCATTTTGATAAATACTTCATCATTTATTTTTACTACTGTATGTACTTCTGTTATATTTACTTCATTTACTATCGCTCCTAACTCATCAGGTATTTCAAAATCAATAGGGAATAATTCTACTCTCTCTTCTCCTTCATCATCTACTATCTTTATTTCTTTCGCTCTAATTACTTTCTTGAATTCATATTCAACAACTTTTATTGTGTTCTCTTTGAAAAGATAATTTCTATTTAAACTTAATGATTTTAAATAATCTGTATTGTTTGTTGTTTGATTTTGATTTAATAAATAATCTATATCCTCTGATTTTAATTCATTTCCATATTCATCAACTAATTCAGTAAAACTTAAATATCTTAATTCCCTAAAACAAAAACTATCACTTACATCATTTACCTCATATTTCAAATCTAAATCAATTAAAGTAGGATTTACAAACCTAATCTTTACATCATTACCTTTTTCATAAACTTTAAATACACAATATCCTGTGCCTAAATAAGTATATAATGCTTCATTCTCTAATTGCTTTATATTATCCCTATGATAAATATATTTTAATATGCTGTTTATGATTTGTTCGTATTTTGATATAAAATCACTGTTTAATAATTCTGTTTTTTCTCTAAACTCCATTTGAACTAATTCATCTGTGGGTATACCATTTTCATCTTTTTCAGAATTATATAACAAATCTAATATTTCTGATAGTATTTTTTTTCTTTTGTCTTTTAACCATTTACTGTTCTTTTCACTCAAATTAACTACTTTGTACATCTCAGGTCTTAATATCTCTTCTCCAACTAATACATTCAATCTCGTAGTTAATATATCATAATGCTCTATCTCTAATATGTTTTCTATATCAGAACTGTATGGTTGTAAAATATCTTTGTATTTACTCATGTCAAATTTATTGTTAAACAATATGTCATAGTTTTCTTGTAAATTTATTTTACTAAACATACTGTTCCTACTTGTATTTGTATTGTTAAAATAATTATCTATCCTAACAGTAACATCATAATACCATTCCTCAATTTTGTTACCATATCTTTTTTTGATTTCTTTATCACTTAAATTTATCAAACTTATTAAAGCAAAATAACTATTCAAATTTGTATTTGAATTCTTTTCTTTTTTGGGTATAATCATATTGCAAAATTATTTCATAAACCAAAATTAATCAATTTTGAAAAACTTAAAAAAAAAAAATTTTTTTGCCTATATATATATACTCAGTTACTTAGTTATTTTATTTATTTTGTTTACTTAGTTATTTAATAAAATAATTAAAACTTAAAAGAAAAAGATTTTTATTTATATATACTAAGTTCCTTAGTTAATTAATTTATTTACTTAGTTTGTTTACTTAGTTATTTAACTTAATAAAATAATTAAAACTTAAAAGAAAAAAAATTTTGTTTATATACTTAGTTACTTAGTTATTTAATTACTTAGTT
>CALDYZ010000033.1 GCA_937944235.1 Candidatus Dojkabacteria bacterium | reverse complement strand
ACCTTTAAGTAACATAACTTTAAAGCAATTAGAGAGTGATGATCTTAGTGATTTGTTTCACAAACAAAGTTATTTTGTAATTTTATTACGAGATTTAGTTATTGGACGTGTGTTTCTTACTTCAAAATATCGGTTAGAATTCGATGAAGTTGTGATAGCAGAATTAAATATTACTAAGTTAGAAAATTTTTTACCTGATCTATCATTTTCCAAAGCCATAGAGATAGGTAATAGGTTGGTATCAAAAGACTATAATTTTTTATGTAAAAATATGGAATGTCTAATGAATAAAATAAAAGATATTCATAAAATTTTTAACAATATTTTGTTTGATTTTGAGCTAGTGGATAGTTATATTAATCCGAATCAAAATAGCAGTTACTCTATAAAGTATACGGTGAGGTTTTTTTTACTTGAGGACTCTCAGGAGTTTGATAAGTTTGTTTGTTCTTTAATGAATTAGACTCGTAAAAATGGTAGCCGATCAAGACCTCATTATATTATTCATATATAATCAATCTTAGGCAGATTAAAATAAATAACTTAATTCCGAACTTTACTGCCTCTCTTACCTCATATACTTAGTCAATTGAATTGGTAATAGAATTAATCTTTGATTTGTACACTGATTATTTGTGTAGTTTTTGTATAGTTTTCCTGGGTTAATAATTGAAAATCGGATTTTCTTTTTAGTTCTATGTTGTATGTTGCTTTGCCGTTTACAAAAGAAACTAGTTCTACGGCAACAAAATTAGTCCCGGACATATTAATCCCAGAGATGTTTTGTATATCGTTAGCAGACAACTTTTTTTTGTTACTTAACACTGCTTGTGCTAAATTTTCTACTTCTAAAACTAGTATCACTTTATCTTTATTATCTGAATCATAATAGGCAACTGCATTTGGTATGTAATCCTCTCCAAGCTTGTTTGTTTCTCCAAAACTAAGTTCAAAAAAACTTCCTTCATCCCATACCCAGTAGTTATCATGTTTTATATTATTATCCAAGACTTTGCTAGAGACAAATTGTTTGTTTTGTGAAAATTTGTTTTTGTAGTGAGGTGGATTTGGTTTATTAGGATCTTCTTGAGATGTGGAACCAGTCGTTCCATTAATTGTTTTTGTTTCTGTTTTACTTGACGGTTTATTATTAATGTTATTCGGGGTATCTTGTGATAATTTCGATAGATTTACAGTTGATATCATATCAACCACAAAGTTACCATCCAAAATGACGGGTCTGTAACTTATTGTTTCAGTAAGTTCTATCAAATAACTATTTTGTGATTTTTGATAAATTTTTTTCACTAATTTATCTACTTGAGTTTCTTTAGTAAGTTTTTCATCGAAGGCTACTGCTTCAGGGAAGGTTATATTCAAAGTTTTATCAAATTTATTGTATTGTATTTTTATTGGTGGTAGTTTGGCGCCTCTTTCTTGAAATTTAAAAGTTAATCTTGAAAAATTGGTATATTTGTCATATTGTATAGTATTCACCTCAAAGCTGTTGTCTGCTGCACTGGTGTCGCCTAGAATTATTTCTTGACTATCTTTGAAATCAGATACATTAGGTACATTTACTGCGTTATTGTCAGATTTTGATACAATATTTAGTATAAATCCTGTTTCCTCAAAACTGCTTATGTTTTTAGTGTTTGTAATGTCTTGGGATGATGTATTTGCATCATAATTATCAATGCTGTTTAATACAATATTTCTAATAAACAAGGCAGACCCAACACCCAGCACAACTACAACCATCATGTAGATGATTATTTTACTAGTCTTAGCATTTGATTCTACTTTTTGCAGTTCTGAAAACCTAGCAAATTCCAGTTTCTCAGGATGTATTGTGCTTTGAGTATTTTCTGAGTTAAATAAAGGCGAATTTTCTAGACGCTCAGGATGTTTATTTTTGTTAACAGGCATAAAAACCAGATAATAATTAAAAATACAACTAAATTGTAAAATTAAAAATTGATAATATCAATATTTTTGCCAAAAATTCTATTAAACTAAACACTCAAAAATTTACCTTTTTCAATATATATTTTTGTATGTATAGGGAATAAATCGAATGCATAGTCATAATGACTAATTATCACTAAAGTAGTATCCGGGTTATTTTCATGATATTTTTTTATAGATTCAAAAATTACTTTCCTTGAGTTTTTATCAAGTCCAGAATCTACCTCATCTATAAATATATACTTAGGTTTTAGCAAGATCATTTGTAATATTTCTGTCTTCTTTTTTTCTCCTCCTGAAAAGCCTTCATTTAAGTTTCTTTTTAGTAGTTCTATTGGATATTTAATTTCTTTTACTAGTTCATGCAAATAGTTTTTGAACTTAAAAACATTTAGCTGTGCATTTTTATGTTGCCTTGTGTTATAAATTTGTCTTAGATACGACATCATATTCAATCCTGGTACCTCAACTGGGTATTGATTAACTAAAAATAATCCAAGATGAGATTTCATAAATGTACTCAATCTATGTATAGGTAACTCAGTTATGATAATATCATCATTGGAATTTACCTTGACATGATCATCAAAATTTAGTGAATTTTCTTCTAATTCTTTTTTCAATTCATTTATCTTTGGAAAATTTTTATATGAGTTTGATAACAATATCTCACCAGTAAGAATACTATATTGTGGATGGCCCATTAAAGTATTTACTAAAGTTGATTTGCCTGACCCATTATCACCTGTTAAAAAATATACTTTTGAAGATTCAAATGTAAAATTTAAATTAGTTATGATGTGCTCATTTGTGTTTTTTTTAACATCTATACTTATATTTCTTAACTGTATCATTTTTTTTACTACTAAATTAGATTGGATGAATTTTATACGAATTGTATTTTATATCAATGAAAACTGATAATGTTATAATAATTTGTTATATTTATTTTATAACATAATTTATGGATAGTGATAGTCAAAGAAAAAGAGTTTTAGTTTTAGCGTTGTCTGGACATGCTTCTAGTGTCTTTGATGATTTTTTTGAATCTGTTCAAAAATCTGACAGAGAGTATCAAGTGTACGCAATACAATCTCAGTGGGATAATGGTGGGCATACAGGTTTTCTACTAGAATTTTATGAATATTTATTTAAGCAAAATTTTATTACCTTTTTTACAGCAAGAGGAATACAATCGATCTCACCACCGCCTCCATTGGGGGATTTAAAGTCACAAATAAGTAGGCGGTTGTCAATACTTCATAATGAAATACCTGGTTTATCTGTTTTATTTGGTAGTAAAGTGGGTTTATGTAAGGTACGAGAACATGTTATTGAATTATTTAGCAAATTATCAACTGCAGAGTGGTTATCAGACGAGTTGAAAAATAAGCTAAGTATTGGAGATGATAGCGAATTACTTATATTAATCAATGA
>CALDYZ010000032.1 GCA_937944235.1 Candidatus Dojkabacteria bacterium | reverse complement strand
TTATTTACAAAAAAATCTTTAACATCAGAGCCCTCAACACCGAATATTTCTAATACCATTGTAGGTAAATTTTCATGAATTTGTCCTAATTCATCTAGTAAGAGATATAATATGAAAAGGTAAAACGGGAATATATTTAATGCTTTTTTTACTCCGTTCACTTTTTGATCTATTATCAAATAAATTAAGCAAACCTGAAGTAAAAATAATAATTTTAATGACTGATAAATTGTTGGTAAATTAGATTCAGCATCAATGTTAAATAAACGATATTCAAAGAAATACCAACTGAAAATCAAAACTAATAAATCAAATAAAAATATTGAAAAAAAAATCAGCTTTTTTTTTGTAAATACTTTCAAGTAAAAATTCTAAAAAATTAAATAAAAATTTTATAGATCTTTTTTAATTTAGATTTTACAACACTTCTAATTTTTTCAATTATCACATAATAAGCAGGATATGCAAATATTATTAATACAACGCTTGATAACAATCCAAATATTAAAGTTACTGCTAATGGTTCCCATAATGGCTCACTAACAGCAAGCGGTATCAAACCAGCTATTGATGTTATGGTTGTGCTAAGTATTGGTCTAAATCTAACTTTTATAGCTTCTACAATGCTATCTCTAATTCCTAGACCAGCTTCTCGCAACTGATTTGTATAATCTATTAGCACTATTGAATTATTAACTACAATACCTATCAAGGCTGTCAGACCTAGAGTAACAAAAAAACTTAAATCATTATTTGTGAAATACAAACCAGGAAACAGCAGCATAAAGCTAAATGGTACAGCAAGCAATATAAGTAAAGGTTGTGTAAACGAATTAAATTGTATCATCAAAAGCAAATACATAACAAACAGACTTATCAAAAATGCTCCTTGTAAGGATGCAAAAGATTCAGCGTTAGCACTAGCAAATCCAGAATCAAATTCAAAATTATCTTCTGTTAGTTTAAATTCATTATATTTGTCAATTACTAAAGGTATCCATAAATTTTCAATCTTGTTTTTGAGTTCATTAATCGTTGCTGTTGTGCTACCCTCCTCAAAACCTACTTCAACTTGCAAATATCTATTACCATTTTTCTTTTGTATTGTATCAGAATTATTTAGTGAAACTTCACGAATAGATGTGTCCATTAATGTTATATTTTCAATTAGAAAATTTGTTAAGTCACTAGACAATACATCCAAAACTTGATCATCATCAGCAAATATTTGCATTTTGAAGGGTCTGGGGTCTTCAGGCGGTCCGGCAATAGCTGTATTTATACTAACACTTATATTCTCAATTTCAGAGAGATAATTTGTTAGATCACTCGCAAGTTTTACGGACGTTACATCCCTATTTGCTAAATCTACCAAATTTATATTCAAAAGTGCACTAGACTTATTTGCTCTAATATATGAGTAATCTTTTAGATACTTGGCCAAAGCATTAATAATGATTTCATCTATTTTTTCTGATATTTTGATGATTTCATCGATGTTCTGATCATTTTTAAATTGAATATTAATAATCATATTGTTACTGTCCTTTGCGGGAGGAAATATATTAAATTTTAGCCTAGAAGCAAAAAAAGAACCTAAACCAATTAGCAGCAAAGATAAAACAATAACAAATGATGTATATGTCTTAGATTGTAAATATGTGGCAACGAACTTACTAAGTTTATTTCCTATTGATAAAGTCATCTGTTCGATTTTAGTGAATAAATTTTGAGAAGCCTGTTGTTTGGGTGGTTTCTTATCTTTCAAGAAAACACCGGATAAAAATGATAATATCGATAAAGCAACTAACAACGAAACTGTTAGAGATATTATAACGGTAACTGGCAACTGTCGAATAAACTCACCTAGCGGTCCAGTTATAAAAATTAGTGGCACAAAAACCAAAACTGTTGTCAGTGTACCAAGTAAATCTGCTACTCCTATCGAATCAATTGCTTTTAAAACAGCTTTAAAACTTTTATAACCCTGTTTTTTGTAATAATCTACAGCTTCTACTATTATTATTCCATCATCTACAAACAAACCAAGTACAAGTATAAGAGCAAATAAGGTGATCGTGTTAAGAGAATACCCTATTGCATTTAATACTATGAAAATGCCTCCAAGAGTTAATGGAAAAAATGCGGCCAACAATAAAGAAGATCTCCAATTTATTAAGAAGAATAAAACAACAAGTATTATGAGGATAGCGCTCAAAGCATTTGACTCTAACAGACTTAACTGTGATTTCAGAGAATCAGCAAAATCACCATTGAAGTTAAACTTGTAATTATAAAAAGGGCTATCTATATCTTTTGCTAGCTTATCAACCTTATTTCTTACAGCGTTTGACAACTCTATAGTGCCTATGTTTTCGTTCGCTTTAACTACTCCAATGTTTACTGATTCGTAAACCTCAAATTCGTCATTTTCATTTTTTTGAACAAATTTACTGAATGTATCCCTTACTTTAGTGATTTGATTATTTAGAGGATTGACTTTTTGTTCAAATTGTTTTATTACGTATGACTCAGCAACTTCAGGTAGTTTTTGTATTTCTTTGGATAATAAATCTGCTTTTTCTTGTAAGGTCTCAACATCTACAGATTCATTTGCAATACTAAAAATTAAATCACTTTTATTGTCTCGTGAAGTAACTTTAACAGCTGTAATATTTGGCTTTATATCTTTTAAGAAAGGATTAACATCATATTTCTGTTGTATTAGCTTCTGTCCTTCTAAACTTGATGTACCATCCTCAAAAGTAACAATTATAGAGCTAAAATTTTCACTAGTGGTAGATATAAAACTTTTGACACCATCAATCTGCTTTATTAAATTCTCAAACTTCACTGTTACGTCCTGATCAACGATTGTTTTATCATTAACAAAATAGGGTATATTTATCAACACAGTGGGTATTTCTAATGCAGGGAAACCTTCTCTTCTTAAGTTCTGATAAGCATCAAAACCAAACAAAAATAACAACGGAATCAACAGAATTGTTAATCTAGAATTTCTTAAAAAAAATTTTGTAAAATTGGTGATAAATGTCTTTTCTCTAGATTCTATTTCGGTACTTTGCATATTAAATAAACAAGCCAAAAATGATTATATTTCAAAGAAAAAACTATGTCAAGGTTAAGTGAACAACATTTTCTGAAAATTTTAATAGGTACAAAGAAATTCTCACGTGAAATCTTCAGATTTTAATAAGCATTAGAATAGTCAAGATAACATAAGAACAAAAGTCATCCAAAACGAAAAAAATGCTATATCTAAATTAATAATTAGCAAATTTTCACAAGAACTTTAGTAGTATATTATATACAAAACAGGTAATTTACTAAAACACTAAAACTTAGACTTACAAAATATGTTTATCTAGATTAAATTAGGATTACATTTTATATCCCTTACTACTTTAGTGCTAGGTAATACAGACGTAAGATTATCACTATTATTTCTTGTGCACATCCTAAAACCTCTTCTTATGCAACCTAAGTCAGTGTATCCTTCACCACACAAATAAACAGAAGGTTTACTATTAAACTGTTGTACACCATCAATAACGCAAATTTTTCCTGATAGTACGTATCTATCTGCACATCTTACAAATTTATAGTTTCTACCATCTTCACATTTTCTGATTTCACCATTTACTTCAATTTCAGCGCCAATTTGACACAGTCCATTATTAGTATTAAGTGTTGAATTCTGGACAAAGTTATTTGTACCAGATATATTTTTATTTCGAATAGCTTGTAGTCGATTCTGTCTAATCGCATTTAAATCTTTAACATTCAACGGTAAGCAGGCATTTTTTTTCCATACGTATCCCATTTGACAAACATAGGGTATAGCTTCCCAAAGAAGATTTTTTCTAGTGCAAATTTCTAGCGTACCATTTGGACCAGGTCTAGTCTCCCCTACATTAAATTCTGAACAAACCAAGTCAGGTTGTGGTTTTTGCGTTGGCATCACAGGAGGTTGTGTTCCAGGTCGTGGTTCAAAATATGGTGTAACAACAGGTTCTATTGACTTCAACATCATACAAACTCCATTTATCCTTACAGCATCAGGAGCACATTCGTCTATTTTCTTCCAATTTGATCCATCACAACGGTACACGTAACCACCATCATACTTTATTCTATCTCGTTTATACAAATTACATATATCTAACGAATCTTGAATACATTTTTCTCCTGTATCATCTGGTATATAACCTTCTTTGCAGTTTATTCTATCAATACGTGTGGGCATTTTAGGTGGTTGTGAATCAGCTAGAGGATTCTTTATTGGGTTTACAGGCTTTATTACTTCATCTAATGGTAATTTTCTATTTGCAATTTGCCAGTATCCCCCCCTACAAATTTGCTTTACTGTATGTCTTAAAACTACTGCTCCTTCAACAAAACATCTAACACCTGTATCACTGTAAATGGGTGGATTAATTGGGTGTACTACCTCATCAGAAGATGGTAGCCTTTTTCTTGTATCTGGAAGTTTATCTAAAAGATTTGATCCATACGTTATATTTTCTGGAAGTACTGGTGCTGATTCAAGTGGAACGCTCATTTGTACTGAATTTTTTACATTGGCATTAACTGCATCAAACGTTGAAGCAAGCGAATCACTTCTTAATGAGCTACTATTGGGTGAATTTAACTTCGGTAACAACACTCCAAATGATACCAACAGGACTAAAACTAAATTTACTTTTGAAGCAAAAATGAGTGTATTCAAAGCTTTTTTCATCTTATAAATTTATAAAAACTATTATATATTTGATTACCTATTACTTGAGCGATAAAACTCATTATTTGTTCATTTCTCTCTCCTAAATTCTCCGTACAATTTAGATCTTTAAAAACTAATTCAGCATAATCAAAAAGATTTTGTGAATGATAAAAGTTAAATCTACAATAACTTTGATTATACAAATCTGGCCCTTGATAATAACCTATCCATGAATTTAACAATTCACCACTAGCTAAATTCTTCGATATAGTCTTCAAATTTGTTGAAATTACACGATCAGCAAAACTTAAAGACATATCACTGTCTTCAGTATAAGTATACAAGGCAAAATCAAATATTATATCACCATTTTGTGAATAGTAAGTACAATCTACTGGTAGATTTGAAATTACTTCATCTGCGTTATTCTTAACACTTGAAAAATTACCTATATAATTGTACGTATTATACAGTTCGCTACCAGACCAATTCGCATTGGAAAAAAAATATTCGCAATCATATTTTCTCAGTTCTTCCGATATCAAGGACCTAGTCTCTGCATCCAAATATCCATCAGAAAAGCCCGAGGCTTTGCTGTCATCCAAGATGGTACTTACTCCCAACTTATCAAATACAGACACAGTTCCTATTAAACTTAGCACTATCATCAACGTTACAGTTGAAAAATTAAATATTTGTTTTAGCATATCTATAAAATTAAAATATAAATTACAGTTAGTATCTTATCAAATTAATTTAAAATACATTCAAATCACTTTAGTTTAGTTGGTTTTATACTATCCACTCTCAACACGAAGTACTAAAGTGAAGTACTAAACTTTAGACGTTTAAAATGAGAATACACCAAATCTTAGCTATTCGCAAATATTTTTATATTAAGTCATAATTATTTTCAAATAAGTGCAATAATAAAAACAATACCTAAAGTACCAGCAATTGTTAAACTGTTCTTAGTACCTATCAAGTAATAACTACAAACATCAAATACGTAAAAATTAAATCAAGTTCAAAAGTAAACATTCAATCCCCAGCAAGAAAAATAACAATAGAATAGTTCAAAAAAATACCGTTTCAAAATTTTTGTTAGTTACATCAAAGACTTAAAATTTCTTCCTTTTTTTCTAATTTCTTAATTTTCTTGCTTGATGAAAATACGTATATGATATAATTTTATTGTTCAATTGTTAAGTTAATAGCAAAAGTTAGAGTTTATGAGCATAATTGTGGTAAAAAAGTATCCAGATAAAATTGTTTTGGGCTGTGATTCACAAGCAACCCATTGGTGGAACAAGCAAATCACAGAGGAACCAGTAAAACTTGTGGATTTAGGAGATATTGTTGTCGGAAGTGCTGGGTTTGTTAAAGTTACTAAATTGTTGCACACATACATCAGCCAAAGAAAAGTAACAAAATTGCATGATGAAGTAGATATATTAAATTTCATTAAAGATTTTGAAAAATGGATAAAAGACAATACCGTAGGTAGTGATATAAAAATGTCAGATAACGAATTCATATTTGTCAAAGATGATAAGATATGGACAGTAAAAGAAGGTTATTTAATAGAAGAAGTAGAGCATTTTACAGCTATTGGATCTGGATATGACAAAGCTTTAATGGCTTTGGAACTTGGTCATGACGTAGAAGAAACAGTAAAAGCAGTTTGCAAATTTGACTTGTTTTGCTCTGAACCTGTTAAAATAATTGAAAAGCCTATTCCTGCTAAAGATCAACATTCGACAAAAAAAACAAAATCCACGGGAAGGTAACTTTTGATCATTTTCATTAATGACTGTACTTTTGCTGTTGTTTTTTGTGTCAAATTTCCATTGACCTATTCAGTAGTATTGGTAACATTACTGTCTCTACATATTTATAGACTGGATCTTTCATTCTATTTATTCTATCTTGAATAAAACTATCCACGTCTAATTGATCACCAAGTAAGTCACGTCTTTCTCTATATAATTCTCTCATTCTCGTAGCAATTTTATGCAATGCCCAACGATTTTGCTCTCTTGTAAGCCCTATCAGATGTAAAGATTCATTATGTTCGTGAAAATATTTATGCATTAAATAGTGTTCCTCTATAGTAACATAGACTCCGTTAGTTGGGTGATCATAGTTTGTGTTGTCTCTACTATGATTTAAGTGAGCGCATTCACAAAAATATCCATCAGAAAGGCTTTTACCTGAAATTTGCGACCTATATCCTGCTCGTCGTTTTATTTCTTCAGCAATATGAGGACTAAACGCAGTAAAAGCCAAAAAAACTGAGAGAGTGAGAAAAAGTAGAGATTGAAAGATTATAAAAGCAAAATTTTTATCCTCATGCTTTAGTTT
>CALDYZ010000031.1 GCA_937944235.1 Candidatus Dojkabacteria bacterium | reverse complement strand
TGTAGCTTCTCCATCCATCAGTATATATGTCTGATCCTGTTCCTACTACTTTCTTAATTATTGGTACGAGTTCTTTTGATTTGGCAATATTCACTATCTCTGTATATATCTTATCGCCTCTTTTTAATAGTACAAATACTATTATTTACTTCCTGCTCCTCTACCTCTCTTTCCTCTGACTCTAGTTGGTACAAAGTAGCTTTCATCTATTTCTATTCCATTGTGTAGGTTTACTTCTATTCTTTCTTGTATTGCACTGCTTAACATTACTTTTCTAAAAATCTTGTATACCTGTTTGTTGTATTTCTGTTCACATTTACAATTTTAGATACTTTACTTGCTGGAATATCTTCAACGAAACATTTGTAAATAGTATCATATTTTCTTCTTGATATATGTGCGCGTTTTGTAATCCCTATATTGCTTATCATATCTAGATTCTAACAATTTATTTGTTAGTTATCTATGCAAGCCCCTTTTAAAAATTTTATACAGAGTAAGTTACTAATTTACTTTATTAATTTATTAACAATATAAAATATGATAAAAAACACTTAAAAAGTAACATAAATTAGTTGTTAAACACTAGAACTATTTATTGGTGTATGTAGTGTATTAGGTCTTTTTCAATAAAAATGACTATCTGAATTTATTTTTGTTGTCTGCTCTATGTTATGACAATATTAATATACATATGTTTTAATAAATATCACAAAATTCAAAAATAATCACAAAAAGAATATAAAAATAGCGTCTCTTTTAACATAAATACAACATCGAGTGAAATTAAAAAAATTTTATCTAACATGCAAAAATTTATTTCACTTTATTTACTTTATATAGTATTAAAGCTTTCAATATTCTATCTGTAAATTAGAATATTCAAATTTACAGACATTTCTAATTAAATGTAATATAATTCTCTAGATTTGCCGACGTGGCGGAAATGGTATACGCGCATGTCTTAGGAACATGTACCGTAAGGTGTGGGGGTTCGAGTCCCTTCGTCGGCATTAAATTGTTTAAGACTTTAAAAAACTTTTTGTTAAATTAAGTGTACTTACTTTTTTACATAAGCCCCTAGAATGCAGATAATATAATTGAATTTCATCTATACTACTTATGGTAGCTGCATGACCTGCTGCTAGTTCATTTTCACATACTTCCATAGATGGAATTAGTATGATCTGAGCAGTTTGAGATACAATCAGTGCCCTAATATCTAAAAAAGTGTCTATATTTTTAAAGTCACGTTCAACTCTTACATTTACTTTTAAGTTCACAAAGGTATCGTCTAGCAAAACTAGTCTAAACTTTATACGAGAAACAACATTGTTATTAGTATGTACAAAATTAATTGTTGATTGTATATTAATCTGTTTAAGAAGCAGTTTACATGTAAATTCAGTGTTTTCTTTCACATCAAACTGCTGATCTTTAAGACTTTTTATTAAAAATTTCTTGATCATAAAAAATCAAATATTTTTAATCTATCCAAAACAAAAAATACCAAAAAAATAAAAAAAGTTACTCAAAATGTTAACATTATTTAAGTTTACATATAACTAGTGATCAAAAAATTTTTACGTATTCTATTAATATTATTCGTGTCACTGAGTATTGTTTGGATTACAAATGATGCTGTACAAAGGTACTTAGGAATAAAAATTATACAATTTGAAACTCCAAACACAAAAAATACTCCCACTTTACCTGAGGATGCTACAGCAAAATTACTAGTGAAAACATACAAAAACGATATAGAAACTTATCAAAAAGAAGTTTTTGTAAGAATCATCACAAACAAACCAGTAAGATTAGTGAATACAAAAAACACTATAATTTTACAAACTAAAAACAAAGACATGGAATACCATCATGTCATAAAAATAGGTAATTTAGGAACAGGTAATAATTCTCGCAAAATACAAATACAAGCATATGACAAAGATGTGTATGAATCATTAGAAACTGACATCAAAAATTTTAATATAGCTGATGTAGTTTTTAATATAAACAAAAAAAATGGTTATTTATTAAATTTTGACGACAAAGTTTCATTCATATTAGATCCAAATGATCTAACCGCAAATGTATCTAGGCACACGTCAATACCTACAGATTACGAACCAAGTGATTTAGTTGATCTAAACAAAGACAAACTACTGTATACGAATGTATCAAATATTATGTTAAGAACAGAAGCAGCTGATGCTTTGGTAAACATGCTAAATGTTCTTAAAAAAGAAACAGGTAAAAATTTAGTTATTGCATCAGGTTATAGATCATATTTGCAACAAGAAGAAGTGTACAGTTACTGGGTAAAACAACTTGGAATAACCGAAGCTGAAAAAATATCAGCAAAACCTGGCCAATCTGAGCACCAGCTTGGTACTACAGTTGATTTTTTTAGTGAAGACTCTGGATTTGAATTTACAAATAAATTTGCAGATACAGTAGCAGGTAAATGGTTGCAAAAAAATAGTTACAAGTTTGGCTTTATTCAAAGTTACCCAGTTGGAAAAGAAGAACTAACGGGATACAATGCTGAATCATGGCACTACAGATACATAGGCATTAATAACGCAATGGAGTATATGAAATTTATTGATTCTATGACTCTAAACGAATTTTTAGATAAGATACAAGAGCAAGATATTGTCTATATGCAATAACAAGTGATGAATCAATTACTTGTTTAGTACTTACCGTGCTTTATCACAGTAATGTTCAGTACCGTTATGACTAACAAATTAATGGTAAAATGATAGTAGAATTAAATTCTACAAAAAATCTTAATAAATAATATTTTAACTAACAAAAAAATGTCTAATTCAAATCCTTTTGAAGATTTTATACAAAAACTAGATTTAAGCGCTATAGAAAAAGAAAAACCTGAACAGATTGCTCAAATAGAAACACTGATTTCTGAAATAAATTTAGAATTAAGTTGGAATGAAAGTGGAACTGTAAATTTTTTATCTATATCCCCTAATCATCAGGAGATCATTGATGAAATACAACAATTTTATAATGATCCAAACAGACATCCGATAGAAGCCTACTTTTTTGTAATAAGTCATGAATTTAAAAAAACAATGACACTTAGCTATGACACAATTTTAGATATTCATGATGACAGGACACATCTTGAAATTTATCGAGGCACTAAAAAAGATATCAAATTAAACAAATTAACTTTAGATAATTTAATTGATGTATTAAAATTTTTACAATGACTTTCTAGCCGTACGCTAACAAAAACAGATCAACTTTTACAAAACGCACTAAAACATTACTACGTACTTGCAATTTTTATAACTTACTATTCATATAAATTTTTTATTGTAGAAGAATCAATTCTTTTGCGTGTTATTGGCATTTTAAAAGACGGAGAATTGAATAATAGAATAAAGGAATTTTGCTCTAAATACTTTGATGAATTAACAACATTTGGAGGTAAAACATCGTCTGATAAAAATTTAGAACAAGATTCATAGTTTTTAAATAATTCCCAATCTATCCATCGCAATTTGCAAGGCCTCATGATCACTCCATTCATACTCAATTCCATCAAAAAACATTGAATTATCATTACCTTTTCCGCATATATAAACCAAATCACCAGGATTTGCTAAAATCAGTGACATCTCTATAGCATCTATCCGAGCTGTATAATTGTTTTCATCAAAGGATATTATTGGAACACTACCATTTTTGACCACTCTTTGTATTCTAATTTTTAAACTTTCTTTGTTCGCCATTCTAAATTCTTCCTGAGATGTAAATCTTTCTACCACCACTCCTCCATCTTTTTCCATGTAAGCAATCATAACGCTATTGATGTATTCAACATCTTCTTTTCTAGGATCAGTAGGCGCAAGAATCACTTTATCAGCTACATGTACGGCTGCCAAACCAACTTTTTTTCTATCTGGATCAATTGATCCCTCTGCTCCAACAACAGCTATGATTTGTTGATCCGGTGTTAGTCGTTTTTTGATTTCTACCAAAGAACTGTCTACCTCTTCCTTTCTTTTTGCCCCATCAATAATCACATTGACTTGGTTAGATCTAATTAGCTCCATTCGCCCCTTTGGAAATTGAAAAGAACTGAGTTCTTCAACAAAGTGATCTTTATTTTGAATATAATTTTGAGCCATTTTGATTGCTTGTATTGCATTTTTTATATTTACTTCAGAATAAGAATTTAAAGAATAAGTTTTACTATCTAAAACAAATTTATTTTCATCTACTTTATTTTGAGTTTCACCTGCTATATACAACAATATGTTAGAAAATATATTTCGTTCATTTTTTTCTAGCCAATCTAATATTTCATTAGATGAATCAACCAACAATAGCGCATCATCTTTCATTAAATTTAAAAAAGATAATTTCAATTCTGCATACTCCTCCCACGTGGAATATAGATCCTTATCATGATGTTTCATGTTTGTAATTATCCCAGAATCAAACCTTATCCTATCAAAAACACCATTCGCCAATGCTTTTGAGCTTACTTCAACTACTAACACTTCATATGATTCTTCAATAAAATTTTCAATCAGATCAATCAATCTCCCCTGATCTAAATCATTTGCTCTATAACTAAAATCTTTATCATCCAGTTTGAAGACTCCATCTGAAGAAATTAAGCCAGCCTTAATTCCATTTTGGACTAAAATGTACCAAAGCATATGGGCCACTGTAGTCTTTCCCAATGTACCTGTAACACCTATAATTTTTATTTCCTCTCCTAAAACACCTCTCTTTAAAGAGGATAATATCCTTGATGTACTTCTTTTTATAATCTTTCTTTTCATAATTTCAGTTTTATTATATTAAATTTTATCAAAACTATTTTAGTATTATACACTTGAAGTGATATTGCAAGTTTTTTTAAGCATCGCAAAAAATAAAATTCGTTTATGGAGCTTTATTAAAAAAAAATAAACTACTATTAAACATAATCCTCTTTTGTATTGATATTTAATTACACTATTACTAAAATAAGTATGATATCAGATTTGAGAAAATGAAAGAAAAGTTTATTGCAATAATATCGAACAAATATTTACCTTTAAGGTATACCTTATCAAGTTTTTTATGTTTCATTGGTTTTTATATATTGTACTGGAATACAAACTATGTAGGAAATTTACTAAAAGTTATATTTATTTTCGCCGGACTAATATCCCTGTCGATCTTGTTTGTCACCATAATTAATTACTTACATAACGTCTACTACAATATTCTTTCCGATAAACTTAAAAGAGGCAAAAGGGAATTTGTTTTTGCAATTGCAACATTTGTGGGATTTATCATACCGACTTTTCTTGCTAATTATACACTAAGCTTGATAGTTTATATCATGCAGTCTTTAGGTTCTGCAAATTCTGACCATTTTCTATACCAAATCAAATGCGCCTTCCTCGAGTTGATAAAAAGCATTAACTTATACCAAAGTATAAATTACTTTTTGTATTTAGCCTCAATAATAAATTTAGGTATATTCTTCATTAGTATCCTATTGTTCAAAGCAGATAATGATTAATTACTTAGAATACTTGACCTTTAGTTTTGATAATCTTTTAATTTCCTCATTTACTTTATCTAAATTTTCTTCATCGTCAATTTTTCTAAGTTGCATCAATCTTTTTGAAATATATCTTTGCCAGTAGATTTTATTTAATTTTTTAAATTGTTTATCAATTTGATCGATCTCTGGTAGCAAATCAAACTTTATGAATTTATTAAAGAGTTCTTTATCATCATCACTAGATAACTCACTAAAAAATTCGTTGAAGTTTAGATCTTCGTAATTATCTACACAAAAATTTAATAACTTTTGAAAAAAAGAATCCTCAAAAAAATCCTCTCTTGGATAATCCTCTAAATCAGGTGGGTATAATAAATTCACAAATAGTTGAAAGAAATATATATTATCAATCATCTTATTATTGATAACATCCAAGCTCTTTTGACTCATTACTGGTTCATCCAAGTCATTTAACACTTCAAGGTTAACATCGTCATAATCGTACTTTTTGGGAAGCTTCTCTCGCAACTCAATCACTTCATTGATAATAACCTGTTCTGGCACCTCGAGCTCTAGGGATAAGTTTCTACAGTAGTGGAAAAGGGCAACATCATTTTTGATTAACTTCAATACATCATATGCTAATTCTTTATATTTTGATTTTTGGTCAATTGATGATAAATTTAAACCTAATTTAAATCTATCAAGTAAATATGATACAGCATCTTCATTGTTCTTGATCAACAGCAACCACTCATTCCTAGGATCTTTACTGTTATTTATGAATTCATCCGCATCCTGATATTTCCCTAAATTTATTACTCTGTAAGTTAAATCAACTCTTTCACATATACCTATTGCTCTAATAACAGCTTTTATTCCCGCTAAATCAGTATCAAAACATATCAGTATTTTATTTGTATATCTTTTTATGAGTTTTGCTTGTTGTTCAGTAAAAGAAGTCCCCAGAGAAGCTACAATATTTCCGATACCCACCCTATGTGAACTAAGTACATCTATATTACCCTCTACCAAAATTACTTCACCTGCTAATTTAATAAATTCAATTGCATGATACATAGAATACAAAGTCTCATTTTTTTTGTATACTAAAGTTTCTGGTGAATTTAGATACTTGGGTGCATTTTTGTTTTCACCTATGTACCTTCCACTAAAACCTATTACATCTCCTTTTATTGAAAAGATTGGCTGGATTAAACGATCTCTAAATTTATCTTTAAACTTACCATTTCTATTTATTAGTAAACCAAAGTCTACTAATTCTTGTTCAGTAAAACCTTTTGCTAATAAAAAATGTTTCAAACTATTATTAGTGTTTGGTGCATAACCAAGTAAAAATTTACTTATAATTTCTCCATTTAAACCTCTTTTTAAAGCATATTGTCTTCCTTTCTCTCCTAATTTGTGAGCATTTAGAATGTAGTTATAAAATTTAGCAGTAACTAAATTAGCTTCTATTAGTCTTTTTTTTATTTCTTTATTATCATCGTATTTAATTGATGTGAGCTTTACATTAGCTATATCAGCTGCTATCAAAAGAGCCTCTTTAAAATTTACTTTTTCTATATTTTGAATGAAACTTATAACATCTCCTGCGGCTCCACATCCAAAACATTTGTAATACTGATCTTTTTGATTTACATGAAAAGATGGTGTTTTTTCTTTATGAAATGGGCACAATCCAACCCATCCTGAACCGGCTTTTTTAAGATTGGGAATATATCTCAAAATGACATGTACTATATCTAGATTAGATTTAATAAATTCTACTTGGTCACTGGACATATTAGCTTAAGTAATAAAATTATTATATAATTTTTGTTGTATACAAAAGCTAATTTTAAAAACATTTTTTATTATTAGCAAAATTTGATATCCTTTTTAGGAGAAACATTATGAGATTTAAATATTAAGTTTGAAAGAATTAAATAATGCAAATTTTATTAAAAGTTCTCAAAATATCTATAAAAATCTTATACAACATACTAAAGTTTTTACTAAATATAGTATTTCAGATGTTGAAAGTTTTGATAGAGTTTGTTTTGGCTTTTTTAGTTGATATATTCTGGATTATCGTTGCCACACTAAGAGTATTTGACAGATTTAAAATATTAGATTTATTTTTTGGTCCTGAAGATGAAACAGAAAACACAAAAAAATAAGATTTTTATAGCTTCAGATCACGGTGGCTATAAATTGAAAAATAACCTTCTTAACATCCTATCAAATTATAAAATTATTGATCTAGGACCGTACGCCTTCGATCCCCAAGATGATTATCCGGACTACGCATTAAAGTTAGCAACAGAGGTATCCAAAGAAAATAACAGCATTGGTATATTAATATGCAGATCAGGTAATGGGATGGTAATAGCTGCTAATAAAGTTAGAGGCGCGTACGCAGCCTTATGCTTAACTGCTAAACAAGCTAAAATGGCAAGACTAGATGATAATGCAAATATAATTTGTCTAAGCGCAGATTATGAAATAGAACCATTTACAGAAATTGTTAAAACCTTTTTAAATAATAATTTTTCAAATGAAGATAGACACTTAAGAAGGTTTTTAAAAGTTCAAAACATCGAAAACACAACTATGGATAAAACCCTTGAAAAAAATCTGATATAAAACTCATCAGTAATAAATTTCAGCTAAAAATGGTAAAAATTCTTTATTTGTGATAGTCTTTAAAAATAGGTTTTTGATCTTATTGTTAATTTTATTTATGAATTCTAGATTAAGATTGCGAACGCTTTTCTTATTTGTCTTTGTTCTTACATCGCAATTTATATTTCTAAACTTTGTTATGGCATCTGTAGACAAAAATATGACAATATCTTCGAATGTACACGGTTGCATATTAGAAATTTTTTTACAACCAAGCGATAGAAGTTTTGGTAATTATGGTACACAAGCTCAAATTGATATAAAATATACTAATGAAGTTAATTTTCATACAGTTAATTTAATAACTAATGGTTTAGGTTTAGGTACTTACAACTTTTGTGCTAATAGCATTTATCCTAATCCAAGTTCATACCACCTATATGTTAAAGGTGTTTCTCATCTTAGAAGAAAAATTTCTTCACAAAATTTGTTTTCAACGTACCTGACAACAAAAGATTTTAGGGTGTCACAATATGTTTTAATCGCTGGCGAAATCAACAGTCTTAAAGATAATAAAGTTAATTCATTGGACATTTCTGCACAGATCTTAAAATTAAATACCTCAGACACAATATCTGATCTGAACAAAGACGGTATAGTAAATGAAACTGATTTAGAAATAACAAGAAAAAATTTTTTTTTAATAGGAGATTAAAATTTTTTAACTTTAACTAAGTTTATAAAATGAGAATTCTATTGTGTATTTTAATTGCGTTGGGTTTATTTAACCTCACAAACTTAAAATTGAGCGCGGCTTCATATTCTTTCGCGTCTGATATTTTAAACTTAAAGAAAAATTGTGTTGAGGACTTGAAAGTTTTTATCGACGCTAATGGTCAGAACGTTAATGCCGCTGATGTCAGGATCTTGTATAATCCAAACGAGATAGAAATTGTGGATGCAGACACTAGTACACCATCTCTTGATTTAGTTAACGGAAACGCATTCAACAAAATTTATGCTATACAAAATGATACTAATGCTGGATACATTCAATTTGCAGGTGATAGCTCAGGCCTTACTTTTAATGATAAAAGACAGTTTGCAACAGTTAAAATAAAGAACATAGGAAGTACAACAAGTACCAACTTGAGCTTTTGGTTTACTGGATATGGAGATACTATAGATAGTAATATAGCTGACGCAAGTACATCTATGGATATTCTAGATACTATCTCGAATGTTACACTGAACTTTAATGCTTCTCCATGCACAACTCTAGATAACACTCCTCCAGGCATATTTTTATTTAATCCTAATACAAGTTCATTACCTATCTCAAATAACTCAACTGTTACTATAAAATTAGTAGATGATATATCGGGCATAGATACGGCAACAATTACCATATCTATTAACGGTACAACATATGACTTGTCTAACCCTGCCTTCAACTTATCTGGAACACCAAATAACTATTTATTATCAATAGATTTAGCACAACTTAATATTCAACTTGGAAGTGTTTTGACACTGTACATATCAGCAAACGATCTAAGCAATAACGCTTCAAATAATACTTTTTCTTTCAATATAATATCTTCTGAACCTGATAACACAAATAACACAACACAGATACCACCAAAAATTTTTAGTGATTTATCAAACTTTGTTTCACAACTTCCGAAGAATATTAGTAACTTTTTGTCTAATTTATCGGTAGAAGATATTGGAAATTTAGGTTTATTTACAAGTATTTTGGGACTTTTATTCACTATTCTTTCTGGTTTAAATTTGTTTGGTTTACTTGCTAATATGTTTGGTTTATTCATCAGCCGTAAAAGACGCTCATGGGGAGTCATAACTGACATAAATACAGGAAAACCCATATCCTTAGCTAACTGCAGACTGTTTTTAATTAGAAGTGTTGAATTAGTAGCAAGTACTGTAAGTGGTTTAGATGGCACCTATGGATTTCCAATAAACACAGGTGGAGAATACAGACTAGAAATAACAAAAAGTAATTATAAATCATTTTTTAAAGATTTGATAATTCCGAACGATAGCGAAGCTTATACTCTAGATGTGAACTTGGCACCAATAGATAGTTTTTACTTGAGTACGTTATCATTCGGTGAAAGATTAAGTTTGTATACTAGAGGTTTGTTTACTATGCTAAGAAATTTATTTTTTCTGATTGGAGGCACTTTTTCATTAATTGCAATTATAATATTTCCAAACATTATAAACATTTTAGTACTTGCACTATATATATTTTCTATTCTGATATGGTTGCTGTATGTTTTATCAATAAGAGGTAAATCATCTAAGATTATAGATTCTGAATCTGGCAGACCTATTCCTCACGCAATAGTAAAAATTTATGATTTACGAAATAATAAATACATAGATACCATAGTGGCAGGACCTGATGGAAGTTTTGATTACTTCGGTACACCTGGTGAATACGGTTTGTTAGTACTAGCCAAGAATTATATTTTTCCGTCTAAATTACACCAACATGATGGTAGTTTGGTAGAAGGAATGTACTCGTCTATGATTAAAGTTAACCTAAAAAAAGGCCGTAATAAACTAAAATTATTTATGGATAAGAAGCCTGAATATAGTAATTTTGAATACAAAGTAGATAGCGCAACAAACAATTACAATTTATCTAACCCATTTAGCTAACAATTTTCATCTGAATTTATTAGAAATTAATATCTTTTGAATTTATTCTGAAAACACTAAAAATGATGTAAGCACTTGAGTTTTATATCTTTTAAGTAAATTTAGATAGGTTACCCACAACAAATAACCTCAAAATTGTCATATAAACACGTCAAGCTATATAAATATTTTTACAGGATCAAACACAGTTAATTTCTCATAATTCTCTGCATTGATAAAATCTATTTCCAACCAGTGGCTATTTGTGTGTTGAGATTGAGATAAGGAAGTAGACGGTAAGGATAAATTCGAAACTGCATTATTAGGATCATACCTATACAATTTGTCTGTAACATTTAAATCAATCGCGTATAAGCTATCAACAACATGAAAGATCTTTATGTTTTCAAGTACTGAATTCGACTTTGGTAATGAACTAGCCAAGTTCTGCAATGACTTGGCATTATAGTCAAATAATACAAAAGACTGCCAAATTGGATCAAATCTATTTAAATAAGCATTAAATTGAAATTTATATTTTAATAACAAAATCTTGTTATTATTTAAAAATTGTTGAATATATAAATCTCCTTGAGGTGCATTGAATAAGTTCACATAACTGTCGATGTCAGGATTGTACATTTGTATTACAGAGCCATCATTGCTCGTATAGTTATTCCTTAACTTTGGCCTGATTTTAAAAACCTTTTCTCCCAGATGTTTTTTTGTTTTTTCGCAAGCAACTTCACTCAAAATTAGATCTTTTAAAGGCATTTTATAGCAAATTTCTTCATCTATAATATAAACTTCATCATTGTCAATTTCAGTAATTTTAGATCTGGTCGATAAACTGCCTAAAATTTTTACAGATTTGTGATTGATACTTCTGTCGATTCTGTTTAATGTGATTATTGAGTCTTTTACGGATAGAAAAAATACAGATAAATTATTAAAATCAATTACAAAAGATAAAACTCTTTCATTTGAATCCGTTGTATAGAGTAAAATCGATTCATATGATTCATCTCTGAACCATAATTGTTGAAATTGTTGGTTCTGTGATACATAAATCATCAGTTCATTTTCGTAGATCAAAAAATCTACAATATTTTTGCCAGATGAAAAATAAACTTGCTGACTTTGAGGAAAAATCTTATATATTTTACTTGATCCTTTTAGTAAAGAATTACTACCTAATAAATAGACAAAGTCATTCGGTACATGTATCTTTTGTTTAACCGGTGTTAAGGAAAATTCCGGATTGACAGCATTGTCAATCTTCTCTTCATAGATATAGACTGTCTCCTCCTGAGTATTCAAAAATTTGTTTTTATTGTATGAGTAATTTACTGGTATACCAGATAAAAATACATTTGATAAAATTACACCACCTATGATTATCAGTAAAATGGATACTATGCCGAGGAAAAAATAAAAATATTTGGATGAAATCAAATTAATTAAAGTAGAATTTTTAAGCTGATACTGCAATGAAATTGAATCTTTCTCACTTTGTTTCTTACTATTATCAAAATCTTCGCTAAAAAATAATGATGTATTGTTAGTTTTTTCCTCTGCCATTTAAATAAAAACTGATGAATAGCGCCACTACTATTGTTTATTAGTATAATTAAGTTCGATATTATTTGCAAAATTATTTTGACTTTTCCAAGCATAAAATATATAATGCTAAATGCATTATAAACAATAATTATGGCTAAGACACAAGGACCTACCTATCAACCTAGTAAAATCAGGAGAATACGGAAATTTGGTTTTATGAAGCGCAACTCAACTTCTGATGGCAAAAAGGTTCTAAGAAGAAGAAGAATTAAAGGTAGATACAAACTTACGGTTAGCAGTGAATTTGGAACTGTATCAATAGTAAAAAACAAGAAATTTAGTAGAAGAAGATAGTTTATTATACTATTATGAACACTGCACTAATTAAGAAATTTACAGATAAACAAGAAGTTTATAAAAAGATTTTTCCTGAGATTAAAGTCGGATATACTATATCTGTAGATACGATAATAAGGGATGGTAACAAATCAAGAATTCAAAAGTTTAACGGCTTAGTGATAGCCATAAAAGGAAGTGGAGTTAATAAAACTTTCACAGTAAGAAAGATAAGCAACGGTTGTGGTGTTGAAAAAATATTTTCATTCTATTCACCAACAGTATCGTCTATCAAAATTTTAAAAGTTGAACCTGTGAGACGATCTAAACTATATTTTATTAGGGGCAGACAGGGTAAAAATTCAATGAATGTAAAAAAAGGAAAGACTGTGGCCTATAGTGAGCCAAGTAAAGACCTAATTGAAGCTGGGGTAATAGACTCTCACAGTACAAATGTTTCAAATGACACAGTTAATAGTGAGAATAATCAATAACTCTTAGAAGGGATCTCTCCAGCCAGTAACGTACTTTTTTTAATTTGTTTTTGTAAAAATAGTAATAATTTCAGACTTTTTTTAGCTAAAAAATGTTCAAAAAAAGATATGCAAACCTAGAACAAACTATAAATAAGGAATTGCTGTGTAAGTAAATTTATCTATTATTTGATTACTTGTATCTATTGCAAAGACTTATCTTCAATTAAAGCGAACTGTGAAAATGCCTTGTTAGCCTCGGCCATTTTGTGAACCTCTTCTTTTTTCTTGTAAGAGGCACCTTCCTTATTATATGCAGAGATTAGTTCTCTAGCTAATGAATACCAATACTCTGTATTAACTCTGTTAGTTCTGGCAAAATTAACTATCCATCTCATTGCTAGAGAGAGTTGTCTTCTTTGCGTTACTGGCGTTGGAACTTGTAAATTTGCGCCACCTACTCTCCTTGACCTAACTTCAATTTTGGGCTTGACATTCTCTATAGCCACCTCCAAAGCCTCTAGCGGTGACTTTTTGACTGCTTTACCAAGTTCTTCAAGTGCTTTATAAACTATTGATCTACTTAACGATTTTTTACCATTCTTCATTACGTAATTGATCAATTTTTCAACTAATTCACTTCCGTACACATGATCTTTTTTTGGGGTCCTATAAATTACTTTTCTTGATCTCATAAGTAGTTAATTAATATGCAACATTACTATTTAATAGTATTATTTTTGATTGTCTTTTGGTTTAGACCTACCATACTTGCTTCTTCCTTGCCTTCTTTTATCAACAGGAGATGCATCGTAAACGCCTCTGACTATTTGATACTTTACACCGGGTAGATCAGGTTTTCTTCCAGCTTTAACTAAAACTACTGAATGTTCCTGTAAGTTATGTCCTTCACCTGGTATATAGGATATTACAAATTGTCTATTGGACAACCTAACTCTCGCAACTTTTCTTATAGCAGAATTAGGCTTTTTTGGTGTTTGAGTATATACTCTGACACAAATTCCTCTTTTAAAAGGCGATGGCTTCTTATAAAAAGTATTCTCTATTCCATTATAATTAAAATACAATGCTTTATACTTTACACTTTCTTTAAAATCTATACCTTTAAACCTAACCAATTTAGTCTTTGATTTTCTTGGTTTTCTAACTAATTGTGATATTCTTGCCATTAATAAAATTATTACAAATTATTTAACTTCAACTACATAAGGTCCAAGAGGAATTGGCTTACCGATTATTATGTTCTCTTTTAACCCACGTAATGTGTCTATTTTACCCAGTATCGCTGCCTCTGTCAATACCCTTACCTGCTGTTCGAACGACGCAGCTGCTAAGAAACTTTCTGTCTTCAAAGCTGCATTAGAAATACCTAATATCTCTTCTCTGTAAGCTATAGTTTTTTTACCTTCGGCACTTAACCTATTATTTTCCTGAGCTATATCTATTTTGTCAACGTAATCACCGGCGTAATATAACTCAGAATCACCTCCATCCGTAACAACAGCAAAGCGCGTCATCTGTTTCAAGATTATCTCTAAATGTCTATCATCAATGTCAATACCATTTCCTCCGTATATCGCTTGCGATTCATTAATTATGTATCGCTGAGCTGCTTCTACCCCTTTTAAAATCATGAGATCTTTTGGATTTAAAGATCCATAAGTAATAGGATCACCTCTCTCCAGTATGTCTCCATCTTTTACGCAAACATTTATTATGTTGTCAACCTCATATTCTACCTCATCTTTTATTGAATATCTTATGCATAAATTATTATCATTTATTTCCACAATTCCATCATACTGACTTAAAATTTCTTTCTTATTACTAACTGCTATTAATTGCCCTTTAATAACCTTTTCTCTGTTCACTACCTTAACATCATATTCACTAACATCAATAACAAATACATCATCCCTATTTCCCGTAACTCTAACTTTTATCTTGCCCTTTACATTGACAATGGCGACTTTACCAGAAATTTCTGACAATGTAGCCTGACTCTTTGGATCTCTAACTTCTAACAATTCTTCGAGTCTTGGTAGTCCCTGTGTTACATCAGTCTTCATTGCTCTTGCATCAGATTTTGATTTTAGTGTTAACTGGGTTGAAGGTTCTCCTAAAGATTGGGATGCAATAGTACCAACTGCAACCCCAAGATTAACCAGCTGCCCTGTTCCATTGTCTTGGCCATAACACTTAGTACACACACCGTGAGGTGTTTTACATTTTAGTGGAGATCTCACTTCAACGAATTCTATCCCATCATCTTCTGCTATTTCAGATGCTAGCGTCTTGTTTATTAAATCTCCTTTCCTAACCAAAATCTTACCACCAGTACCAACCACATCTTGAGTTACGTACCTTCCTCTTATTCTTTGAGCAAAATTCATACTTCTTTTCTCTTTTTTGTAGAGTTTTATCCCCTCTACAGTACCACAATCATGTTGAATAGTTATAACATCTTGAGCTAACTCATGTAGACGTCTAGTTAAGTAACCAGAGTCAGCAGTCCTTAATGCCACATCAGCAAAACCTTTTCTAGCTCCTTTAGCAGCTACAAAATATTCAAAATTACTCATTCCAAGATAGAAATTATTTTTCATCGGTAAATCTACGATTCCACCAGTGGGATCAGTAATCACACCTACAGTACCAGAAATCTTTTTTACGTACTCTTTTGTAGGTACTGCTCCTGACATTTGAATATCCAAAAAATTTGTACCTATTTCTTGTGCTTTGGACCATACTATCTCTTGAACCTTTTCAGCAGTTTCGACCCAAGCTTGCTTCTGTAACCGCTTTGTTTCTGCAGCAGTTAAAAAACCCTCATCTCTATCTTTTGAATAGAAATCATATTTTTTTTCATATTCCTCATATAATTTTTTTATTTGATCGTCTAATCCAAAATCAAACTCATCCATCGCAACCGAAAACCCATATTTACCTGCATACTGGAAACCAAGATTTTTTATCTTGTCTAAAGTTTGTATTGCTACCGTACTACCAAACCTATCAAACAACTCAGCTGATATTTTAGAGATATCTGACTTACTCAATGTCTTATTAACATATCCAAAATCATCTGGCAATGCGCTATTGAATATCGCTCGTCCCGCAGATGTCAATATTAACTCTCCTTTGTGTAAAACCTTTTGACATGTATAAAACTTAATGTTCCCCCTATAGTAGTCCGCAATCAAAGAATCTAAGCTAAAATAATACTTCTGTTCTGCATTGTGCTCATTCATTTTTGTCAAAAAATATATACCGAATGCCATGTCTTTTTGCACACTCACTATCGGTGAACTGTCTCTTAAATTTAAAATATTACTAACTGGAAACATCTTCTCTTTTGCCTCAATAACAGCTTCTTCAGACAAAGGTAAATGAACTGCCATTTGATCTCCGTCAAAATCGGCATTAAAACCAGTACAAGTCATCGGATGTAGCCTGATAGCATTACCTTCAATTAAAACTGGATAAAAAGCAAGTATAGATTGTTTATGCAAAGTTGGAGCTCGATTCAACAAGACTGGTCGCCCTTTAATGACATCTTCCAAAATGTCATAAACGACATCTTCATGATTTTCTAACATATATTTGGCTCTTGTAGGATTTTGAGCGTGACCTCTCAGTATAAGTTCTCTTAAAATAAAAGGTCTAAATAGTTCTAGGGCTATAACCTTTGGGATACCACATTGATCAAAATTTAGCTCTGGACCAGGCACTATCACTGCATTACCTGAATAATCCACTCTCTTGCCTAACAGGTTTTGTCTAAACCTACCTTGTTTACCTCTTAACATGTCAGAAAGCGACTTATAAGGAATACCTTTTGAACTCATAGCTGGTGATCCAGGTTTATGATTATTATCTAATAAAGAATCAACCGCCTCTTGTAACATCCTTTTCTCATTTCTCAAAATAATTTCAGGGGCTCCTAAATTTATTAACCTTTGCAACCTGTTATTTCTATTTATAACTCTTCTGTATAGGTCATTCAAATCGTAAGTAGCAAACCTGCCCCCAGCAAGCTGGACTATTGGTCTTAAGTCTGGAGGAATGACAGGTAATACAGTTAATATCATCCATTCTGGTCTTATTCCCGACCTCTTCATACCTTTTAACAATCTCAATCTTTGTATTAACTTCATTTTTTTAAGATCCGTCTTTGTTTTGTTTAATTCATTCGATAAAGCCGAAATTTCATCATCTAAATTTATTTTCTCCAAAATTTCTTTCAATGCCTCGGCTCCCATTGCTGTGTTGTAGAAATAAAGATCGTACTCATCCAATAGTTGTACGTCCTCTTCTGATAAAGTTGACCTTGGTTCAATAGATTCAATTAATGACTTCATGTTTGAAAATTTCGATTCAAGAGTATTTAATTTTTGTTTAGCGGCAGCTTTTACTTTGGCTATTTCTTCATTTTTATTTTTTTCTAATGTAACTAACTGTAGATCAATCTTTTTTTTATCTTTGAATGCTTTTTTTATTTCTTCGACTTCTTGAGCATACTGATTCTCTATCTCTAATATCCTGGAACCCGCTTCTTGGTCTACTTTTTCTATTTCACGAGCTTTTAAATCAGGCAGACTATTCAAAATATCTTTTTTAGCTGATTGGTCTACTTCAGTAACTACGTACCTAGTGTAGTAAACAATAGCCTCTAATTTTTTTGGTGTTATATCTAGTATTAAAGATAACTTGTTTGGTATTCCGTTAGAAAACCACACATGAGCAACCGGCGCTGCCAGTTTTATATGTCCCATTCTCTCTCTTCGTACTCGCTTGTGAGTCACTTCTACTCCACACCTATCACAAACAATCCCTTTATACCTTATTTTTTTGTATTTGCCACAATAACATTCAAAATTTTTGCTAGGACCAAAAATCTCTTCAGCCATTAAGCCTTGCGGCTCGGGTTTAAAAGTCCTGTAATTGATAGTTTCTGCTTTAGTAACCTCCCCATGAGACATTGCTAATATTTCTTCTGGAGAAGCTATAGAAATCTTTAGAGCTTTAAAATCTTTTATCATTTGATGGTTACTTAAAAATAAAAAGAACTATTCAAAATTAACATCTCTTATCTGTAAATCTGAAAACTCTTCAGACTCAGAAAATGCAGTGTCAGTATTTTTTATTTCAAAGTCAGAACTCTCTTCTAATTCACGTTCATCTACATTACCTATACTATCTATTATTTCTTCCAACGACATATCTGCAAATCTATCATCAACTTGAGGTTCAATTTTGGTAAGTTTAATACCTAAGCCTAATAACTCTTTTTCTAATACAGAGAACGACTCTGGAATCTTAGGAGGATTAATTTTTTGATTTGTTATTATGGCCTTATACGCAGCAGCCCTACCTACTACATCATCTGATTTAATTGTGAGCATTTCATGCAGTAAATTAGGAACTCCGTGAGCTTCTAGCGCCCAAACTTCCATCTCTCCAAATCTTCTACCTCCTTTTTGTGCTTTTCCTCTTACAGGTTGCTGAGTAACTAAAGTATACGGCCCAGTAGATCTTGCATGTACTTTATCGTCAGCAAGATGATTCAACTTGAAAAAGTATCTGTAACCTACAGTAATTTTATTTTCATAAGGCTCTCCTGTTCTTGGATCATACAATGTAAACTTAGGATCAGTATTTATACCCATCTGTTTAGCTTCGTTTATATAACCTTTAGTTTCATATCTTGAAAACGGCTCGACTACTAAAAATTCATTTTTTTGTTTAGCTATATTTGCTAGATGTGTTTCTAATATCTGTCCTAAATTCATTCTTCTAATCATTGAGGCAGGTCCAAGTAATATGTCAACTGGTTTTCCATCTTCAGTGTATGGCATATCATATTCTGGTACTATTTTAGTTACAATACCTTTATCTCCATGGTAACCCGTCAATTTATCACCTACTGAAATTTTATGCTTCTTTGCTACCCAGACCTTAACTAATTTTATTACACCAGGGTTCAATTTACCTCCTTTTGCTTTATCTATAACCTGTATACCAATTACGACACCATGCTCTCCATTTGGCATTCTTAAAGAATTATCCTTTACATCTCTCGCATATTCTCCAAATATTGCGCGTAGAAGTTTTTCCTCAGCAGTTAATTCTGATTCTCCTTTAGGTGTTATAATGCCAACAAGAATGTCATTAGAGCTGACATGTGCTCCAATCCTAACAAACCCTTCTTCATCTAAATTTTTCAACTGTGATTCTCCAACATTGGGAATATCTCGAGTTATTTCTTCATCTCCCAACTTAGTTTCACGTATTTCTTGAGAATACTCATTTATGTGAACCGAAGTCAAAACATCTTCTTTTACTAATCTTTCGGATATTACTATACCGTCTTCATAATTGTATCCATCATACACAACATAAGCCACCCTTAAATTCACGCCTAAAGACAATTCACCTTCTAATGTAGATGGTCCATCGATTAAAACATCGCCTTTTTTAAACACCATACCAGTGCGTACTTTTACTTGTTGATTAAACGAAGTGTCTTGGTTAGTTCGTACATATTTCTCAGCTAGGTATTTTCTTTTTATGTTTTCTTTACCTGTGTTGTATGTTACTAAAACTGTATCTGCATCTGCATAGTCGACTGTACCATCATATTCTGCAAATACAGTCCTTCCACTAGCTTTAGCCGCAATATGCTCAAAACCACTAGCAATTATAGGCTGTTCTGGTTTGATGAGAGGAACTGATTGCGTCTGAGTTTTAGCAGCAACCAAAGTTCTATTAGGATCATCATTACCCGCAAATGGAATCAAAGCCAATCCTAGTCCAGCTATTTGTGCCGGACTCACATCTATACAATCAATCTGGTGTAATTTAACTTTTGTGTAATTTTGACCGTCCCTCACATAAACATAATCATCTATTATATTTCCATACTGATCAATTTTTATATCATAGTTGGCTATTTTGTGATGTATTTCATCATCTGCATCTAAATACATTATCTTTTTATTACTTACAAATGGTTGTATGTATATTTCTTCAATGTTTTTCTCAACACATTTTCTTACTATCTCAGGAGTTAAAGCATCACCTTTATTGGCTATACCTTTTATATCATTATCCAAATATCTGTTCTGAAACTCTGGATCATTAATATTATCCTCATTAACTTTAAAAACTGATATCACTTGTCTGTATGGTGCTTCCAAAAAACCATATTCATTTACTCGTGAGTAAACAGCTAATTGATTAACCATACCTACCGAAGTTCCTTCAGGCGTTGTAATTGGACAAAATTTGGAATAATGGGAATTATGAACATCCCTAACTGAAAAAGTAGCTCTCTCCGGAGTTAAACCTCTAGCTCCTCCTGCAGTAACTCTACGTTTAACTTCCAGCTCTGAGAGAATATTTATCTGATCCATAAATCTTGTCAGAGCTGAACTTCCAAAAAATTGGTTTATGGCTGAGGATACTGGTCTGGTGTTTATAAACATAGCAGGCGTAACTTTATCATCAGGTGAAAAAGTCGACATCTTATCTTTTATAGATTTCTCTAAAGCTAACACTCCTACCCTCATTTTCTCAGACAAAAGTTCATTAACTCCCCTAATTCTTCTGTTTTGTAAACTATCAATATCATCAGGAGGAACATGTCCGTTGTTAAGTTGAATTAATAATCTGATTATGTTTACAATATCCTTTTTCTTTAACAAATAATCATCAAGAGTTATCTCATCATTAATACCTAATTTTTTATTTAACTTATACCTCCCTACCTTACCTAGGTAAAACTTCCTTTTATTAAAAAATATTAAATCGATTAGATTTCTTGCATTTTCTATTGATACAGCATCTTCAGGTCTTAACTTTCTATAAATATCTATTAAAGCTTCTTCCGTGTTTTTAGTTACATCCTTTTCCAAAGTTGCTTCAACAAAACTGATATCTCCATTATCAACATCTGATAAAGCCTTTCTAATTTCATCATCAGTACTATATCCTATAGCCCTAAGTAAAGTGGTAAGCAATATTCTTGGTCTTTTTTGCAAAAGTTTTATACTCATGACCCCATATTTGTTTAGTTCAAATTCATACCAATTACCTCTTTGCGGCATCAACTTTACAGAGTACAATCTATTTTTTTGAGTAGATGCTTTGGATTCTCCTAGTAACAAACCTTCAGATCGTAAAATTTGTAACATTACAACTCGTTCATTACCATTATACATAAAGGATGCCCTATCACTCATCAGCGGAACATCACAAATGTAAATCTTTTGTTTTTTAATTTCACCTGTTTTCTTGTTAACTAATTTCACTATCGAATAAACAGGGGCTTCATAGGATTGACCTAGGTTTTGCGCTTCGGCAAATGTAAATTTAGGCTGACCCCATATAAATTCTTCAAATGTAATCTGCCATATAGAATTAGAATAATCATTAACAGGGTTTATTTCGTCAAAAAGATCTTGAAAACCTCTCTCTACAAATTCTCTAAACAATTGTTTTTGAGTAGCTAAAAGGTCAAATTCCAAGGTTCCTACGGGGGTAGAATTTAAATATCTTCGCTTTACATTTAATCTGTAATTTCCAAGCATAAAATTTAAATATTAAAGTTTAAATTTAAGTTGTCTAAATATTAGGCAACAAAAATTAGAACGTTATAAACGTTCTAATTCATAAAATTGGTTAAGGTATTTCGAATCCGTACAATTAAACCAGAATTAATATAATGCTTGCAGGTTATTTTAACAATATAAATCACAGAATTCAACAAAAAATATAAAAATTCTGAATAGTTTATTTTTTTTAAGTAGGTTTATCTATTCTAAAACTGAATCAGGATCAACTTTCATAATTAACAGCTCTCTGAAAGATGTATTAAGCACAGACCTCAACAATTGATTATTTTATTACAATCAAACACATGAAACACACAAACTTAAATCCCTAAGTTAAATTATTTCTATCATTACATATATTTGACATGTGTATAATACTACTTATGTCAATTTACTCAAACTTATGTAGTTTATGCTAATGAATAATACAAAAAATAGCGCCACTCAGCAGCTTCCTTAGCTTAAACTAGCTACAACATTATAACATTATTTTCACAACCACCTTGAATAATTACTAAATTTAATTATTAAAAGTAGGTGGATCTTTTTTCTATTTCTGGACTACGTTTTGATATTTTCTTTTTTGAGGTTTAACTAAAACCATTAAAACTGTCTTCCAAACGTCGTGTTATTAACTCACATTTTGCTACATTCTAACACATATATTATCCTGAGATTTCAAAATATCAAATTAATCCTATTATTTTTTAAAAAAAACTAATTATTATGTTAGTCAAGATTATAATTAAATAAAAATATTTTCACAGAAGAAATTTAACTACAAAACTTCCCAAATTCTGTTTATTATCGCCTGTTTCAGTCGATAATAAGTCAAAATAATGCAGCTCATAGTCGAAATCTAAGTCTAAAGTATTAATATTTTCTATATGAACATTCAAACTTGAAGGTGTTATGACTTTTAATTTATCTAATTCAATATTTTTCTGAGCAAAAAAAACAATCGTATATTTATGTTCTAATTCTAATATAAAATCATAATCCACAGACTTTGAGGAAAAAGTCTTTTGTAGAATTTGATGTTGATTTTTGTCAAAAATTAACAAAGAAACATCCTTATCTTGTTCAGTTATAATATCTGACTGTATACCCAACACACCATCTCTCTTAAAAAAATTTAAAGGATAAGTCACGATAAACGACAAAACAAGTAAAAAAACAAAATAGTATAACAGCTTCATATTAATAAAAAATCTTTTTATTAAAAATAGCTACTAGTATGGCGGTCCAGCCAAACACACCCAGAAACATTTGAACATATAAATCTTGTAAAGTCATATATTCTTCATCTAATATCAAGAGCGTAGAATTTGTAAACTGACCAGATGAGTTTGCTATTATCTGATTCTTGGTTTTTTCATCTAAATTTTCAGCAAAACTTCTGTTTGCCTGTTCATTTAAATTAATTTCTTTATTTAAACTATTTTTGATCCTAGTTTTAAAATCTGTATCGTTAATATTTAGTACCCTACCCTTAAAATTTTGCTGTGAAGATACCAATTTATATTTTTTGATTCTTACAACAAAATCAAAACCATACTCTTTTAAACCAGTATAAAAGTAAGTAATTGACTGAGAATTTTTTTTCAACGGCTCTTGCGATACTTGCATCATAAAATCTGGTGTACCAACTATTGATACAATATCATTCATCGATATTTTTTTCTTGATCTCTGGACCATAATTTTCAGGAGTAATTTCTATCAAAGGTTTTGATAAAATCTGAATTTGTGTGTAATTCACAAAATAACTTATACCTAGTGAGACACCGAAAAATAAAAGAAGATAAAACATCCTACTCACTAATGTTGTTTTATTTCTATTAAGCGATATTTTTTTTGAAGAGTCTTTATTCAACATTGATTGTAAGTAATTTTACTAAAAAAATCACATTTTCCAGATGGTATCAGGTACTCCCTGAATCATATTTAATTTTCGTGCTAAAGTAAATAACCAATCAGAAAAACGATTCAAAAATCTACCTATATTTTCCAAGTCATCCTCATCTTTAATATTTTCCTTTAATGTATTTTTTGTAAAATCTTTAGATAACAAATCAAAATAAACTCTCTCACATTCACGACAAACTGATCTAGCTAAATGAGTAAAACTTGCTACCTTACTCCCACCAGGCAAAATAAAATTTTTTAGTTCAGGCAATTCGCTACTCCATAAATCTATACAATTTTCAAGTTGAGATATTGTTTTGTCCAACTGAAGATTTACTTTAGCACCAGCTACCATGCTAGATATCTCAAAAATCTTATTTTGCATGGATGCAATTATATCTATAAAAGGCTTTTCTTCGGTATAGCAAATCACTATGCTTAATGTACAATTTAATTCATCAAGTTTACCTAAAAAATTGATCAACTTATTATTCTTTAAAACTCTTTTGCCTATGATACTTGTTTTACCTTTATCTCCTGTTTTTGTATATATTTTCATCATAATAGATCTAACTAGACAAATTTTACTAAAATTTTAACCACTTATTTTGATAAAATACTAATGGGTAAAAATATTTATTTTTCAAATATGTACGAACCAGTAATAGGATTAGAAATTCACCTACAAGTACAAACTAATAGTAAAATGTTTTGTAGATGCCCTAATAATTGTTTTGAACAGAAACCAAACACTTACATATGTCCTGTTTGCGTAGGTTTACCCGGAGCTTTACCAGTACCCAATAAGTTTGCGTTCGAACAGGCAATCAGATTGGCTCTAGCTTTACACTGTGATATCACAAAAGAAACCAAATTTGACAGAAAAAATTATTTTTATCCTGACTTACCTAAGGGATATCAAATCACCCAATTTGATACACCTCTAGGCACAAATGGCTATGTACAAATAGAGTTGGAAGGTGATGTAAAAAGATTTAGAATTAAAAGACTTCACTTAGAAGAAGACACAGCAAAATCCTTACACTTTGAAGGAAAAAAAACCCTAATTGACTTTAACAAATCAGGAATACCTTTAATAGAAATTGTAACTGCTCCAGATTTTGTAGATAAAAAAGAAGTAACTAGCTTCGCTAAACGTTTAAGACAAATCATAAGGTATATAGGTATATCAGAAGGAGAAATGCAGAAAGGGCAGATTAGATTTGAATTAAACATGTCGCTAAGAACACCAGAACAAGCTGGATCTAGTGTATTACCAGATTATAAGATAGAAGTAAAAAATATTGGTTCTATTTCTGTACTTGAAAAAGTTATAGACTTTGAATATTTGAGACAAAAAAACTTACTAGAAAATGGTAAAAAAATAGTTTCAGAAACTAGAGGCCTAAAAAATATGACTGGAGAGACAGTTTTCCAAAGATACAAAGAAAGTTCAGACGACTATAGATACTTCACAGAACCAGATATACCTCCTATAAAAATATCAGATGACTGGATAAACTATTGTAGAAAATCTCTGCCAATCTTACCAGCTGAAAAAAAATATTATTATTTGCAACTAGGTTTAGAAAATGACCAAGCAGATTTTTTAGTTGAGGAAAAAAATGCAGGAGAATGGTTTGACAAATTGATAATTACATTTTTTCAAGGTATTCAGTTTGAATTTAGATTTGTAAATGAAAGCATCACAGAAGCAAAAGAAATTTTAAAGAATCTGCCTTACAACCCAATAAAAGAATCAGTAAAATGGTTTATGGGTGATGTACTTGGTCTAATGGAGAAAAAATCAATAAAATTAGAACATTTACCTATAAACCAACAACATGTCTTAGACATAACTAATCAAGTAAAAAATGGTAAGATAACCGGAACTATTGCAAAAGACATATTGAATGACTTATTTAACAGTCAATTTCAAGGTAAAACAATAGATGAAATAGTCTTGTCACAGAACCTAACTTTAAATAACGATATGTCAGCAATAGAAGTCTGGGTTACAGAAGCAATAGAACAGAATCAAGACATTGTTGAATCATGCAAAAAAAATCCTAACGCAATTAAAGCACTTGTAGGAAAAGTCATGCAACTTTCAAAGGGTAAGGCTAATCCCAAAATGGTTGAACAAGCTATCTCTGATAAAATTTTTATTAACAAATAAATTTGAATGCTAAAATGAAAGTTTTAATTGGTAGTATTTTAAAAACTAAGTCAGCACTCATAGATTCGCAAAAACTTAAGCATTTTTTGAGACAACATAGATTTTTTATTATTACGTTTCTATGCTTTTATTTTGCTGCTTTTATATCGTTAAGTAATATCTTAAGCTACGTATACAATTCATACAAACAAATTAACGTCAATTTTGAGTATATAAAATTAATGGGTATGAATTTTTTTAAAGATTTTCAAAACAATAACATTAGTAGCATTGATAATTATTTTCAAAACATAACTAATTCCATAGATGATATTAAACTAGAAACAACAAAATATGAATTTATCAAAAACATAGACTGGTTTGCACGTATTTACGAAAACCTAGTGATATTACAACAAATCATTCTAAAAGTTGATGATTTACTGAATAAAATTTTTTCACAGTTGAAAATTATATTACTTTCATCTGGTTTTCAGTTAACAGAAGATGAAAGTGTAATACTGACAAGCGAAGAAAACAGTATAAGTGTAGTACTAAAAAATTTGTCAGATTATATAGAGTTATATTATTCAATTGAGGAAGACATCGATGAATTAATAAGGCTGTACAAAAGTGTCGATAGAAGCGCAGTCAAACTTACAGAAATAGTATCACCGGATCTAGATCAAAATTTTACTAAAATAGACAAATTAATAGAAATTTATCCTATTTTGAGTAAAAATTTACTCGATTTTGCGTTATATTTACCTGAGTTATTGGGATCTAATAAACAAACAAGTTATTTAGTAATTTTGCAAAATGAAACTGAAATGAGACCATCTGGTGGCTTGTTTACAGCTTTTGGTGTTATCACCTTAGAAAATGGGAAAATTGTAGGAGAAATAGATTTTAAAGATACCTGGACGCTAGAAGGTTATGTATCCTACACTCTTGGTATAGATGTAGGTTACAGAAATTTTGGAGCGCAAAACCATTTAATGATGGGATCAAATCATTTAAGAAGTTGGTCATGTGGATCGTCATATACAAGAGCTCAAGATTCCGGTCACTACCATGATCTATACATAAGTAGTATGATGTTTGCAGACTACTATGATATAGCCAATAAGTATAACCCAAAAGAATATCCCTCATATGATCATATCATAATGGTTAATTATACTTTTAGCGAAAATATACTTGAGTTTGTTCAACCAATATATGTTGAGCCTTGGGGAGTAATTAGTGCTGAAGTACTGTATGATGTGATAAAATCAGAAACTGATAACACTGAAAAATATGGAGCTTTTGGTCCAAATAGAAAGAAAATCATCACTGACATTGCGGATTCTATAAAAAACAAATTTTTTGATATTCCATTATCTGAGATTCCTTCAATTATTAAATTGGTCGTAAATTCTTTTTTGGCAAAGGATATATCTTTGTCAACAAAAAATGAAAGTATACAGAGATATTTCGATAAATACGGACTTACTGCTCGTGTCCCACTTAGAGTTGAATATGATTATTTCCATTTTAGCGAAGGTCAAAATTGTTCATTAAAGCTGAACAAATGGGTGAGAAACAACGTCATACACGATATATACATTTCAGATAACGGCACAATTTCAAAAAGTGTAACAATCAATTGGACGAATGAAAAAGTGTTTGAACCTAGCATCAAACATCAGTATGACAATACTCTACAATACTCTTATAGAGCATGGACAAGATTTATGTTTCCAATAAATTCATCAAACTTATGGAGTAATGGTTTTGAAAAATCAGGATACACCTTATTCAGACCACAAATATACATAGATACCAAAATAAACAAACAAATAATTGATTCTGCGATTGAATTCGATCACAGAAGACTTAAAGAATCTGATCCTCCTGCACGACATAGCTTATCAGCTAAGTGGATATTAGATGAAAGCTATAACTATCTGTTAAACAAGGAAAGCTATAAACTTTTACTGCAGAAGCATCCGGGTAAGTCTTGGGGAGAGAACCACAAAATAAACATACACTATGTGAACAATATTTTCACTACTTCAATAGTGCTAGATCAAGATAAAATACTGACTTTTAAAAATGGTACAATTTATATAGAAAATTTTAATACAAAACTTGATTGGATCACTGATTTAATAAACAGTTTATAAAAACTTCATGAAAAAAACAGTAGTTATAGATGTTAGATTTTTATACAATGCTCAACGTTACAGTGGTATATCATATTATGGAAGGTCATTGTTAAAAATTTTAATTCAAAATATTGCAAATTCAGAAATATCAAACAAAATTGAATTGTACCTGCTTGGCTACAAAAATATTAACAGTAATCTTCATAGTCTATCTTTTAATGAGCTTGAGATAGCTGATCTATCAAAGTTCATAGATCTAAAGCTCTTATCTCTCGGTGAAAACATCTATAAAAAAGAAAGTAACAAAATAAAAAAATTTTTTCACTCTATCAGTATAGACATTTTTTTTACTTTAGATACTTCAATACTATCTATTCTCAGAAAACTAAATTTTACTAAAATACTCAGTTTGATTGACATAAACAAAGCTGTGTTTAAAGACTTAGATAAAAATTTATATGCTATACCTAGAAAAATAATAGATTTTCTTTTGTTCACAAAACAAGTTAATATTTTTAAAGAAGTTGATAAAGTTATCCTACCCAGTATACAAAGTAAAAATTTTTTAGAATCTCTTGGCATAAATACCTCAAACACTACTGTAATATACCCAGGGGTAGAAAAAAGATTCTTCTTTGATAAAACAAATTTTACAAATGATAAATTTTCCCAGATTAGGCAGATCTACGATTTACCTGAGAAATACTTCTTTTTTAATAATTCATTGGAAAATGACTTAATAAGTAAATATTTATTAAAGTTCTTAGAAAAGCTGCACATCTTTCATAATAAATATGAAGATGTGCCTAGTAAAGTTGTTATTGTAGGTAAAGACTTTAATAAAAGCAGTAAAAATATTTTTATGGCAAAAAGCCTCAAGGCAAAAAGATTCTTAGATAATTTACAACGGAAAAATTTGACCAGTCATATAATAACAACTGATGTCTTAGAAGATGAAGAATATGAAGAATTGTTGTATTTTGCAACTGCATCTCTTGCGTTTCAATCTCCTTATAAGTTCAATATGGTATTACTGAACTCAATGGCTGCTCAAGTACCTATAATTACGAACATTATATCTTGTGAAGAAGACATAACAAAAGGTAATTGTATAGCATATATTGATATGCTCAAAGAATCAAGTGATTGGGACCAAGTATTTAATAATATAAATCAAGAAATTAAACTAGGAGCAAAAAATGAGAAAGTATTAAACAATCTAAATCTTGCTAAAAAATTTAACTGGGATGCAACAGCAGGTAAAATATGGGATATTTTTAAACAATACTTGACTTCACTATAAAATAATTAGAAACTTATCTTGAAAGTTAATTTTTATAGACTATGTTTGATAATATAGACCCTAAAGTTAGAGAGTATGGAACTTTTAGCTTCATAATATCAATGGTTTTTTCCATTGTTTATCATTTTACTATAATCGAAGCTGTAAAGGGCGGGTTCCTTTATGGTTTTCCTATAAATCTCACCGACTTAAGTGGTTTTGTAGGGTTTCTAGCAAGAATTATAGACTCGATCGTGCTGGCTGCTATTTTAACTCCTGGAGTTTACTACGTTATAATGAAGTATATTTTTAAATCTTAAACCCAAGGAACTAAAGTTTTTTTTAATCTGTACTGTTATTAAAATAACCTATTGTATAAAATAAAGTAATATTAATATCAAGCCAGCGATTATCCTGTAAATGCCAAATACTTTTAGGCTTTTGTGCCTTAAGAATTTAATTAAGAAATCTATAGCTACATAACCAGCAACAAAAGAAGAGATAATACCAATTAACCATATTCCGAGATCAAAATCCTTATTTGCAGTAATTATATTAATAATGGAAAACAAGATAGAAGCAAAAATAACTGGTATACTCACTAGAAAACTAAATTCAGCGGCAGAGACTCTATTCATACCAACGAATTGCCCACTTAGCAAAGTAATGCCTGACCTAGATACACCTCTTATGAAAGCAATAGATTGACTAAAACCAATCAGTAAAGCACCTAAAAGTCTAATATCCTGTATAGATTTTTTATTCTTCTTGAACAAACTTTTTTCAAATAAAAAAAAGAGACCCACAAGCAACATAGGAACTGCAACTACTAACAAGGAAATTTTATTATCTTTTAAAACTTCATCATACAAATCTTCAACAAAAAAATTTAGTAAAAAACCTAAAACTAAGGTTGGTATGGTTGCAACAAAAACTAGATTAAGAATATTTATGTTTTCCCTGTCTCTAAACTTAATTTTTCTCTTTAAAACTTGCTTAAGTAATGATAAAAAATAAGTTCTTAATTTTTTTCTGAAGTAGATAATTAAAGCTAATAACGTACCTAAATGTGTAGCTATAATAAAATCAGTGCTTGGAGAACTAAATCCAAAAATTTTTGGTAATAAATATACATGAGCAGAACTTGATATAGGAATAAACTCTGTTAAACCTTGAATAATACCTATCAAAAAAGCTTCAATCATATTGTAACTTTAAATTTGAATACACATTATACTACAATTTTTGAACTAACAATCATGTTGACAGAAACACCGACCTTGATGAAGCAGCAACATAATTCACATTTTGGTAAACCATTCAGCGAAAAAATGTATTATGTTATCAATTAGATTTATAGATCAGAACTATCGAGTTACAAAAACTATCTGATAGATTCAGAACCTAAGATTAATTTTAAATATTTCTTTGTTAACTCGCTTCTCATATTTTCAATAATAGTAAACATACCTAACACTGATGATTCTTCCATAGTATCAAAATTTACCAAAGCACTCCCATAAACTAAATCTGATAAACCTTCATCATTAATAATTTCATCCTCAATTTCTAAAGTCAATAAATTCATTTCTTCTTGTTGATTTTCTGTAACTGTTCTATAGAATATTTTTTTGATGATATTTTTATCTATGTCCCAAAGCAAAGATAATTTGTACTTATGCTGTTTATCACTCACACACTCATAAACTTTGTCTATTTCTAGGGTGACCAAAGAGTCTTGTACAAATGTTGTAGGTTTAATAATTTTCTCTATGTCCTCTATACTATACTTAAAATCTATTGACTTTAGATATGATAACGGAGCTTTTCTGAATTCTCCAAAAGAGTTTATACTATTTTTTATCTTTAGGAATTTAGTGTCGTACTTATACTTTTCATTCAAGTAAAAAAAATCTGAATCAAGTTTAGAAACACTCAATATGTTATCTTCATTTGTTTGTAAATGTTCTAAATACAATTCATCTTTTATTAATAGTGTAAATTGATAATCTATGTTGTCCTCTAAACATATAATATTTTGATTAAATTTTGCACTAACATTGACAATTAGAGAATTATTCGATATAGAATATGAAATAGGTTGTAATTCGTTTTTATATAAATAAAAATCCAAGAGTTTTTTTCTTAAAACTTCTATATTGTGAATTGAATGCAGTGTATCTATGTAATGTACTACGTCTGAATATTTTTCAATAGGAGCATAAAACGAAATATTTAAACCTTCATTAGTTGATTGTGTTTTGTTATTTATGTTTTCAGATTTTATCAAGTTACTAGATTCTTGATTTATATTTATGTTTTTAATATTAGTGGTAAAGTACATTAATAGTGAAAATACAATTATCAAAAGAGTTGTAAAACCTCCATACATAAAATAACTTATCAAGGTGAACTTATCTTTTTTATTTAGAACCTCTTTTAAGTATTTTTTTATAAATTTTTTTCGTAAATTCTCGCTAAATCTCTTATCAATAGATACATGTTGCATATCTATTGACTGCAAAAATTCTTTTTCTTCTTTTGTATATTTACTCATCATAATTAGTAAATGCTTCAATTATTTAGTAATCATTGAGTGTACCTCTGTCAAGCTCTATGGCTCGTCTAATACTCGTAAATGCCCTTTTTTGAGTAGTTTTTACATAGTTCATATTTTTATTTAATAATTTTGCTATCTCAGATAAACTCAATTTATCTAAAAATCTCATAGACAAAATTTGTCTTTGTTTCTTTGGTATTCTAGGTAAAAATTTAATCAGAATTTCTTCGTATGATTTACTTTGCAAATCTTCTTCTACAAAATGTTCGACAAAATTAATCTCATCATCAAAAAAACTTGAGATTAAAAACTCTTTTTTGTACTTGTCTTGCAAATACTTTTTAAAAACATTGTTGGCTATACCAAACAAAAATCCTTGTAAATTGTTAATAGTATTAGAATTCTTCTTAAAATGCTCTACGAACATCATAAAAGTTTCGGATGTTAAGTCTTCCGCAACGTGCTTTATACCTACTTTGTAAAGGAAGAATTTATAGATCCTATTTACATTTTCAGAGTAAAAATTAGATAAAAATTCTTTAGACAAATGTTTTGATATATCTGTTGGTACTAAAGACTGATCCATAAAAATCTATATATTAAAACAATTATATCAATAAATAGTTTTTGCATTCACAACTAAGCTCAGATGATTAAAAATTAATTGTCGAAGTTTAAAATTGATATAAATTGCAATAGAAAAGTTATTTTTTTAGTTACTGCATTTTTGATCTTGTGATAATAAAAGAATTCACAGGTGAATAAATGAAATTAATTGTGTTAAAATATTTTTGATCTAAAATGTGTAGTTACATCATTGCGATTTGTGAATTATGAGTAAAATTTTTAATATAAAAAACATTGGATTAAATAAAATTCTTTGGTTTTTAACAATGTCTGATGTTTTTACCTGGGGGCTATACATTGTAATCACATCATTTATAGGAATATATCTATCTACAAAATTTGGAGATTCTACATTAGAAATAGTAGGCATTGGAGTTGCTTGTTTTAACTTTGCAAAGGGTTTTTTTCAAATTCCTATAGGTTACGTTGCTGACAAATTAAAAACAGATAAAGACGACATAATGTTTTTGAGTTTGGGTAACGTCTTGATGGGATTACCTTACGTACTTTTACCAATCATAACAACTCCTATTCTTTACTACATAGGTATGTTCTTAGTTGGACTTGGAGGTGCTTTGAATATTGTTAATTGGCGTAAGTTATTTGCCAAACATCTTCCAAAAGGCCATGAAGGGATGAGCTATGCCGCATACGATACCATAATGAGTTTATGTATGATATTGTTTGGATTATTAATGGGTTTTATTTCATCTTTAGGAGAAGATGTTTTTGGTGCTGCTATATCCTTAATTGGTATATTTATAATTTTCAGTAGTTTCTGGGCTTTGATGATTTTCTTTACAAAAAAAAGAAATGGTACTTTATGAGTGAGTTTAATTTTAAACTTAGAATACGAAAAATCAATAACTGTTCATACCCTATCAACCCTAAATCTGTCATATATATAATGTCTAGAGAACAAAGGGTAAATGATAATTACGGTATTAAAGCACTACTTTTACACGCAAAAAACAAAAATTTAGTTCCAATAGTTATTTTTAATCTCTATACAGATATAAAATTGAGATCACAAAATCAAATACTGTGGATGATAGATAATTTAAAATCTATCGAAAAAATACTCAACAACTTAGGAGTACAATTTATTGTAAATATAATCGATCAAATAAATAAATCAGATCAGATATCAAAAGAGGCGCTAAAATATAGACCTGACTCAATTTATTTGGATTGTCACGTATTAAAAGGCCCTAGAAATCTTAATGAAAACATCGGTCAACTAACAAATCTTCCAGTATATGAGGTAGATTCTAGAAATATTGTGCCTGTTTGGATATCATCTACAAAAGAAGAATATCAGGCATCTACATTCAGACCTAAAATAGTGAAATTACTGGATAAATTTGTGGTTGATGACTTTACTGATGATTTTCCTAATTTTCGTAATGTAAATAACAATAATGATTGGGAAAAAATAGAAAATATTGTAAAAAAATTTTATCCAAACCGTATTCAAAATTTACCTATATCGGGCTACAAAACTGCAAATGACGTAATGAATGAATTTTTGAATAACAAGATATTTAAGTACTTAGAATTAAAAAACAATCCAACAATACAAGCTCAATCCGGTCTTAGTCCATACTTGCACTTTGGACAAATTAGCTCACTAAGAGTAGTCTTAAATTGCGTCTCAATAGCTAATAAATTTGGAATGAATATTGATTTTACTGACTTAATAAAACCAGAAAACAAAAATTTTTCTGAAGAAAAAAGATCAGTACTAGCCTTTTTAGAAGAAATAATCGTCAGAAGAGAATTAGCCGACAATTTTTGTTTTTACAATCCAAACTATAACAATAAAAATTGCGCCAAAGATTGGTCAAAAAAAAATATAGAAAAACACAAGTACGATAAAAGAGAATATATTTACGGATTTGATCAACTAGAAAGTGCAAGAACCCATGATGAAGCATGGAACGCTTGTCAAAACGAAATGATAACAACTGGGAAAATGCATGGTTACATGCGAATGTACTGGGCAAAGAAAATTTTAGAATGGACTCCAGATGTTGAAAGTGCAATTGAATACGCTATAAAATTAAACGATATGTATGAACTAGATGGAACAGATTCAAATGGTTATACTGGAATTATGTGGAGTATAGTAGGTATACATGATAGACCTTGGTTTGAAAGACCTATATTTGGAAACCTAAGATACATGAGCTATGAGGGTTTAAGAAGAAAGTTCGATATTGACAAATATATACACAATTTTTGCTAAAAAATAAATTTTTGACTTATAAAAAAATTAAGCTATTTAGCCAAGCTTGCTAAAAATATCCTGAGTTTTTTATGCAAATTTAATATCACTGCCAGTGTGACTAAACCAGTTTTTTACACAGAATAGCAGGACAAGAGGCATTACCAAAATTTATTCTCTTACAAAATTTAGCAGATAACTTATCTTTAACTTTGTATACATCAATCATCCCTTGTTTAATGAACTTTTTCTTCATTTAAGTTTAAGTTTTAAATAATGGTATCACTAAAATTTGTACTGTTTGTTTATCATATTTACTTAAGTTCTTCCAACATAGCTAAACAATCTTTTTCAAATATCACAACATCTTACATTTTATCTATCCATGAATTGAGCATTTTTAAAAAAATCAAGTTTTAAAAATTAAACTAGCTTTAATAAGATCTCTATCAAGTAATCGTGATGAGATAAGCATTTATTTAATTAGATAATTATGTGATAAATTAGTATTCTCTTTATAACTGAAGTTATAAATATATCAATCTACATAAATACCATCTTGAGTGGGCAAATATGGCATTGACGGACCTGGCACTCTCAATAAATCTGAAAGTGCTGCTCGCATAGCCACTCGATCATCCCATAAATATTCCGTTATACCAAAGCACATTGATTGCTCGTGTCCTTTGCCACAGGCCAGAACTATGTCACCTTCTTGTGCCAATTTAACAGCAAAACGAATTGCTTCTCCTCTGTCTCGAATAATATAAAATGATTGTCCTTTAACACCACCACGAGACTCTGCTCCAGCAGCCATCTCTGCAAGAATTTCATTTAAAGACTCGGTGCGTGGGTCTTCGGCAGTTAAGATTGAAACGTCCGCAAGATCTACCGCAACCTCTGACATCATTCGGCGTTTTGCTTTGTCCCGCAGGCCAGCTGAGCCAAAAACTACAATCACTCTTTTATTAGTCATCTTTCTTGCTGTCTCTAAAGTAACTTTCAAGGCATTCGGAGTATGCGCAAAGTCTACAATTGCAGTAAAATTTTGCCCCATATTGATTCGTTCCATTCTACCAGGAATACCAACTAAATTTGATATACCTCTTGCTGCAATTTCAGGTGAAATACCAATTCCATTAACAGTAGCACTAATAGCAGCTAAACAGTTACAAACATTATAGTTCCCCACAAGTGTGCTTTTTACCTGCACATTAAAATCCTTAGAAATGGCATGGAATGTGATTCCATTAGGACTAAATATTATTTTTTCAGCACGAATATCTGCTTTAGGATCAAGACCATAAGAAATTTGAGCGGTTGAGGTAATTTGATGTAGATACTCATATGATAATGTATCATCATAGTTAAGAACACCCAAACGAATGTTGCCGTGAGGCTTAGATGGGGTTTCAGAAAGAAGCGTAAACAATCGACCTTTAGCAGCGCGATAATTTTCATAGCTACCATGTTCATCTAAATGTTCATGTGTTATATTCGTTACAACTCCAATATCGTATTCAGCAGCGTCTGTTCGATACTGTGCTAGACCATGAGAGGTAGTTTCTAGAACAACATATTTTACCCCTTTATCAACCATTCTAGCTAAATATAATTGTACGTCATGAGCGTCAGGCGTTGTGACATGAAAACCTGTGTCAATTATTTCATCACCTATAATCGCATTTACGGTACTAATCATCCCAACTTTGTGTCCTGCCTCAAGTAAAATATTATAGATTAAGTGACTGGTTGTCGTTTTTCCATCAGTACCGGTTACGCCAATAACTGTTAGGTTATTTCCAGGATATCCATAAAACGCAGCTGCTAAGTGCGTCAGAGCTTGTCTTGAATTCTCAACTTTTATGAATGGTACAGATAATTCATCAGATGCATATTCTCCCACTACAGCAGCAGCCCCCTTATCTACTGCATTCTTTATGTATTTGTGCCCATCTGTAGTGTGCCCTCTCATCGCTACAAACAAATTACCAGGCAAAACCTTACGACTGTCTATTGCTATTCCGGTAATATGAACATCAGGCAAGACATATGGTGAATAAAAAAATGGAAATTTTTCAAATAGTTTTGTAAGTTTATTTGTATAGGTTATCATAAGATAATGATAACAAAAATGAACCAATGAACAAAGAGTTTATGAACGAAATCTAGTAAAAGCAACTACTAACTAGAAATCATACTTCCTCTGTCATTAAACATATATCAAGTTTTGTCTTTAGATGAGTCCATCCTTGTTGTGAGAGTTAGCTTGGGATCAACGATCTTTATTACTGATTTTGCTTATCAAATTTTTTCTTAAAAACTTTTTCAATTCCTGCTTGATATTTATATCCTGGGATAATTAAACCCTTCATCATTTCTATTGTATTGTTTACAGTTAGATTATAAAACAAAACTGATGACCTCCTTCCTGCTTCTGTTAAAAATATAAATACTCCCATCATGATTACTAAACATCCTAATAATATCGTCTTCAAATTTTTATCTATGTTTGTTATCGGTATTCCATTTATTCTACATGTAATGTCTGTCAATAGTTGGTAACTTACCGATATATCGTTAGTTGATGGCGTATCGTACTGCATTGTGGCTAAGTTCTCTACTCCTAGGTTATAAAACAACAGTAAATCTTCTGCTGGTATTGTTATTGTATATGTAAAGTTCCTCGATTGATTGGGCGCATATGTTCTGTCTGCTACTGTGCCTGTCCATGTTATTATTCCTAAAGATGAGTCGTATGTTCCATACCCAGGGTTTATGTTTGTTGGTGTTATTCCTGCTCCTACTAAACTTACATCTAAATCATCTATAACAAAATCTATTGTACCATTGACTGGTCCTATGTTTCCTACGTTTATCGTATAACTTATTCTTGCATCCCCATTATCTAGACAGATCAATGATGAATTCTTTATTATTGTAAACAATGGACTTTGTGGTGCAGTTGATTGTACTGTGATCGTTTCTAGACATTGTGTTGGTGTTGATATTATTCCTGCTGCTGTCCCATCTAAGTATACTCTAACATCATATGTTCCATTGGCTACTGGTATATTCGTAGGTGAAGTTGCCTCCCATATAAATGTGTACGTCCATTGATTTGTTAGACTGTTAAATACTGGTGTTGTCGATGGTGCTACTAGTGATTGTGATGTGTTTAGTGCATCTCTTCCTACTGGACTACTAAACGTTCCTACTGCTAACCTAATGTTTGGATATGGATTTGTTGTTGCTGGATTTTGATATGTCAATATATATTGTACTATATTTCCTGCTCCTGATGCTATGGGATCTGGTCCATTCTCTTCTAGGTCTATACAAGTTTGTGATATTGTTATTAATTGACAGTTCGAGTTACAGTTACTTGGATTGTTTCCATTGCCTGGTGGTGCTGTTGGATCGCATTGTTCACTGCCTGGTGTAAATATTCCATCTCCACAATATTTGCATGTTGTTGCAGCTACAGGTTGGTTGAAGTTTATTCCATAACAATCACTGACTATTGGTCCAGTTGGAGCTGAACCTATACTGGTACATGCTCTGTAAGTACTTGAACCCGGTGAGACTCTTTCACACCTTTCATCTGTATGACACACTGCATCGCCACAATATGGATTTGGAGGAGGTGGCGGTGGTGGTGGCGGCGATGATTGTGGCGGTGGTGATTGTGGCGGTGGTGGCAATGAAGGTGGAGGTGGTGGTATTATTGACCTTGGCCCTGCACCGCATGAATCGTTCCCAGGATCATCTACGCATATTGGAGAAACATTTTGATCATTAGATGAAAATAAGCTCCCAGGAGAATTACTTCTATGAGGACAAAAACAATTCAAATTGCCACTGCATCCTACAAACCTACCTCTACTAGGCTCACCTCCACTAAAAGTATTTATATTTGCGCATGAGTTGCTCGAACCTATCTGTGGAGCACATGCATCTGCTATTGTTGGTTCACCTAGGACTCCATTACTACAAAGCCTTGCACTTCCATTAACAGGTGCGCCAGGAATACAATAAAATTGTCCATTAGCAACCCTTCTTCCATCTGGTGTAGCGCATGAACCTGGAGGATTAGGATTAGAATCAGATACAGGTACTCTACATCCAAACAATAAACAAATTAAGCCTGATTTACACATAGCGTCTCTGTTACAACTCCCTCCTACATCCTTTTGTGGCCTTTTTATTCCTGCATCACAATAAAAACCGCTACCTGCTGTCGAATCAGTAGTACACTCATTAACTACAACACCTCCTGAGT
>CALDYZ010000030.1 GCA_937944235.1 Candidatus Dojkabacteria bacterium | reverse complement strand
ATACCATTATTGTCAACTATTTCTTCTACTGAAGAATCTATACTACTCAATAAAACTTCTGAACTACCTTGGGAATCTCTTTTTTCAACAACACCTTGATCAGTTTGAAAACTTATAGAATCTTCAACAAATATCAATTCGACTTTATGATTAGTACCTTCAAAAAGGTACTCCAACTCAAGCAGTTTTTGTAATGCAGATGATTCTCCATCTGGGTTTGAATCACTGCACTCTGAAAATCTATTTCTCTCGTTAAAAAATGGTACAACAATCCTAAGATGATACGTTCTTGTTAATTCTAGAATCCTTTTACGATTTTCTCTCATTAAACCAGCAATTTTGTAAGCATTTGTATTTTTTTCTGATTCTGATAATCTATCAAATTCATCATCTGTTGATCTTGCTATTTGTAAAAGTATTTTCAACCTCTCAAAATGGGTTGGCTTTAAATTCGATAATTCATAATCATGTATCAATTTTTGTAAATCAGACTTTTCCATTTGCTCCATCATAAAAGTGATAAAAAATACAATGTTAAGATTGTATTTTCTGAAATTATTGTTGTCAATGATATCTTAGCAGAATTCCTAAAAACCCATTAAAGTAAAGTTTTTCAAACCTATATAAATTTTTATACTCTCTCCAGAGTGGTATAATATATCAGTATAATTAATTGACATAAAATAAGTGTGTATAGATTTCCTGTTATAGATATAGAACAAAGATATTTACAACATAATCCTAATATCGACATCGAACAGATAGAAATGTTGATACAAAAATTTTTTGACAATGATACTCTTACACAGGTAAAAAATAACAATTTAGATGTATTTGAAAGAATAATGTTTGTAGCTAATGTTGTTAACTTAGAATTTCCTATAGTTGATGAAAACAGGAATTTATATCCTATGAAAACTGTACAAGAACAAATATCTGAATGGTTAACATGTGACAATAATTCGAAAAAGCCAGCAGATTGTAAATTAGTTTCTTTAATTTTTGCTTACATTTTGATCATTCATTTACAGATACCCACTGCTTTATCAATAAGGATTTATTCGGGTCATCCAGTTGTTTATTGTAAACCAAATAATGGTAAGGTTTATAGAATATCTTTTTTAAAAGATGGACCCGATATTAAATCTATTGAAGACTTAGATGGTGTTGATTTTGAGGAAGTTCAAAGAAGTAAATCAATAAGACACTATGACATATTTTTAAATAATTCTATCTTGATATGGCGTGTCAGTGAAGCAGCTGTATTATTAGATTTTATAAACTTACTGAGAAGGTGCTTAGTTAATTTACCAAATAATCCTGAGAAATATACTAAAATTTTTAATGATTTGGTGACAAATCTGTCAAATTATGGATTAGACCATCAACTCACAGATGTAACTGAATTAATCATTAACTACTGGGAAAGTGAAAAGAATAGATTAGAACACATTATGACTAGAAATGCAGGTAATACTGATGAAGTAATGAGCATTTTTACATGTTCTCTGAGATTTTAACTACTTGTACTTGATTTATTTTCTTTTATTACTGTGAACTCAGCATCTTCATATTCAAAATGCTTTATAGTTTTTTTTATACTTTGATTGGTTTTAAAATTTTCAGATAAAAAGTTTTTTAAAAAGTACTTTGTAAAAATTAGTGAAGTAAAAATTAAGATTGCAATAAAATCATCAATCAAACCCCAGATTCCAAAAAAAAACTCAGATAATAAATCAATGGGAGATATTACATAAACTATTAAAAAGACTAAAAGTCTATTTTGTCTCAAAAATTTCCGTATACTGTTTAATGTAATGTCAATCATTGTATAATCTAGTGTAACTAGAAGAATTATATTATATTAAAAATATTTGAACAGATACTTTTCAGATCATAAATTTAAAAAAAACTTTGGGCAGAATTTTTTGAGGAATTCTAAATTTGCCAAACTAATGGTGAATTATCTAGAAGTAAAACCAACAGACATTGTTTTGGAAATAGGACCGGGCGAAGGTATGTTGACTAAAGAATTGATAGATACGGGAGCAAATATCATTAGTGTGGAAATAGACTATTCCTTATTGCCTAATTTAATTAAAAAATTCTCAAAATACAATAATTTTCATCTAGAGCATGGTGATACTTTAACACTCAATATACAAAAAACAATTCAAAAACATATAAATTTAAGTGAGTGTAGCAAGTATAAGGTAATTGGATCATTACCTTTCAATACATCAAAAAAAATAATCAGCATTTTTTTTCATGAGTTCAAAAGATGGATTAAAAATGAAATAAGTCTTGGACCTACAAAAATGGTTTTTCTACTGCAAGAGGAGGTATCAAAGTTGTACAATTGCTCTCCACCACATATGACTTACTTGAGCGCAATTTCCAAAATATACTCAGTAATAAAAAAATATGAGTCAGTACCAAACTCTCAATTTTTTCCAACCCCTAAAGTAAACGGAGGTATAATCAGTTTTACATTTAAAGAAAATATAGACTTTTCTAATAATCATCAGTTAGAAAAAATAATAAAACTGGGATTTCAATCTCCTAGAAAAACTTTAGTGAATAATCTAAAACAATACTATCCAAATATAAACGAAATATTTAAAAAACTAAATCTAGACAACAAAGTTCGAGCCGCAGCTTTATCTTTAAATCAGTGGGGCCTTTTATCGAACGAATTGAATAAAAATTTAAAACATGATCTTTAAAACTTTTTATGAATTCTGTTTTTAGATGTACAAACTGTAAAAAAACTTTTACAAAGTGGCAAGGGAAATGTGATGCTTGTGGCAGTTGGAATACCCTAGTAGAGGAAGATATCAATATATCTAAACAACAATCAAACAAAAAAAAAGGTAAAACAAACTCTACATCTTCATCACAAATTATAAAATTAGACGATATTGATTTACAAAAATTATCTGGTAACGAATTGAAAACAAATATTTCAGAATTTGATAACACAATTGGAGGTAAAATGATAGCAGGGCAAGTGATTTTGCTCGCTGGAAGTCCCGGGATAGGCAAAAGCACATTATCTTCTCAAATAACCGAATCTCTATCTGAACAAAATTTAAAAATATTGTACGTTTGTGGTGAAGAATCTCCTCATCAAATCAAAAACAGGGTAAAAAGATTAAATTTGACTCACAAAAATGTATATTATTTGACAGAAATTAATATAGATAACATTACAGAGTACATATTAACTAATCAAAATGATATAGACATTATATTTTATGATTCGATCCAAACTCTATATACAAATGATATTTCAACTTCTGCAGGTTCTATATCTCAAATATCAGAATGCACTCAAAAAATTATCAATATAGCAAAAGGATACAACAAAACAAGTATAATCATTGGACATGTAACTAAAAGCGGGGATATCGCAGGACCCAAATTACTGGAACATATGGTTGATACAGTATTGTACTTTGAAGGAGAAAAAAGAATGGAATTAAGGTTACTCAGAGTTGAAAAAAATAGATTTGGACCTACCGATGAAGTA
>CALDYZ010000029.1 GCA_937944235.1 Candidatus Dojkabacteria bacterium | reverse complement strand
AAATCAGAATTATCATATCGTCCCGCAGATCCAGATGATCTTGTCACCTGTCATTTATATCACGATAAATCTGATATGAAATTATATACAGATCCAGATAATTATTTGATGTGCACTCCTGAAGAACATTTAGCATATCATATACTCTTTATGAACTGTCCAGAAGAAATAGGACTGACACCTAATAAAAACAAATCTGCAATCAGATTAATTTTTTACGATACGATAAAATATCTTAAAAGAAAAGGTATAGACTGTTTATCAACACATCAAATATATAAATTGATCGAAGATGCTTGTAATTTATGGAGTTATCACTTGAACGTAGATTTCGTCGATAAAATAAATATAGAAGTAGCTTTAAGTATTTTCTGTCAAGAATCTTAATTATTGACAGATATGGAAAGATATTATTTGTAATTATTTGCTATTTTTAATAATAAATCATATTGAAATTGATTCAATTGATCTTGTAAAAGCTGAGCTATCTTTAAAAAATCTTGATAAAATTGTCCATTTTTCTTAGATCTTGCTGCCAGAGAATTTTTTCCATCATCTGGAACTCTGTAAATAGCAACGTAATCATCTATCTTAAAAGGATTTACTCCGCTTGCCAAAAGTTTCAAATTAAACCATACATCTTGAGTAGATTTTAACTCATCTATCCATCTGAAATTAACCTTGAACAAAGTAGATAACTTCACCATTGAAGATTGTGCTGGAATAAAATTTTTACCCAACAAAGTTAAATTTAGATATTCATCAGAATTTGACCAATCTAGCTCTTTGAGATATTCGACACCGACAATAATTTTACCATCAGGAGTCATTGTTAACTCATTTCCAGTAACCCACTCTATATCTTCATTTTGTTGAAAAGCACTAAATCTAGAATAAATACTGTTTGGAGTATAAAAATCATCAGCATCCATAGGACACACAAAATCTCCATCAAAAACGTCCAATGCTACATTTAATGCTGCAGAAGGACCAGCATTATGTTCAGTACTTAAAATTTTAATGGTGACATTTTTTTTTGAATTTTTACTAATCAATTCATCCACAATTTCCATACTTTTATCTGTTGAGCAATCATCAACAAGCAATACCTCAAGAAAAACATTGCTAGGCAAAAAACTATTCACCACACTTTGTACAGTATCGGCAATATAGCTTTCCTTGTTGTATAAAGGTATAAAAACACCTATTTTTTTAGTATTTATCATTTTTTTTGGTATTTAACTGAAATATTTTTTAACATATTAGTAATTTCTGAAATCCGATTGTACTGATCTAGGCTTATTTTATCTTTAATCGACTCTTGCAATATTTGATAATCTTTTATTTTATTCCCTGTAAGTAAACTTTTTACCCACAAAGATTGTTCATCTTCCTTCGATGAGGGATTTAATTTTGATTGTCTATAAAAACCTACTAAGGTATTTGTATTTGACAATCCTCTTTTTGCATTTAAAATACTGTTGAGAATTAAATACAAATCTTGAGAAGATGACATTTTCTGTTCAAATCCCCCAAAAGACTCCAATAAATCTCTCCTAAAAATCATACCAATGTGACTAAGTGCAATTCTAAACCACAAAACATCATCTACCAAATTCTGAGCCTGGATATAATCTATAAACTCACTTTTGTCGACCATAATATTTCTAAAAGTTTGCATTATATTCAAATTCCTATCCGTCTGCTGTACTATACCAACACTCATATCTGCATCATATGACTTGATAGATTTGTACAACATCACAAGACCTAAACGCATGACTAAATCATCAGCATCCAGAAAATAAACATAATTACCTTTAGCAACCTTCAAAGCTTTATTTAGTGATTTACACACACCTAAGTTTGATTCATTTTTAATCAAAGTAATATTTTTTTTATCTCCAAAATCAAAACTCGATGCTATATTGTAAGAGTTATCAGTTGAGCCATCATCAATCAAGACAATCTCAATTTCAAATAAATCTCTAGTTATTAAATTTCTCACCGACCACAGGGTTTTCTCTAAAAAACTTTCTTTATTGAAGATAGAGATAATGATTGTCAACAGATCTCTCATGCTGTTATTATGTCTAAAAACATATTCAATTGTTTTTTTAGCTCGAATTTTTCATTTACTAGTCTGATAGAATTTTCAATTATATTTTTCCTAACCTTAGATTGTTTTATATACGTCAATAGTGCTTTTTCTAAAGCTATAGGATTGTTTGGACTTACAACCATTGCATTAAGCTCCTGACGAGCTATTTCTACTAAGCCTCCTACACTAGTTGTGATTACCGGCACCCCGCTAGCCATAGCTTCTATGACCACTTGACCAAATGTTTCATTTTCTGAAGCCAGAACAAAAATATCTGATGAATTATACACTTGAGGCATTTCATCAGAATCAAAAATACCTATATGTACTCTACTTGTTAAATTATAAATTTCTATATAATTCTTTAATTTATCCAAAGCCGCAAAAAAATGCTCGTTCAACCTCGACGGAGCTTTAGCAATGCTAAAAACCAGATCATAATCTTGGTAATCATTATAGAATTTATGGAAAGCTTCGAGTAATGTAAAAAAACCTTTTTCTTTCAGTATATCTCTATTGCCAGTAATTATCCTTGAAGCATGTAAAATTATTTTTCTTTTATCATCTAATTCAAAATATTTGTGCAAAAACTTTTTATATTCATTATTTGGCTTAAAAGTTTCAGTGTCCACACCTAGGTGGTTTACTACTAATTTTTTTGGATTCACATTTTTTGATAAACAATCTCCTGCTACACTATAACTTACACATATAACTTTTTCCCAATCAAAGTCTCTCACTATAGCTGTTTGTACTTCATTTGTAGGAAAAGAGTGAATATGCAAAAAACAACTAAGTGAACGTGTTATGCAAAAATTATATACTTGTATTACCTTAGCTATGTCTATGAATATGAAATTTTCAAGAACTAGTTTATCTACTCCATACTGAGAGTGTATTTCATTTAGTTTTTTATGCAAACTATTTGGTTCATTCTTATCTAAGATGAAGTGCTCAACTATTAAGTTATCTGATATTTTTTCTACTAAATTTTCAGAAGAGTTAAGAAAAAGAAGGTAAAAACTATGGTTATTGTTTTTATGATAATTGGATAGATATTTGATCAAATTAAGAGCAAACCTCTCAATACCACCAAGACTTTCTTTGTAACTGTTAATAAATATAAATAATACATTCATATGCCGTTTTAGTTTTGTTAAACCTTTCCTTAAATTGTTGTAATTATATTAAATATTAAAACTATTAACAAGTAATAATTTTAAGTTTCTTTATATCGAATAACAGGAAACAATGTTGACATATGTCTGTCAAGTATGTTAACATCATTAATAATCTAACATTTGTGTTTATTAATATGGAATTTCCGTTGCGACCAGGCAGTGGTCCGGAGAGAACTGCCGAAAGGAAAAATAAAATCACAAAATTTCTGAAGATTGTAGGTAAAATGCTACATTTGGATTTTGATAATTTAGTCATACCTGATAATTGTCAGTTTATAGATCTGCTACCTGAAATAATTATCGCTCTCAAAAATAGTAAACATGAACTTAAAATCGCTGATGATGTGAAAATACAAAATATTCACCTCGGTAATCAATTTTTATTTATACCTATTCTCGAGCTTGTTATTAGAAAATACGTACCTCAGACGACAGTATTTGAAGATTATGGTAAAGATCTGAATTTAGAAGCTTTATTCAATTTATTAGTTGAAAGTGATGAAAATTTAGTAAATAACCTCCTTGAGGCAGTAGAAGCAATTCGCAAAATAAAAAGTATTGCTGTTAACAGTTACTCAAATTGATGATGAAATACCAACACCTCCTTTAAACGAACTTTACGAAATTTTATCACATCCACCTGGCACTGTAATCAGTTTAAAAATTTCAGAAATGGGGAAAATGAAAATATTTAGCAATCATGATATACAGGTAGAAATTAACAACAGGACTGCAGAGATTATAAAATTTTTACAATCAGACGACCAACACCCTCCTGAAAGATTTACCGTTAAACAACAGTTGTACAACTTCAGAGATGCTGTCCGGAAACTTGAAAGTCATATCAACAACATCGATGAACTATACAACATATTAATTGACGAAATAAAATCCGCACTTGACTTTAGATTTAAAACTTTAACACCAAGACATGTGAAAATAGAACGTTCAGAAACTAATCCAATTTACGAAATTACAATTCTTGATCCCAATAGTACTCTTCTCTCATATAATCCACTATACTATTTCGGAATAACATATCCACAAAAAGGAATTCAAATTATTTCTTCTACAGAAGTACCTTATTTATCAGTGTGCTTAACTCCCGATCCCGATAATGAGCCGCCAATGCCGCCAATCATATACGAATCAAATGAACATTCATTCGGTCGAACTTATTCTATAAACCCCAATCCAAATGAACCTAATACTCATACTCTTAGTATTGTACTAAGGTGTCCAGTTAGAGGTACTTTGATAAAAGAAGCTTAACAATAATGGTAAAGAGTGAATGATCTTGCGATTAGTGACAAAATATGAAGAAAGTTACATTAATCAACTCAAAGATGATTTATTTATAACAAAAGAGTAAATTTTTTTATGTACGTTATTTACAAAGTGTTGTTGTTATAATTCAAATAAATTTACACAGTTTTCAACTTTATTGACTAAATAAAAAACTGAACTTATAATTTATAAAAGCATTAATTGTTTTAAAGTAAAACTGCCGTTTATACAAAAAATATTGAACAAAACAAAGAATCTGAAATGAAATTTTTTCAATTTAAAACAAATTAAAAAATTATGAGACATACTATGAGAGGAGTTGAAACTTGTCATCGTCAATATTCAGAAAATCTTACTGAAGAAGGTGTTAAAAATTTTTTTATTTTGATCAGGATTATATTTGGTGTAGAAATTGATGAAACTTCCATACCAACAACCAGGATAGAATTACAACAGCTTCTGAATCGATCATTTGGATTGACAGATAATGAAGGAGCTAATGTTGAATTTTTTGATAGCTTATTAAGCATACCAATTGTTAAATTAATCTGCCGAAGTAATGTGGTCAATGCAGATGTTTCTGGAAGTACAACGACTTCATTAGATCCTATAAAACTAGCAGAACTCATGTCATCAAACCAATTGCTTGCAAATAACTTAATCAAAGCAGCCAATATTATTCGTGACATCAGGAATTTATTGTATGTAGTAACAAGGATCAAAAGAGAGATCAGTTATGAAAGATTTTGTAATATTATAGAGCAATTATTTAATAACAATTCAACAGAATTAAGTAAAAATGAATTTTCAAGTAAAGACGAACTTGATGAAAAAATAAATACAATTACCGATAGAATAATGACTTACCTAAAAAATAATAATGCAGTTTTAGATACTACAATGTTTGAGAATCCAGATATAGCAATTAGGACTTTAAGTGAACTAAGGGAAAAGTTAAGAGAACTAATGAAATACGTTAGAGATGATTATCATGCACAACTTTTTGGTAAAGTAAAAGATGAATTAGAGTCTGGATTACGTTTGAGTATATATTCAATGACACCAGATGGTTTTCGGGTAGTTACACAAAATGGTAAACACCTCTGCTACATCGACCCAAATGGCAATAATGACCAATATCCTCCCTACGTACTAAATTTTAATATAGGGATAGATATAAGTTTGATACCAAATCCCAATTCCGATCCAAATTATAGATTGTATGTTGCTATTAAAGGACAAACATATCGTTCTTGTGCTCCCACATTCCTACAACCACCTCCAAATACACCAAATCCAAATGTTTTGGTATTTAAACACCCATCTGAAGTAGGTAGTCCACATGGAACACCCATATGTCCAGCAAGACGACTTATTAAAAAAAACCCGGCCCACGACCACTGAGCAGTAATTAATAACATAATTAACAACTAAACTTAACATCTTTTGCATCAAGTTGAATTTTTCTTCGATTTTGTTTTTCGAAATTAAAACTCTGAACTTTTGTCAAATAGTTTTAGATTTTAAGTTTTTTCGTAAATTTGAAACTATTTAATCTCTTGCATCAGTATCATAAAAACAAATAAGTGTACACCACTCCAAACTTTCTCAATTTAAAATAGTTATACATTCAGCTCTAACTGTTTATAAGTAATATTGACAATATAACATTTTAACTATAAAATCTTAACAAGTAAAAATGCAATTAATAAAATAAGTATGGGAAGATCATCTCTTGAACCTGGTTGTCCTTATCAAAAAAATCATCAAGAACAATTAGAGCAAAAAAAGGATCCAGTGACATGTTTTTTTGAGATCATTAAAAATTTATTTGGCATAAGTGTTCCAAATGACAAATTTACAAATGTAAGATGTTGGAATGACGCATTGAATATATTACGTGAAACACTTGGAGTAGATAACGTTGATGAGAATATAGAGATATCAATATTAGATCGTTTTTTAACTTATCCTCTGCTCATTAATATCGAATTTCTCAGTATTCCGGAAGGTAAAAATCTAACATTTAAAATTTTATTTGATAACTTAATATCAAACATTGACCACGCAAATATACTGGTTGAGGTATCTAAGATTATCCGAACAATTAAATACATGTTGTTACCTGTTACAGAAATAAAAAGTGAAATTACTCCAGAGAGATTATTAGAAATAATGCAAGCATTACAAAACACAGAACATAAATCAACAAATTTAGAAAGAAACGAATTCATAACTTTACCAGATGTTAAAAATAACAGTGATAAACTAGCTTCGGCAATAGTCGAATACTTAGAATCAAATGAAAATCAACAAATAGATGGAAATCAACACCCTTGGCAATTACTAGATCTAAATGATCGAAAAAAAACACTATTAAATGATCTTAAAAAACTTGTAAGAAAACTCTGCGAGCACTCTCGTGACCCACGAAAAGTATATGACATTTTAAAAGAAGAATTAAACTCTGCTTTTAATTTCAGATTCGAGATGTGGTCGCCACCAAGGCTTTTTGTAT
>CALDYZ010000028.1 GCA_937944235.1 Candidatus Dojkabacteria bacterium | reverse complement strand
GTCTACTAAAGCATCATATATTTTTTTAAAAACAGAGTCTAAATTTTTTTCTTCAATATGATGAATTGTATCTCTAGCCCAAATGCCTTTAAACTGATCACGCCCTATATCCACATCTAAAATATCTCCATGTATGATTTTGCATTCTGGATTTTCAAACTGGCAGATTTCTACTAATCTTTTTGAAGGCTCTATACCTACAACTGTATATTTATGTTTTAAGTAACTTATGTCCATTCCAGAACCAACTCCTATATCCAGAATCCTAGCTGGAGGATTTACCAAGCTAATGAAATCATCTAATTGGGGCTTCGAAACTATATCTTTAAAATGTGCTCTATAATTTGAAGCAAATAAATTATAAGTCTTTGTTGTTATATTAGATTTTCTGCTAGATAGTAAAAAAGAATCTTCTCCACTTTCAGAACCATGAAGACTTTTATCGCAATGAGAAAACATTACTTCGTAAGACTTTATGAGTTTTAAAAGATCTTGTGGATTATTAGCTCTATGCAACACGGACAATTCTATTTCGTCTATGTACATCGTTTTCTGTATTGCTTTAATCAATTCATCCCAAAATTCTCCGTAAAGTATTACAGGCTTATGACAACCATAATATAATTTAGCTAAACACCACACCAAACCAAATTCAGAGATTGTACCTGTACCTCCCTTACATACAACAAAAGCATCACCATTGTCTATTAACCCCAATGTTCTCATTATGTAATTTGATTCACTTTTTTGTACATCAGTGGTATTTGATAAATTTCTGCCTTCAAAAAATGCAGCAAGTTTTGGTTCCCAATAAACTGCTATCGTATTACCATTTACTGACTCTGCTCCATCTGTTGCTGCTTTCATTATTCCTGGACCTCCACCGTTCACTATTGTATAACCGTTTTTTGCTAACAATCTTGCTGCTTCCCATACATTCTGATAAATTGGATCTCCTTCTGGTATGGCTGAATCTCCAAAAAAAGTTATGTTGTTAACAATTCTGTTTTTTAGATTTTTTGATGTTTTAGATGTTTCTTTATCATCTTGTTTTTGTGGTAAATCTCCTGTGTAAGGCATAATTAAAAAATTTAATATCTAATTAAAAAAGGTTTTTAATACTTTGTTTATTTTATACTATCACGAAATTTTTGAATTTAACATCACGTTTAGTAAATTTTTGTATGTTAAAGCAAAATTTTCACTTGACTTAAAATATGATCCAATAACTGCAGAGCTAATTTTATAGTTTACAATATGTGATAAAGTTTTATCGTTGATGCCCCCATCAACCATAATATTACCTTTGTAACCCAATTTCTCTAATATAGAAATATTATTAAGTTTTTTTTTGTTAAACTTTGATCCTTGTTTACCTGCTTCTACAGTCATAACTAAAATTTCTTCATAGTTTGCATAAAATTCTTTATTTTTGTTAGGTCTGCTATAAATTACAGGAATCAAATTAAAATTATTAGACATTTCAACTTTATCGCACAAACAAATATATTCTTCATCTATCAAGAAACTAAATGCTATTTTTTTGTTTACAGCTGCATAATTATTTATTACTGTTAAAGTAGATAACACAATATCAGCTTTATCAGTCATTAAGTGAAAATATAATTTTTGAAATCCATATAAATTGTCACAATTTAAGACATTTTCGATTTTTAAACTATCTGGAAAATTTTTATAATTATTTAAAATGTCAATATGTAGGACAACAGACTCTTTATATCTTTTTAACATTCTACGGAATTCTGAAGTATCCTGTTCTAATATTGCAGGTATTAACAAAATAAAATTTTTCATAAATTTATGATAACACTGTTAAAATAATTACTAATTAGAATTAATATTTATTTTAATAATGAAAATATTAGATATTTATATCATTTTGAATACAATCTCATTTCTAAATCTTATATTTTTACCGTTCGCAGGAATCAGCGTGACAATTTCACTAATGATATATATTTTTTCAACTATATCCATAATATTTTCATCCGATACCCACCCTACTCCTTCTAAAAAAGATATTTTTAATTTAAAAAACGAATCCCCTAAAACATATGAAGTATCTATTTTCAATTACTTTAACAGAATCAATCGAAGGAATTCTTATGTCTATATTATTTTATTTTTATTTATTACATCATTATTATTTTACAACAATCTAAAATCTTCTGAGCATCAAAGAGTTTTTTTAATGATAAGTTGGATATTTATGTTAATGTCTATAGTAATAGTCAACAAATATCAGTTCAAAAGAACCCTGTTTAAAGTATGTTTTGAATATCTAAATGATACACAGATAATAGACTTTTCATATGAAAAAACAAAAAAAATTTCTATAATTAAGACTTTTTTATTTGATAACACCTTTCTTAATAAATCCAAAAAAAATATTAATTATATAAAAAAAGAACTTGACATAAATGATGAAAAAATAATCAAATTATTTAAAACCATTGATAAGATTGTAAATATCAAAAATTTTTATGAATGAATATATCGAAAATATAATTGATCATTATAAAAATCCAAGATTTTTTGAAAGAAAAGAGGTATTTGAAAAAATTATAAAAAGTTCTAACGAAAGCTGCGGAGACAAAATTGAGATATATAAAGTTTCGGAATCAAATAATATAAAATATTATTTTCACGGTGAAGGTTGCGCTCTTACCATTGCCAGTGCTTCTATTTTATGTGAAATGCTGAATACAACCCAAATTGATATAAAAAATTGGAATTTAGATAATTTTATAAACTACCTTGGTATAGACGTTACTGTTTCACGTAAAAAGTGTATAAATCTACCTTTTAGTTGTATAAAAGAATTAATTAAAAATTAGTTCATTACTTACCAACTTGAACATCTTTATCATTTTGAGTATTTGATTCAAAATTATTGTTAACTAAATTCGTATTAACATCTATTTTTTGTTCATCTATTTTTTCAGACGTATCATCATTAATATCATTTGTTTTTTCGTCATTAACAATAGTATCACTTTTCAAATGATTATTATTTTGCTGTTGTTCTACGTTAATTTGTTTAGTATCTTTTATATCTACAGATTCAGTATCTTTTGTACCTTCTTTTAATAAATTAATATTTAAAATTTGCAAAATTTTGTTAATTAAACCAACCTGAAACAAAATACCTAATATGAATATTGCTAGGAAAACTACAAAATAATAATTATAAGTTATTCCGTTGAGTTGCGAATAAATATCATCATCAAAATTAATATTACTTGAATAAATAAAAGTAGATAATGTAAGTAAAAAACTGCCAACTATTGATGTTGACAGTATTAAAACATATTTCCTCAAAACAAGTGAGAATAATCCTCCTAAGGCTGAAAAAAGTACCAAATATATTAATGTATTTTGATCAAAATTTATTCCTGAAGATCCTAATAGTGTATAAATCAGATATAAAGAGCCTCCAGCTAAAGCTCCTATTATAAAAATACCAAATTCAAATATATTGTTTACGACGAAGGTTATTATACCTCCTATTATTAAACTCACTAACAATAAAAAAGGTAACTCTAAGATATTTATATTTTTTAATAAATATAAAGATCCAAAAAAACCAAGAAAAAATGAAATTGTCAACAAAGCCTTTTTTAGATATTTATATCCAAAAAAATTCATAAAAAAACCTACGAATATAAAAATTATTCCTGCTGTTTGCATAATGTATAAGTAAAATATAATTTGCTAAATTATAACATTATGATTAAAAAATTTTTTTTGATGAATTTTGTCAAATAGATAAATAGATAAAGTATTCGCAATGTTTACATACAAGTCGAATATTGTATAAAATACAAACAGAGTAGAGTAGGTTTAACTCTCGAACAATGAGAAAAAATTTTACACTAACTAACTATGGATAACTCAAATGAACAAGAGAAAATTCAAACTGGCTTACTTGATCACCCACATAAAGATCAAAAATTAGAGGTTTTAGTTGAAAATACAAAATTTTACAGGTTCCCAGTAAGAACTAAACTAGCTTTAATAGATGACGACCTAATCCAATTTATAAAAGAAAGCTTAAAAGAAATCGAACATGAAGATAAAACATTTTATGCTATTTCCTCAAAAGTAGTAAGTATCACAAGAGGTTATTACCGAAAAGAATCTGACATAAAAATCTCTTGGTTAGCAAAATTTCTTGTAAAATTTGTTAAAAAATGGCCTAACGATCCAGGTTTTGCCTTACCTGGAAAGTTGCAAATGGCCATGGACATGGTTGGAATACCTAGGTTTTTATTTGCAATAGTAGTTGGAGTTATTATGAAATATATTTTTAGGAAACCAGGCTATTTTTACAAAGTAGCAGGTAAAAATATAGGAGGCATAGATGGTTTTGTGTCTTGGATGTATCCAGAACCTCTAAGAGGTTATGGTTTCTACACACCTCAGAAGCCCAACGATGATGCAAATTTTATAGAAGAGCACACAGGTTTACCTTTTGCAATACTTGATGGTAATAATGTTGAACAAGTAGTATTAGGATATGGTAGTAAATTAAAAAATGTATTGTCAGATATTTACTTAAAAATTTACAAGAAAAATACTAAAAGTGAAAAGGAATTGAAAAATTTATTACTCAAAATTTTAGAAGGAAATCCACAAGGTCAGACTGGCAACACACCCATATTAGTAATCAAGATGCATGTTTGAAAAACTCATCAAAAATATTAAACTATTATTTATATTGCTGATTGTTGCAGTGATTTTTTTTTGTGTACTTACATTTATTTCACTTATTTGGATTTACTATTTATAGACTTGTTATAAATTTGGACAAATATTTTCTACATTTTATTTACAGAAAAGAATTTTCCACAAAACGTCCAGAATTTGTACTTAAGACTCCTTTGTCGATACAAAAAAACCTATAGCAGAGTAGTGTACAGGAAAGTCTTGTTGGGCCTCAGTAACAACTTCAGATCTTTCCCTGGGATGAGATGTATGATTTTCCTCCATCATACAAAATGAGAACGTGACAATTTCATCTACAGAAGTATCTAATACAAATTTAATTAGTCCAGAAATCAGGTCTTCTATTTTAGTTGGTGATTTCTTATCATCTTCATTTAAAAATAAATTTACATAGTGTATGGAATCATTAATTTTTACAAAAAAACCAGCTTGATAATTTAATGTCTCTAGATAAGAATTATTATTTGCTATATTTCTAGACAACTCCTGTATATCCTCTACAGTCATATCTTTTCTTAATTGTAAATTTATAGCAGTTACTGAAGCTCCTAAGAAGATTTGATTTTCACGCAAATCCTTTGGACAACGATCGGTAAAATCTGTAAATACGTCTCCTTCATTAAAATTAAAAATCAAGCCTCCTTTGTTTTGAGAAATGTTAATCGAATATGATAATTTATCATTAGAATCAGTGAGCAGTTTAAAA
>CALDYZ010000027.1 GCA_937944235.1 Candidatus Dojkabacteria bacterium | reverse complement strand
AAAGTACTATCAAAAAAACTACACAAGTTTAACAAACTAAGCTTAGAAATATTTAATAGATCAGTGTTTGATTTTAAAAGTGATAAAAAATTTGATTTGATTTTGCTTTTTTGGAATACATGGAATGAAATAGCTCTAAACGACGATTTGTCTTACAGATTAGCAAAGATACTAAAAAATCTTCTAGAGCAAAGTGGATATATACTGATAAACTCAGATGATCCAGAAATTGTGAATTTTGAAAAATTAAGTTTTGAAAGCGAAGTTAGTTTTAGCGGTAAGCTTTACATACAAAAATGGACAACAGTAGAGTGGAATGATGAACTCAAATTAAGTAATGCACTAGAAGAAATAATTGTAAAGAGTAAAAACAAAGACAAATTAATAAGCTCAACCTATATAAAACAAAGGTGGTATACGATAGAAGATTTTAAAAAAATTTTTAAGCCTTTTGGTATGATTGTGCAAAAACTCAATGTAAAAAATTCAAATGAGTTTTACTTAAAAATATCAAATAATATCAATACTTAGGTCTGTAAATTAAATTTCCACCAAGCAAAGTTCTAATATCTGTGATACCATGCTTTGCCATAGCCCAACGATCTAAACCTAAACCAAATGCATAACCTTGATATTTTTCAGGATCAATGCCGGCCATTCTCAAAACATTTGGATGACGAATTCCCGCACCGCCCATTTCAATCCAACCTCTTCCTTTACAAATCTGACATCCTTCTCCTTTGCAGTTAAAACACTGCATATCTGGCCCTAATCCCGGTTCTACTTCAGGATAGTACTTACACCTAAATCTAATAACTACATCATCTCCTAAGTATTGCTTAAATAAATATTTTATAATTGCAAATAACTCCGCCATGCTAACTTTTTCTTGAATAGTACTCATTTGATACTGGTGAAACATAAAGTGATTGCTTTTGTTTACCTTTTCATTTCTGTATACTCTACCTGGCATAACTACTTTAATTGGCGGTTTATACTTTCCAAGTATTCTGGCTTCTATTGATGAAGTTTGAGTACGAAGCAAAATATCGGGTTCATTTATATATATTGAATCTTGCAAATCTCTCGCTGGATGATCTATAGGTAGATTCATTCTCTGAAAACAGTACTCATCTGTTTCAATTTCGGGTCCATCCATAACCGAGTAACCAAGACTTTTAAATATTGCATTGATATCTCTAATCGTTTGAGTCAAGGGATGTAAGTGCCCCATTTTGATTTTTGGGAAATTTAGCTGAACTATTTCTTGCTCGTGATATGCTTTTATTTCTTGTTCTTTTAGATTATTTTGTTTCTCATTAATACTGTTTTCAATTGTCTCCCGTAGTTTGTTGAATTCAATTCCAAAATCTTTTCTTGATTCTTTTGGTATCTGAGTAATATGTGTAGAAAAAAAGTTTTTTAGTATTCCATCTGTTCCCAAATATCTACGCCACAAGTTTGTTAGTTCGTCTTTGTCTAATTCAGTATTGTTTAGATCGTTCAAAAATTGGTCAAACAGGTTTTTTATATCTTTGTTTACAAATTGGTTCATTATTTATTAAAAAAACTATTTTTAATTATATTATATTTACTTATTGTTTTGGATGTCTCTAAGCATTTTTATCCATTTATTGTAAAAAGTTAAATTGTGTATAGTTGCAAGTCTATAACCTGATGGCTCTGATATCCTTAATAAATGTCTTAAGTATGCTCTAGAGACATTTTGACAACATTCACAATTACAATTTTTATCTACAGGTTCTGTATCATTTTTGTATCGTTGTGATTTTAAATGTAAGTGATCATACGTTAACGTTTTTTTTGATCTTGACTTATATGAAATTGTTTCATCCCCCTGTCCCTCTGAAACATATAGTAAACCATGTCTGGCATTTCTTGTTGGTAAGACCGTATCAAACATATCCCAACCTACATCTACACAAAATGCTATATCAACAGGTTTTCCAACTCCCATTGCGTACTTTACCGAATCTTTTGGCAATAAATTAGCTACATACTCAAGCATTTCACGAAAAAAAGTTACTTTGTTTTCTGATTGGACTCTTACTCTCCACATAGGATCTTGGTAGTTCATGGGTAAGCCTCCAAAGTTATATAAATCAAATCCTATTTCAATTAACTCTTGAGCAGAAATTTTTCTCAATTCAAAATTATCTCCTCCTTGAACTACCGATCCTAACAGAATATTTTTATCTTGCGTTTTGTTTTGAAAATATTTTTTGGCTCTTTTAGCCCAGCTTGTGTTTAGAGTTATAGATTTTTTTTGATCAGCAAGACTTGCATTTACTTCAATTGGATTATCAAGTACAGTAAGAATATCTGAAGATAAATTTAATTGAATGTGTATTGACGTTTCTGGTGTCAATAGCGTAGATTTTCCAGTGTTTACATCTATAAAAGTTGCTCCTACATCAGTTATTTTATTTTTTTTGTTACCCCGTGTAGTTGAAGTTATGAGAGAATAAACTTGCCAGCCTCCACTATCTGTTAAAATTGGCTTATTCCAATTAAAGAATTTATGTATACCTCCATATTCTCTTATAAATTCAGATCCAATTTTTTGTTCAATATGCAATGTAGTGGTAACAATAGCTTCAATACCTATAGTACGTAAATCATTAAAACTCAGTGTTCGTACTGCTCCGTAGGTTGCATCGGGTAAAAATAATGGAAATTGTAATGTACCGTGTTTTGTATTGATCTCTTTCATGTTAAAATTATATCACTATGTTTTTAAAATAGTTTTTATATAAATTTTTATGGCAGTTGTAGTTCAGGCAACTTTTGATGATGAGCTAAAAAAAATTTTTGGTGATTGGGTGAAAAGTAATATTCCAAGTAAATTTCTATATTACTCGCCAGAACCTAGGGGAAAACATATTCAAGGCGATATTACTCATGATTTACATTTAACCTTGTATTTTGGTTTACCTAAAACCGCTTTACACAATGAGGATCTTCCAAAAGTCATTGAGGAACACATTATTAATTCAATTACTTTAGGGGATTTTGAACTAATTGATGGATACCAAAGTTTATATAAAATATTTACCATAAATGTGTTAGATGAAGATAATAGATTAAAAAGTCTATGCGAAAAAATTTCTTATTTTGCATGGGAGGATAAATATTCTAAGAGATTTAAACCTCATCTTACTTTGGCTTATGTTACAAATGAGTTTGTAATTCCAGAAAGTGAGAATAATCTTCCAAAGTTGGTCAATATCAAAAATATAGAGATTACTGAAAAATAAAATTCGATTTACTGAAAAACGTTTGCTAATTTTTAAAAATTAAATTTAGTAACATGGCAAATACAGATAATTCTGTACAGGAAAGATCCGAGCTTTTTAAGACTATCTGGCAAATTGCAAATGATCTTCGTGGTAGCGTTGATGGATGGGATTTTAAGCAGTATGTACTGGGATTTCTTTTTTATCGCTTTATCAGCGAAAACATCACTAACTATATCAATGAGCAGGAGAGAAAAATTGAAGGAAACGAAAACTTCGACTATACGCAACTAAGTGATGAAGAAGCAGAAACGGGTCGCGCAGAAACAGTGAGAGAAAAAGGTTTTTTTATTCTTCCTAGTGAGCTTTTTGTTAATGTACGCAACAAAGCAAAAAAAGATATAAATCTAAATGAAACTCTTTCAAGTGTTTTCAAAAATATCGAAAATTCGGCAAAGGGTTTTGATAGTGAAAAAGATATCAAAGGTTTGTTTGATGATATAGATCTCAATTCAAATAAACTTGGTAATAGTGTAGAAAAAAGAAATCAAAATCTTGTAAAAATTCTCGATGCAATTGGTGATTTGAATTTTGGTAACAATAATTATATTCAAAATAATATTGATGCTTTTGGTGATGCTTATGAGTTTTTAATGACCATGTATGCCTCGAACGCCGGCAAGTCAGGGGGAGAATTTTTTACCCCACAGGAAGTAAGTGAGCTACTAACACATATTGTTATCAATGGTAAAACGGAAGTAAACAAGGTATATGATCCATGTTGTGGTTCTGGTTCCTTACTTCTTAAATTTGCGAAAATTCTTGGAAAGGAAAATGTTAAGATTGGATTTTTTGGTCAAGAAGTTAATCTTACAACTTATAATCTTTGTCGTATCAATATGTTTTTACATGATATCAATTATAATCATTTTGATATTGCTCATGGTGACACACTTACAGATCCTAAACATTGGGACGATGAACCTTTTGATGCTATCGTATCAAATCCACCATATTCTATCAAATGGGAAGGTGATGATAACACAATTTTAATAAATGATCCTCGTTTTGCTCCTGCAGGCGTACTTGCCCCAAAAAGTAAAGCTGATCTTGCATTTGCTATGCATATGCTTGCATGGCTTTCACCAATTGGCACTGCAGCTATTGTGTCTTTTCCCGGTGTGCTTTATAGGGGTGGAGCAGAGCAAAAAATTCGTAAGTATTTAATAAATAACAACTATATTGATGCTATAGTTCAACTTCCTCCAGATTTATTTTTTGGTACTACAATTGCAACTTGTATTATGGTGCTAAAAAAGAATAAAAAAGATAATAATATTCTTTTTATTGATGCTTCAAAAGAATTTGTTAGAAGTGGTAATAAAAATAAACTCAGCGAAGAAAATCGCCAGAAAATATTAGATGCCTACATTAACCGTATGGATATAGATCATTTTGCAAAGCTAGTACATAATGAAGATATTGCAGCAAATGATTACAACATTGCCGTATCAACCTATGTTGCTCAAGAGGATACAAAGGAAGAGATCGACATCCAAAAACTCAATGCTGAAATTAAAGAGATAGTGGTACGACAGAGTGAACTTAGAAAAGCCATTGATGAGATTGTTGAAGAACTGGAAGGTGTATGAAAGGATATATGTACATATTGCAGTGCTCTGATGGGAGTTATTACACGGGTAGCACTACCGATTTAGAACGCCGACTTGCACAGCATCAGAATGGAGAGGGTGCCAATTACACAAAAAAACGTTTGCCCGTAACATTAGTGTATTTTGAAGAATACGAGCGTATTGATGAAGCATTTTACAGAGAAAAACAAATACAAAGATGGAGCAGACGCAAAAAAGAGGCGTTGATTAACAATAGCCCCGATGAATTGAAAAAATATGCTGAGTGTATGAATGAAAGCCATT
>CALDYZ010000026.1 GCA_937944235.1 Candidatus Dojkabacteria bacterium | reverse complement strand
TTTTCACAACTAAGACCAAAAGGAGCCAGACTTAAAACCATGGGAGGAAGAAGCTCAGGTCCGGAACCTTTAATCGATTTAATCGATTTTACCAGACGTAAGATTTTAAGCAAGCAAGGTCAAAAATTAACATCTTTAGATATCCATGATATATGTTGCAAAATAGGAGAAATTGTCATATCAGGTGGAGTAAGAAGGAGCGCTATGATATCACTATCAGATCTAGAAGACTATCAAATGCGACACGCTAAAGATGGACAATTTTACATAGACCATCCTCATAGAATTATGTCAAATAATTCTGCAGTCTACGAGCACAAACCAGATTCCATAACTTTTCTTAAAGAATGGACTGCTCTGGCATCCAGTGGTAGTGGAGAAAGGGGAATATTTAATAGAGGAGGTTTAGAAAAACAATTACCAAAAAGAAGATGGGAAGTTTTTAAGGATCACGCTAATGCAGCAGGAACTAATCCATGTGGAGAAATAGTATTAAGATCAAAACAATTCTGTAATTTGACTTCTATTGTAGCAAGAGAACATGACACGTTAGAAACTTTGAAAGAGAAAATAAAAGGTGCAACAATATTAGGAACATATCAAGCAATGTTAACGAACTTTGATTTTCTCTCACCTGAATGGAAGAAAAATTGTGAAGAGGAAAGATTGCTCGGCGTAAGTTTTACAGGTCTTTGGGATTGCCCAGTTTTAAGGAATCCAGATGTACTTAGAGAGTTAAAAGAGTATGCTATAGAGATAAACAGAATTTATTCAGAGAGGTTTGGTATAAACCCCTCTACATGTATCACAACAGTGAAGCCATCCGGAAATAGCTCTCAGCTATTAGATACTGCATCAGGTTTACACGTCAGACATGCACCTTACTACATCAGAAGAGTTAGAATTAGCAGTACAGATCCACTTTTTAAGTTGTTGAGAGATCAAGGGTTTCCACATCATCCTGAAGTTGGACAAAAGTACGAAACAGCAACAACATTTGTACTAGAATTTCCAATAAAATCCCCAGAAAACGCAAAATTTAAAAATGGTACAAGTGCAATCGAACAATTAGAAGTTTGGAAAATGTGTAAAGTCAATTATACTGAACACAACCCGTCAGTAACTATTAGTGTTGGGAAGGATGAATGGGTAGAAACAGGAAATTGGATTTATGAAAATTGGGATATAGTAGGTGGATTATCTTTTTTACCAAAAGATGAAGGAGATTTTGTTTATGAATTAGCGCCTTATGAAACAATAACCAAGGAAAAATATGAAGAACTAATTGCTAAACTACCCAAAATAGATTATTCAAAATTAACTCAGTACGAGCTTGAAGACGATACAAATGGATCTAAAGAGTACGCTTGCACAGGAGATAAGTGTGAAATTAAATAGCATATTGCTTACTAGAAAATAAGAGGGGATTCTCTTAAGAGGGGAGTATCTCCTCTTTTTGTTTCTTTTCAGTAGGGATTATCAAAAAACAAAATTTATGCTAAGCTGAGAATTTCATACGGCGAGTTTACATTAATTACATCTGGTATGAACTTTTCTTTATTTTTTGGCGGCCATTTCACATAAACACTTGTTAATCCGACCTTTTTTGCTCCTTCTATATCATTTATTCTCTCATCCCCCACAAACACACACTTACTCGGGGCTAGATTTATTTGGTCTAAAACATACCGAAATGCCCTAGGATCAGGCTTATCGACCTGTGTCATATCAGATGCAACTAATAAATCTACATACTGAGATATATTTAAGTACTCTATCATAGACGCTTTAGTTAAAAAATCACCATTGCTAAGTATGGCAATTATTTTATTTCTTTTTTTTAACTCGAATAACAAATTTTCAATGCCAGGAAATAATTCAACAGACTTAGCTAACTGGTCACTGTATAAGGATATTACATTCTTAATTAAAATAGGATTTTTGGATAAATTTAATCTTTCAAATATTGTATGCCAATAAATCGCACGAAATGAATATACAGGTAATCGTTTTTCTATCGTCAAATAATTAAAAACATCTTCCTCTATACTCATGAACTCATCGTATTGAATATCGAGGTAATGGTTTTTTAAGTACTTATAACAAACTTTTATTGATGATTGAATAGCTGCAATTGTGTCACAAATAGTGTTATCTAAATCAAAAATGAAAGCACTTTTCTCATCACTTCTTTGTCGGCTCATTATGAAATAACTTATAATTACTTATTACTTCCAATATAATAATTTGAACAGTACCAGCTATGGGTATTGATAATAAAGCACCTAAAGGTGAACCAGTTATCTCCAAACCAGCTAAAACCGATAAAATTGATACTATTGGATGTATGTCTATCGCTTTTTTCATGACCACAGGAACTAATAATATGGCCTCTGCTTGCTGCAAAAGAAAAAAAGATACTGTTATATAAACAAATATAGCTACAGGAGAACCAGTAATAATAGCAAAAATTACAGCAACTATGTAAGTCAGTATAGGTCCAAGATTTGGTATAGCTTCTAACAAACCTGCAATCAGTGCTAACAAAAAAGCGAGGCTAGCTAACTTATACTCTGGTAAGAAAAGACTAGGTATCAAGATAATAATATATGTACCAACACCAATAGACAACATTAACAACAGCATTCCTTTAACCCAAGCACTCAGACCATCCTGAATTTTTTTGATCACATCTAAGATAAACGTTCTATGTTTAATAGGTAACAAAACAACCAAGTCCTCATAGAAATTCTTTCTCGTTCCTACCATATAAACAGACAAAAACATAATCATGAATACAGATAAAAAGCCTCCAAGGACACCACCAATTAATCTAAAACCTTGAAAACCTATATCGCTCAGTGATGTGACCAATTGTTTAAATAAATCTGTATAATTCTGAATATTAAGCAAATCACTTATATTCAGATCTTTATTGATACTTTGCAAAACAGAGTTTACAGAACCTAATATTCCAACAGACATTGCATCATCAGAAGCGAACTGATTTATACTATTTAGGTACTGTTGCGCAAAAAATTTAATTTGTATCCAACTTTGAGAAGTTATAAAATAAAATCCAATCAAAAAAAACAATACGATACTAAGATAAACCAAAGTTATGGCGACACTTCTGTTAATCCCTTTATCTTCTAAATAATCAACAACAGGTTTTATTGTAGAGAAAAGTATGAATGCAAGAAAAAAAGTAACTACTATACCTATAATCTGCCAGACAAACAAAACGAGAAACAAAAACACCAAACCAACCACAAATGTCCTTACGGACAAATTTACATTTAGCATATATAATGATAAAAAACGATGATATTATATCACACATCATAAATTTTAATCTAAATTCATAAAATATGGTTAACCATTAATGTGATGATAGCTATTAATAAAAATAATACTAGAGATACACTGTCTCAAATACCAAAGAATCCAGGCTGCTATATGTTTAAATCTTCAAAAGGAGAAGTGCTTTATGTGGGAAAAGCAAAGAACTTACAAAATAGAATTAAAAGCTATTTTTTTGGTTATGGAAATCTAGAAGAAAGAAAAAAACAAATGATAAAACAGAGTGATTACATAGATTACATTGTTACAGATAGTGAAATTGAAGCTTTAATATTAGAGACTAACTTAATCAAAAAGTACAAAACCAAATATAACATACTACAAAGAGATGATAAATACTATAGCTGGGTCTTAATTGAAAAAAGATTACCGAATAAAAATGATTTTCCTAGAATCAGAATCATAAGAGATACACAAAAGCAAAATTACCTAGGAGACCTGTATGGCCCATTTCCATCTCAAATGCCTTTAAAAAGAGTTTTACAAAAACTAAGAAAATTATTTCCTTATGCATCATGTAACAGAGCAATTTATGTAGAAAACCAGGATCCTTTATTAATTAAATCTTCAAATTCTAAGCCTTGTTTGTTTTATCACATAGGGTTATGCCAAGGGCCATGTGCATACAAAATACAACCTAAGGAATATATGAAATCTATCAACAATATAAAAAAATTTTTTGAAAGCAGAAAAAATGAAATAATAGAAGGTTATACAAAAAAAATGATTTTGGCTTCCAAATTAATGAAATATGAAGAAGCGAAAGAGTGGAAACAAAAAATAGATGAGATAAAGTTTGTAACTGCACATATAAAAATCAATTCTGAGGTAGATGATATAAATATCGCTACACTCCAGCAAAAAGATAGGATAAATGCACTATCAGAATTGATAAGTAAATTAAAATTCCCATCAGACAAATTATATTTACATCCAGATTTCAGAATAGAGTGTTATGATATTAGTAACATTCAAGGCACAAATCCAGTAGGTTCAATGACAGTAATGATTTTTGGTGAGTTACGCCCTGATCTATATAGACGATTTAGAATAAATAGCAAAAACACACCAGATGATTTCGGTATGATGCAAGAATTACTAGAAAGAAGACTAAAACATATTTCAAATTCTGAAGATAAAAGTTTGAATAGCAAGCCTGATTTGATCATAGTAGATGGAGGTAAAGGTCAATTAAATGCTGCCACGAAAGTACTAAAAATGTATAACTTTTATGATCAAATACCGGTAATTGCTATAGCTAAAAAAAATGAAGAGATATTCAAAATTAATGAACAATTTAGCAACACCAATTCAAATTATACACAATTTTGTAAAATCCTTTTGTCAAAAAGATCAGCATGTTTATTCGTGATCCAACGTATCAGGGACGAAGCTCATAGATTTGCGATAAATTATCATAAAAAACTAAGAAGTAAAAAAATGCTATTTATCAGCTCAAAAAATCAATAATTGTGAATTTACAACATTAACCTCGCCTTTTAATAAATATTCTCTTTATTACATTTGGTTTAATTATATAAACAATTTTTTTTGTCACGGTATGGATTGGTCTAATGAAGTTGACCTTGTTATTACCAAAATTTAAGTAATCGAAAAATATATCTAGTAATTTTTCAAACTGTGAATCGATAACAACTATAATAATCAAACATATGATAGAACTCACATTAATAACTAAACCAAAAAAATTTAAACTCGATATTAGGCCGGTGCTCCAGTCCGTTGCCCAGTAGATTAACTCCACAATTTTTGGAAACATACTTGCATTCGTATAAGCTGAAAATAAATCAAGCAGTATTCTCAGAAATAAACTGATGCTAACTAATTTAAAAATTGCATCTATAAAATTTTGGACTACATCCCTAAATTTTTCATACATAAAAGCAGTTACTAATTCACCTATAAACAAACCGAAAAATAAGTATGCAAAAATCGAAATCATACCATCCACATGAATCTTTTGTATTGATGGAATAAAACTCAAGTTTGCAGAAATAGTCCCGAAAAAAGGGTTAATAAAGAAAAGAGCTGCTGATCTAATCAAATCAAAAAAATAGCTATTAGATAAACCTATTAAATCAAAGATTATATAGGCAAAAATTATCAATATAATTGAAGTAGTGATTAAATATATGAATCTAAGTGTGTATTGCCTAATAGCTTCCATCTCCATAATTAACAAATTAAATATAAAAATTTGACAACGTAAATTCACCCAATTATACTAGATAAGATTTAATGTTACTATTAAGTGCTACGTAGAAAAAAATTTAAAAATACACTGAAAAAAGTGTTCTTGTGCATTACATTTGTGATTACGTTTAGTTCGTTATTCCCATCTAATACAAGAGCACAGGCAATTAATCCTGATACACCAATGGACAACAATGTTTTTTGTATTAGGGAGCAATGTCCCGGTGTAACTACAAATTGTGGCTTTTTCGGAGCTACTTTAAATGGCATTAACCAAACCATACAAGGAGTTAGTTATTCAAAAACTTTATGTGTAATGGAAGATTCTAAAAAATCTGGTGATTCGGCAGCAGAAACTAGACGTAAAGTTAGAGCATACATCAACAAAAACAATGACCACAGTTTATTTAACGTTGTCAATAATACAACAGCTTTTATAATGGATCAGAGACCAGCAAGCGGTGTAGACTTTTTACAACAACAAGTATACGCGCTTCAAAACTTTGGAAGAACTTTTGCACAAGAAAACAATTCTAACCCCAGCAATATAAGCGAGCCTAACTTTTATTATCCAGGTAGAGGTGAAGATCTCCTAAGACCTATACAGGCTTTCTGGGGATGGGCTGTAAATTTTGTGTTTAGCTTTTTAATAGTTCTAATAATATTCATATCTCTATCTATACTGTTAGGAGACAGAATACCTGGTGCAACTAAAGTGACAATTAGTAATTCCATACCTTCTATTGCAATAGCGTTAATTTTGGTGCCATTGAGCTACGCAATATCCGGTCTATTTATTGATTTCATCACATTGGGTACAAATGCAGCTCATTCATTGATAATCGGAAGAGGTTCACCTGGAGAATCAATATTCAAAAAATCAATAGAAAATCAAGATAGTACATGTGGTAATTTCTTATCTACACTATCTTCTGAGTGTCAAAATAGAGGACTGTACGCAGATGACCCAAGAGTAAATGTATTTAATATTCGTGATCGTATAGACGTGCGAGAATCTAGTTCAAAATTCGCAGAAAGTGCTGCAAGCACTTTAAAATCCGGATCCACTGGTGGAGCAATTGCGGTTGGGATATTTGATACTATCGGTGCGATACTTAAACTTTTACCAGGTGATGAATCTGTTTATTCAGAATATGCATGGTTTGGTAATGTGATTAATATATTTATAGGTCTAGCAACTTTTTGGACGGCTATTAAAATTTTATGGAAATTGTTAATGAAATATGTTGTTTTAACTTTTTTACCTGTATTTTCTCCTTTTATTTTTGCAACGGTGGCACTTCCAAATACTAAATTTAGTCTAGTTGAAAAATTCATAAGACAGATGCTTTCAGCTAGTTTATTTTATGTGGTAACTTACAGTCTGTTTCTGGTTACAATGTTACTGACAGACTCAACTTTTCAATCGAAGTTTCCGTCTGCCTCAGTATCGACCTATGTACCTCCTTTAACCGGTTTAGATCTCCTTTTGTCAGACGTAGCATCAAAGTCTGGTAGTATTGGCATAAATGGATTAATATTTACTCTGATGGGACTAATAATATACTTTAATATCCCAAAAATTTTGGAAAATGTTGATTCGAGACTCAATACAGCACCTATTGGTATTCCTGCTATTGTCAAAGATGCATTCTCTGAATTCAGGGGAGGACTACAAAATACGGCTTTATTAACTGGAAGCACGGGTAAATTAACTTATCAGAGTGCAAAATTTATGAAAAATTTACCGAGTAACCTTAGCGACTTAAAAAGTAATTTACAGGCTAAAGCAGAGAAACTGGTTGGTATATCACAATATGATAGAAATTCCGTACTATACAATAAACAACTAGAATTAAATAAAAAATATCAACAACTACAAAACGAATATGACAGATTACAAGAGCAATATTTAGACCCAAATACAAGTTCAATAGCAAAAGTAGGGCTTTTAACACAAATGGGATATATTAGAAGCTCACAAAATAAATTAGCTGATGATTATCAAAAGAAATATGGCTTGTCACCAAGGGGATCTGGAGAAGAACAAAAACCTTACTTTACTTATGAATTTAGAACAAGTGATTTATCAAACTTAGTAAAGCCAAATTTATCAACGATAGTTTTAACCAATAAATACTTTCTGGGTCTGAATACACCTAATGAAATTGCAAATCAAGGAGAAATACAAATAGGTTCAATTAAGTTTGAGTTTTCCGACAAAAAAGTAAACATGAACCCAACAAGTGTTAAGTACGGCCCACAAAATCAAATAACTACTTTCGATAAAGTTTTGCAATTAAATTTTATTAAAGAAGTAAATACTTGTCACGAACAAATATTCAATATTACCATTTATCCACCTATAGTAAAGAAAAACCTAGATGGTAGTGCATTTTTACAGTCAGACGTATTTTTAACTGTACTACAAGGAGGTTTTTTTACAGGGATGGACAAAACAACTGGGAAAGTGTTTATTACACAACAAATAGGAAATGTCACTTATAAAAATCTTAATCATCCTGTAAATGCTTACGCCCCAGTTGAGTTCCACTTTCAAGAAAGCCAGAACACTACTATATACTCTGCTGAAAAACCACTGACATTAAGAGTAAATTTAGATACTTTAGAATTTTCATTTTAATAGTCAAATGTACCTTTGATAATATAGGCTTTTAAAAAAAACCATAATACAAAATATAATCAGAAACTACAACACACTATTTAGCTTTCATTATTATCTCATCAATAAAGTTTAAACTGTTGACCGTTTAATTGTTTATGATTAGATTATCGTTATAAATTGTATGTATCTACACTTGATACATTTACATTTAACGTACTCTTTCTAAATATGGTAATGCTTATTAATTCAATTTATTATGAAAAAAAACAACTTTGTAAAGTTTTATTTACTATGAGAATTAAAAAGGGGCTTGTATAGATAACTAACAAATAAATTGTTAGAATCTAGATATGATAAGCAATATAGGGATTACAAAACGCGCACATATTTCAAGGAGGAAATATGATACGATTTACAAATGTTTCGTTGAAGATATTCCAGCAAGTAAAGCATCTAAAATTGTAAATGTGAACAGAAATACAACAAACAGGTATTACAAGATTTTTAGAACAGTAATGTTAAATAGTGCAATACAAGAAAGAATAGAAGTAAACCTACACAATGGAATAGAAATAGATGAAAGCTACTTTG
>CALDYZ010000025.1 GCA_937944235.1 Candidatus Dojkabacteria bacterium | reverse complement strand
TATTATTTAAAACTTCTTTCAAAAATCTCTTTTGTCTTTCGGAATCTTCATTTATTGGCAAGAAAGATTGCCTTGGTGGTTCCCCTTCAGGACCTGTAGGTGGTTCTCCTTGACCAGGTAGACCTTGACCAGGTTCTCCTTGACCAGGTAGACCTTGACCAGGTTCTCCTGCTCCTTCTTCAGGAGGAGGTGTTATACCACCTGGAGGTACATCTCCAGGATTTTCCACAAATAACCTGCTTACATCTTCAACAGCTATTTTAGCGAACGCAAATACTCCTCCAATCGTAGCTGCCTTTGCCGCCGCAACTCTAGACCTGCGTGCTGCAAAACCTATTGTACGTGCATTCATTACCATATTATAAAGTTCATCGCGTGCTGATGATTGAAGTGAAGCTTCATCTTGTTGTGTAATTTTATTTTTTAAAACTCTCATCAAAACAATTAGATTTCCCAAGGTTTTTTGAATGAATTCATTAGCTGCAAAGCCAGCATTTCTAGAACTTAACTCGTTAAGATAAAGATAAATAAGATATATATCTCTATACGTATTTATAGTATTATTTTCATCTTTTAAGGGTAAGTTGTACTGTTGAATATCTATATTGGCTATTGCGAACGCACCGTTTTTTGCATCTTGTTCTTCTAACGTTATACCTAATTCTTTTAAATTGCTATCGCTAACATAATTATTTAAATACCTATCTAACAAACGAAAAAGTGCTGAAAATCCTGAATTTTCTAAACTTTGATTCATGAAGGCTTTGCCAAATCTCTCAATAAAGGAAAATCGACCGGCCCTAAGTGAAAAAGCATCAAGTAAACCTGTGAAATTAACTCTTTCACAAAACCAGTCAAAGTAAGGTTTCAAGTTATCGTTTGGATTGTTTGCAGTTTGTTGTCTGAGTCTATGTTTCATTAACGCAGTTGTTGCTGTAGTTCTTATCAATTCAGCGAATCCAGCACCTGCCGCAGTTGCTACAGGCCAGCCTACTACACCTGTAGATGCCAATGCAGCTCTAAAACCGTACGTAAGAGTACCTGCTAATACTGCAGCAGGAAGGTTTCCATTTCGTAAGTTTCTACCAAATGACTCTCGAATGCTTCCAGCAATTCTTCTTAAAAAAGGAGTCCTAGGCTGCTGTGGAGGCAAACGACTAAGCAGTTGATTGGGTATGTTACTGATTTCTTGAAGTAATAAATTTATGTCATTAGCATTAAAACCAGCTTGTTGCAAAAGATTTATTAGGCTACTGTATTGTTGTGATGGATTTGGTTGTTGAGGTGGATTTGTACTCATAAGTTTACTTCAATTTTATAATAATTGATATAAAAATAATACTAATCTAAAACTTAATGTTCTGAAATACACTTTTTAAATTATTCATACTTGTTTTAAATACTTCTACATCATCACTAGTTAACGATGTTTTAACTCGGTCTATTAAAGTTAAAATTTTGTTATCTCCCGCATAAATATTTTTTAACTTTTCAAGAGAAGACAACAACAGCTCTATCCTTAGCTCAGAATCTATATTAGCAAAGATTACAACTAGCTCATAAAATTCATCAAATAATTCGTTGCAAATTCGCTGCAGCTCTTCATAAGATAATTCATTAAGATTTGCATTATTAACAATTTCTTGGATTACTTGCATATCTATCTCTTTTTTTTGCTCATCAGGTTGTTGTTCGACAAAACAAAAGAAAATTTCTATAGCTTTAACACTTGATGAGGCCCCAAATTGCACATCAAACAAGCTTTGAGTATCTTCAGAAGTGTTTGATAGTAGTGCTAAAAATGAAACCCTATAGTTTTTAAGCTCATTATACACCCTTTTCTCCAGGTAATCTTCACCTTGAAGAAATTTATCTATCAAGGGTTGGTATTTTTTATAGATGCTCATAATTTATTTATAACTCGTATAATTTTAATAAAGTTACATTTCAAAAGTCAATTGATATTTATTTAATTTTACATGAAAATTTGTTGCTTGCATTATAGCTAACAAGTAAAGCCTCTAAAATTGTAAACGTAAACAGAAATTACAAATTACAAGATTTTTAGGACAGTACATCTAGGCAGTGCAATACATGAAAGGGTAGAAGTAAATCTTCATAATGACACAAAAATAGAAATAAACGAAAATTACTTCTGACCAAATAGTACGAAGAAAGAGAGGTAGTGGAGCAGGAACTAAAATGTAGTATTTGGAATATTCAAAAGAGGTGATAAGATTTAAACAGAGATAGTGAGAATAGTGCCAAATCCAAAGAGCTTCTTCAAATCATTAAAAAAGCTGTAGAAACTTAATGTCTATATGTACCAGCGGTCAATATTGAGGCTTTAATTTTTTTATTTATTATTTTTTTGATGAAATGATTTTTACAAACAAATATTAAAATTTTTTAGGATAAATCTGTAGCTGCTGAAAAAATTGATTTTGTAAATTTATCATATTTTAACCAAATATTCTTTCAGTATCATATCAGATTTAATCTATTTTTTTGTAATTAAGTTCTAAACTGGATGAATTAACTTATGTATTGTTATAATATTTAGGCTTACTATTGAGATTGATTAGCAAAAGGTGTGAGCAAACATTTTGAAGGCTAAATGCATTAAGTTAAATGCAATAATTCGTATTTTTAATAAGTGCTAAATCATAATAAAATAACGAGATTGTTATAACTAAAATAGCAATAACAGTAAATGTTTTTGATCAAAAAATTATACTAATCTTACAATATTGCATAATTTTTGTTATGTCGCTGGATAGTTTTAATTTTCATTACATTGAAATCTACTAATATGTTTACAGATTATCATCGTCAAAAGCTTGATATCAATCAAGCTGTAGGATCTTTGTTTGGTAACGAATTAATTGAAGAATTTAAAGAGCTTCCCAAATTACCAACAATCACAGAAAGTGGCGCTCCATTTTCTAATAAATCAGATTATGCTGAATTATTTGCGCGATTAGTTGAGAGCGGCTTGGAACAAGATATTGTCAATAAGCTTCGTCAATGCTACAGATATTTATCGCTGGAAAATTTAATTGTCACAGCTAATTCCCTATTAGAATACCATATGTTAAACTACGGAGATCAACCGCTGTGTTTTTTAAGAAGTAAAAATTATGTAGATTATGGAGGTTATATACCATCAACAAGTCAGGATTGTATGGAACAGATTGTTTTCTATCTAGCAAGGCAACATGGGTGTGGAGCAAATTTTTATTACGTATATTCCGACGAACCTTTTAATCCACAGCGAGTACCAGTGGTATATTATTGTGATGATGCTGCATACACGGGACAGCAATTAATATCAACCATACGAAAATCACATGCTATCCCAATTAGAAAGATACAATTCTTTTTAGGATGCTGCTCACTTAACTCTTTTCTATCAATAAAAAGATTTGGGATAGACAAAAATAATCTGCATGTTAGTTATGGGATGGTGCACTTTTATGAAATATTATCATATGATGAAATTAGAAGATTGTATGAGTTCTCAACTTCTCCGGACAATCCTTTGATAAACCTTGATGATGTTAAAAACTTACAGAAAAGAATCAGATATATAGCTAAAATGCTTAACGAATATTTTAATAGAGAAGTGCAACTGAATCCATTATTTACATTTAGTTTATTTTTTTTAACACTTACAGTTTTCAAGATACCTGATGCCATATCATTTCCTGATTTTTCACCATTTGTAAATATAATTTCACCTCGACTTAGAGAATTAGGTGATTCATATTATATACCAGTAAATTCTCTATCTCTATTGCCGAATTTAGATATGATAGAACTAAACATAATGCCTATCTCAGAAATCTAATGTAATTCTTATCAAGTTAACTGATAGGTTATACACTAATAAATTATTTATTTATCTTAAGCTAATTGCTAACTAAATCCTACTTAGCTACTATTTCATCATTACTAAACTTTGCTACAAAACAAAGCTTGTCCTTTTATATATATGTCCTGGATAGTGGACACAATTTTTACTTGCTGACCTGATTTGCGGTTTTATATATTTTAATAATCATTATGTCTTTCAATTATGATCTTGTTAATCTACAAATGATCTTAAGGTGAAATTTTTTTGACTTAAATATATCTGTTAATAAAATAATAAAGATTTTATGCCTAAATAAGGAATTTATTAGATACACCATTGTTTAGAAAAATGTTTAGCTCACATAAGTGGATCGTAAGTTCCTATAAATTTATCATCAATATTATCCAATCTTATATTATAAAGCTTGAACTTACCAGAGTTATCTTTTACAGTTTGTAAAATAATCGATGCCTTGCCTTTTTCGTTTATGATAATTTCAAATGACTCCACACTATTGCTGCCTGAGACTTCACTTACATTATTTGCATCTACGTTAAATTGTGATGCAATACTTAACCTACCGCTAAAAATATCTGATAAACCAAATTCTGGAAATTCATTTATACAGTTTTTACCTTTAAACATTGATCTCAAAACTACTGATATTGGTGTTAGTGCTTCTACATCATAATTGAATTGTTCTTCTGATGCATATGTTACATAAGAGATATTGCGCACTACTTTTTGTAGATCATTTTTGTTTTCTACAGAGGCAATCGAACAAATTATATCTTTTGATATTTTATTCGCAGCATCAACACCAGATTGTATTAATAACACTGAACTACCACCAATTCCTACAACAATTAAGCAACAACATATTAGTAAACAGGCAAAAAGGAAAATTAAAACTTTAGACATAAACTTATAAGATAATAAATAAAATAATAACTTAAATTTATTTTAATGAAAAACTGTATTAGTTATTTTATCATGTATTTTAGGAATATTGAAAAAATTGTGATTTGTACCAAAACCATTAGTTTTTGCCAATGTTAATACAATTTTTTACATCCAAATTACATCGTGTGCATTTTCTATGACTTTCAAAAGATTTAGATTTTGCAGGTCATAAATTAAAATATCGGAGTTATACGGTTTAACTTCATTAAAATAAATTCGTAATTTATTGTTGTCCATCAACGAATCAGTAGAGTATTTTTCTATTGCCATTAAGCTGTAATCTTTAGATATCTTTGGTAACTCTACGCTGAAACCGTCGTGAGTAATTAAAGTTTTTATCTCACCATTATTAATGTTATAACTTACAATTTCTAGTAAACCTCTTGATCCATCTAAATCCTTATATTTTTGAGCATAATATATTTGATCTATTCCAAATACAGGATTGGCAACAAAGGTATTTCCATCAGTAATATCTCTGGTTTGACGGTTAGCACCATAAATCGTTATTATAGGAAATAAACTATAATAATTAAGAGGATCGTAAAATGTAAAAATAGCCTGAGTATTGTTAATATTAAAACCACCGAATGTCGCAAATCGTCCTAACATTGTTGGGTTTGATTTAAGATTTGTTATATCAAATAAATAATAATTACCATCTGTTTTTTTTAAAACAACCGTTTGGTTATCATAAGCAAAATAAAAATCCATAACTTCAGAGTTAATATTTGTATCTAATTTATTGAAAGTTGAATTTTCAATGTTGTACAAATAAAGTTTACTCACGTCTTTTGGAATCAAAAAAGTAGACATTACTGCATCTTGAGATGAAAACAGTAATAACTTAGAATTTGATGAAATTTGGGCTTCTAGATAAATTTTTGATTTATCTTTTTCTTCAAGTATTACATTTCCTTCATAATCAAATAACTTAATACTTTCATAACCATTTGGTAATTTTTCTATTACAACAATGTATTTATCTGAGGCATGAAATTTTTTTATCTGATTTGATCTGTAGACTTCTTTTTTACTAAAATCATCGGCATTGGATAAAATTAAGGTTTCAGTATCGTTTTTGTAATTTTTGTATAAAAATAAATTTTTTGGAGTTGTGAACTTAAACTCACTGGGCAAAGCTATACTTCTATCAAAAAAATCAAAAACTTGTCCTGTTAATTTTAATGTATATTCTGAATTTGATTTAAGTGGTTCATTTATATCAATTGACAATAAATTTTTATTTAAATTGACACTAAAGTTCAGAATTTCTGGCTTAAAATAAACTTTAAAAGTATCATCTAACTTGATTTCTCTACTGAACTTGAGCTTTATTGATTGATTAACTCTATCAGCTAGTCCTTTTTGATTAGTTTTTAGAGATATATCAATTAGATTAGGTTCTTTGAAACCTAACAGTAAAGCTAAAATAAACACTAAAATAAATAAAAACAGAAGAATTGAAAAATAAAATTTTGGAATATTGGTTGATTTAATATACATAAGGATTTTTTGGTTGATCTATAAATTCTATACTACTAGGAAGTATAAACAATAAATCTTTTTGCTTATCATATTTAATTACACCTTGAACATTTATCCACTGTCCTGATTCTAGTTGTATTTCTGTATTACTTTTTTGCAAAAGTAAACCTACTGGTACTGCATCAGCGGCACAACATCGAACAATAAACCTAGATACTTTAACAAAACCATCTGGCAGATCTGGAAGATCATGCACAAAGCCTGATACAGACAGATATTTACCGTCAAATACCTGTGAGTTATCACTATTGTTAATTGCGGTGATCCAATCTAAAATATTAAAATCTTTTGTTTCGTTACCAAAATAATCTATTAATCTCTTGTTTTTATCAGTTGATATTACGTTGTACATTGATGTCTTTTGACTAGCTGATGCAACTGAAATTGCAGTTGATGGGTAAACAATTCCGAACGTCAAATTAATTAGAGTAATTGTTATTAAAATATTTTTTTTGAATAGATAAGATAAATCCACGCCTGGGCCTTTATCTTGATAAAAGATAATTAATAAGACAAAAATTATTGATAATACTGGTTGAATCAATAAACTTAAAATCGAACCAATAATAAACAAAACAGTAACTCTATCGTTTAAAAGTAACTTAATATGATCTAAAAAACTTGAAAATAGTTTTTTTGAAAAGAAAAATCCTAATATACTTATGACAAGCAAAAAAATTGAAGAAATAAATATGATATTGTAGTATTGATTTGTAGCGTAATTACTTAAACTCTGGTTCAGGAAATGAGATACCAGTACCCACAAACTTAACAAAAAAATTATTATATATTCCAAAATCTTCATGAATATAATTATACATTAAAACAAAATACAATTTATACATAACCAGAAATATAAATATTTGCAGAATTTTTTTCAGCTATTCTAATGATCTGATCATTTATTTTTGCAGCCTTTGTAGGATCACTTAAAAAAGTATTTGAAAATTTTACTCCACGCCAAGGTCTGATTTTTAAAATATGTAAGAGTTGATCCGTAGGATATAATACTGATACAAATCTAGGAATATCTGGAAAGTTTTTTTTGCAAAATGCTAATCCTTTTTTCAAAAGTAAATAATTATCTCCCAGTTGAAAAAAAATTCCACTGACCATTCCGGTCGAAACCTTATTTTTTAAATGTTCAACTTCAGTTTCAAAGTCTTCTTCAAATGGATTAAAAGCTACACTTAAATTTAGCCCGAATTCTTTATACTTTACTGCATAATTTAACGCATCTACAGAACTGAAGTTTTTCATTTTTGGCACACCTGAAACTACTAAGATATTTTTATGATTGTGACTAATGGATCTTCTAAGGTAATCATCCCAGACTTGAATTGCATAATTTTTTGATTTCGTTCCATTTACTCGAATACTGTATACTGTCTGTATTTTCACCTGTCCATTTAGAAGTTTGATCAAATTTTTGACAACAAACAAATTATCAATGTCTTTAACTTTGTTAGTAAGAGATATTGACTTGATGCCTTTTTCTTGAATTTTATTAGCCACTTTTTCTACATCGAGTATATTTTTGATTGTTATTTCATAAGTGATCATCTTGTAAATCTTCATTGAACTCAATCATGTTTGTAATTTGTTCAGACATCATATCATTTATTTGATTGATAAGAAAATCTTTTTGAGCATTTATTTTTTTATTAAATTTCGATGCTGACTTTATTGCATCTATTGCTATGTTATATCTACTTGTACGATTTAATAGCTGCATATTTAAAGGAGTTGTAGTATAGCCCTGTTCAATGTAACCTAAAATCTTTGTTCTATCTGACAGTTCGGTATTCCAAAGCAATTGTTGAATAGCTGTTGGATAACCATGAAAATTAATTATCACATCTATATATTCTTCGAACACGTTGTGCATCTCTTTTGTTTTATCAATTGGGTTTACAGGATTACCGAAACCTTTTTGGGAAAGCTGATTTATATTAATAAACTTGAAATGCAAATCTGGAGCTAATCTTTTTAATATTTTAGCAGCATAATAGTTTTCATTTGTCTGATAGTCCCCTATACTTACCAATGCTACATCATAGTCTTTATCTAGATCGTTCTCAAAAAACTTCCAATGACCATATCCATTTTTGAATTGCGCTATCGACTCTTTCATGCTTAACCATTGTGGTAAGTTTTTTTTACAGACAGTAATGTAATTTACTTGATCTAGAGATCTAAAGCAGTGATCAATAGCTACCATCAAGGAATTTGCATCAGGTGGAAAATAGAGATTAACAAAATCAGCATATTTTGTTAGCAAAGAATTTATCAGTGTAGGATTTTGATGGCTATAACCATTATGTTCCTGTCGCCACAATGTACTTGTTGCAACTAGATTTAAACTTGGAAGTGAGTTTAAAAATCTTTTGTTTTTTCTTTGCTTTATAAACTTTATGTGTTGATCTATTTGACTTGTCACAATATTCAAAAAAGCTTCATAGCTTATCAAAATACCATGTCTGCCAGTTACGAGATATCCTGTATACATACTCATTAAGACGTTTTCAGATAGTAACTCTATCACTCTACCATCTACAGAAAAGTTTTCATCTTTAGATCTTATTGGCCATATATATTTCCTAGATGTTTTTTGAAATACAGGTTCCAACATATTTGATTCTGACTCGTCTGGAGAGAACATTATGAAATTATTTCTTTTTTCATTCAAGTCAAAAACATCTCTCAAATACTGGCTTAATTCCGCCATCCTACTTTCTGACCTTTGACCGGGGGTGATATGTCTTAACTCATGATCAAATACGTTTGGTAAAAATAATTCACTTGCCTTGGCGTATGCGGCTTTGTTTGCTCCTATTCTTTTGTGTGGTAAAGGGAAAAATTCCAATATATCAGAAACTATGTTTCCTTGATCATCAATTAATTCGTTAATTTTGTAACTTTTTAACCATCTATTTAAATGTACAAATTCTTCATAATTTTTTGACGGGTTTTTAAGTGGCATACCATGAGATTTGTGAGTATCTTCTATTTGAACGCCATCATAAGTATCCGGAATTGTCCAACCTTTTTTGGTACGCAAAATAATTACTGGAAAATTCGTTTTGGTTGTTGTATAGGTACTCCAAGAATTTCTTACTTGTCTAATACGATCGTAAGCATTATTCAAAGCTTGAATCATATCAATATACACGTTCACACTGGTAAATTGGTCAACAAATATAGGATCGTAACCTAAACCTCTAAAGTAATTGAATATTTCAGCATCATTCATTGTGCTAAAAATTGTAGGGCAAGAAATTTTATATCCATTCAGGTGTAATATAGGCAACACAACTCCATCTTTGATAGGATTAATAAACTTGTTTAAGTGCCAGCTTGCTGCTAAAGTTGCAGTTTCTGCTTCTCCATCTCCTATGATACAAGCAGTAATCAAGTTTGGATTATCTAGTACAGTTCCATAACTAAATGCTAAGCTATAACCTAATTCTCCACCTTCATGAATTGAACCAGGTAATTTTGGTGAAGTGTGACTATCAAACTTTGATGTCCAGCTAAAATCATGTATTACATTGCCCATACCTTCAAGACCAATTTTATATCTAGGATCTATATCACCTAATGTACCTTCTACATATAGATTTGAAATCACAGCCGGTGCGCCATGCCCCGGGCCAACGACCAGCAAAATATCACAATCAGTTTTTTTTACAAGGTATGTCAATCCAGCATAAATAAAATTTATTCCAGGCACCGTACCCCAATGCCCTAAAGGCCTAGTCTTTAAATGTGACTGATCTAATTCATCTTTCAGCAAAAAATTATCTTTCAAATACAATTGCGCTACAGATAGGTAGTTAGTAAGCCTATGTAATTTTTGATAATTTTCGATTAAGTTCATATAATTCTTTTAAAAATAAATTATTATTTAATCTAAATTTTAGATACATATACTACACATTTTATATTTTTTACATTGTGATGAAAACAGAAAATAAGATCAAAAAAATAAAAGAATTGTTATTAAAAGATTATCCTGTAGTATATACACCACTTCTGCACGAGAGTTCTTTTCAATTGCTTGTTGCAACAGTTTTATCAGCACAGACCCTTGATGATAATGTAAATAAAGTTACACCAGAATTGTTTAGGAAATACCCAACAGCAGTTGAATTATCTCAGGCAAAATTAGATGATGTACAATCTATTTTAAAATCTATCAACTACTACAAAACTAAATCTAAAAACATAATTGAGCTATCAATAACAATTGTTAATGAATATAAAAACTTGACCCCAAATCAAATAGATGAATTGGTTAAACTACCGGGAGTTGGACGGAAAACAGCTAATGTATTAATATCTGAATGGTTTGCTAAGCCGATTGATAGGAGAGGTCATAGATTTCAAATTGATCAAAACGATGATTTCTTTATACCTAGGGATAAGTTATTGACCGGAGACAACGTTATTGTTGAACCACAAGGTTTCGTAGTTGATACTCATATTGCACGAGTGAGCAAAGCTTTAGGTTTGACAGCACACTCTGATCCAAAAAAAATTGAATTGGATCTAATGAAAATCTTTCTTAAGCATGAATGGCCAGAGATGAGTTTAAGATTACTATTTCACGGTAGATACAGATGTACAGCACGTAAGTGTAAGTGCGGTGACCATCCTGAGTGGAAAAATTTGTGTAATAGGAAAAATTTCTAGTTAACAAATTATCAATTTGTTAAAATAAAACTATCAGAAGATAACAAAGGGTTTTAATCACTTATTTGTAAATTTAGAATTAATGGGGTTTTAGTTGTTATTTAAGTAAAATATTCCATAAAAAAGTTGCTTTATGTTTTATTTTATATTTATTTTTAGTTTATGAAAAAAATACTCATGACAACAAATCATTTTGCAGAGTTGGCTGGTAGTGAAATGACTTTGTTAGAACATATAGAATATTTTTCGAATGAGGGTTATTTCGTTGAAATATTTACGAACCATTACTCTGAATTTATGGTGTCACAGGTAGCAGAAGTAACCCAAAATAAATTTTTCATAACAAGTGATGCAAATCATGATTTTTTTATAAATAACTATGATATCATATGGATTCAACATCAGCTAATACCAAATAAAATTTTGGATCAATTATCAGAAGTTAAGTCTGTTAAACCAAAATTCATATTTATACACATGTCTTCTTTTGTTCATTTAGAATTTCCATGGTTATATAATATTGAAAACAGAATATCAGATCTAAGCTTGGTAATTTCTGACGAGGTTTTTAATATTCTACAGAATTATAAAATCAGTACAAATATACAATATTATAGAAATCCAACTAACAAAAGGTGGCTACATTATTCAAACGAAGAACGAAAAAAATCTACAATAAATAACTTAAGAAGTATCAGTTCAATTGAAATTAAGGTTTTAGTGGTTAGCAATCATATTCCTGAAGAAGTCCTGTCAGCTGTAGATATATTAAGACAAAATAATTTTGTGGTCGACATTATAGGTAGAGGCTTCAAAGAAATTAGAGTTACACCAGAGATAATATCTGAGTATGACATAGTTTTTACCATTGGTAAGACTGTTCAATATTCTATTTTACTTGATAGAGTAGTTTATTGTTATGATCATTTTGGAGGACCTGGTTTTTTGAATAAAAATAATTTTGACAAAGCTAAATTTCATAATTTTTCTGGTCGTGGCTTTGGTAAAAAACAAGCAGATGAGATAGTAAATGATTTCCTAAATTTTGTTTATGATGATTCATATCATTTTGATGAAGAAATTAAAAATGAATTTATTATAGATTACAAGCTTGGTGATCTTTTAAAAAACTTAAAACAATCTAAAAAAACTTATATTGAAAATAAATTTACTAGTTTTGTAAGATATATAAGAAAATTATTAAATATCCCATATATATCAAAATTAGACGCACTAAAAGCTAAAAATTTGTTGGAAATGTACAGAAGTTGTTATAGAACATACGAACACTATAAAAATTTATATGAATCTCTAAAGCAAAAGTAGTATCAAAAATATCGAATTTATACAAACTAAAGAGTGAAAAACAGTAATTAATAATATAATTGTATTTAGTATATGTGAGTTATTTAGAGTATATAACTTTAAAAATTACCGAAATAACAAAATTGTGTTTTGTATGATTGTTTATATAGCTAAATCTCTACTTTGAATAAGCAACTGTAAGAAATCTAAAAAAAGAGATAAGCTAATAAAAAAGGAAAAGCTTGCCAGAGCAAGCTTTTCCCAGTAGAGACAATCACTAGGATTATCTCTAGTGGAAGTCACCGGAGTGACTTCCAGTGTAACTACTCCGAAGAGTAATTACAAAATCATTATACCAAACAAAAAAACTTTTGCAAGAGTTTTTTAAAAAATTTTTGAATAAAAATGTCGAATAAAAATAAATTTGCGAATATGAACGGATCTTTTGAAAAAAGATTAGAAATTAATATCAAGAAGTATTAAAGGAAAAAGTAATCCATAAATTTGAATACATTACATTATTTGTAATTAGCGATTATTAGAAGTAACAAATTGTTTTAAAATTTCGTTTAATTAAATCTTAAAAATTAAAAAAGTTAGCTAAAATTTATAACAAAAATTGTTTAGAAAAAAAGTTGTAGATTGATCATTAAATCACTTTTACAAGGATGAGGAATAAATATATACATAAAAAAAGAAAGACTTGCCGGAGCAAGCCTTTCTCAGTAGAGACAATCTAAATATTATCTCTAGTGGAAGTCACCGAAGTGACTTCCAGTGTAACTACTCCGAAGAGTAGTTACATGATTATTATAACAAACAAAAAAATATTTGCAAGAGTTTTTTAAAAATTTTTAACATAAAAATATCAAACAAAATCTGAATTTAATTTTGAAATATCTATAGATTTTTTACAGATGATATCAAAGAGGATTTATTGTTCAATATTACGGGGACAAACGACAAAGTATTTTATATAATTTATGAAAATGTATATCACATAACTTGCACAGTACTTATTAAAATGTTGTTGATTTGCTCTAAGTTTTAACTTTGAATCTCCTTCCAACAAAAATTTTACAAAACTCATCTTTATTGTTCAGTAAAAAACATTTTTCTATTTTTACATACTGATCATCTTAAAATATTTTCTCAATGCTGCCTAATTTCTATACTGTTTTTTCGATCTTGATTTTATATATAATTTGTTAGTTACTTGTGTATATAAATCAAAAACATAATAATAATTAACCCCCGCTTAAACTCAAAAATTAAAAAAAAACTTCTAAAAATAATAATAGTTAAAAATCTACATCAAACTAATTTTAGTTAATGACCTAAGCCTTTCATAATAAATTCAATAACATATTTTTCATAAATACATAAATACAAACACTAAAATAGAAGTAATGGCAGAAAACAGATACAAAAAAATACACCAAAACTTACCTTGTTTAAAACATAGTAGCACTTGAGTTGTGTTGTGTAAACGAACTTTTTTTATCAACTTCATAATCTCTTACTTGATTATATATGCAACCAGCAATAGAAAATATCCAAGCTGTCAATACTAAAATCAATTTAAATAGATCAAAATTCAAATAGGATTCAGATATAAAAAGCAAAACTTGAAAAGCTGACAAAAATAAACATGACTAATAAAATCTATAATCACTTTAGATTTTCATCTGAATTTTTTGAGGTATAACAATAACCTTGTATCAAATTGACTAATTAAATAAAACAGAAAAAATTTACAAATAACATTGATATGACACTTACAAGTAAAGCATTAACTAGTAACATTTTAAAGCAATATCAATACTAAGCTCATCATTTGAGATAACGTTCCTAATCTTTTGTTTTTGGATGAAGGACATCATCTTGAGCATCATCATATATCATTCGTTACATATCTAAATATCAAATATAAAAACAAATACCAAAGTCATAACTATAAATTATTCAAATATAGCAATTCCAAACTGTACAACAAATAAAGGATATATAAAGAGAGTAAAATAATATCGCTTTTAGTCTTTACAAACGTGCGTGACTACAACTTAAAATGCATTTTCCTAAATTAGTCATAACTGTAAAATTGCTGCATCTATAAACACTTGAATATCACCATCTAACACAGCATCTGTATCAAAAACTTCAACATTTGTTCTATGATCTTTTACCCTTTTATCATCTAAAACATAAGATCTAATTTGGTTTCCCCAGCCTGCAATTGTATATTCGCCCTTAATACCCTGTAATTCATCTTTCTTTTTTCGTTCTTCAATTTCATAAAGCCTTGCTTTGAGCATTTTCAGTGCTATTTCTCTATTTTTAACTTGCGTTCTTTCTGTTGAACATTCCACAGAGATGCCTGTTGGAATATGTACTAACCTAACTTTTGTTGATACTTTATTTACATTTTGTCCTCCGGCTCCTCCACTTCTTTGTGCACTAAATTCGATATCTTTTTCTGAGATATCTATTTCGATCTCTTCATTTACAACTGGCATAACCTCGACTCCAGCAAATGAGGTTTGTCTTAATCCTTGAGCGTTAAATGGAGAATTTCTGACAAGTCTATGTGTTCCATGCTCGTGTTTTAAGAAGCCATAAGCGTACTTACCAACGACTTCAAAATCTATACTTGCTATACCAGCTTCCTGGCCTTTAATTTCGTCATGAACTACAACTTTCCAACTTCTACTATTTGCATATCTTACATACATTCTAAATAGCATTTCTGCCCAATCACAAGCTTCTGTACCACCTTGTCCAGCAACTATTTTTATCAATGCATTTGATTTGTCGAATTTACCTGACAAAAATGTTTCTAGTTCTAGCCTTTTGATACTTGCTTGTAAAGATTTGATTTCACTATTTAAAAATTCAATAAGATCTACATCAGTCTCTTGCAATTCTGAAATTACTAGTTCGCTCTCGGCTATTCTTCTCGTTATACTGTCTATTTCATTTATATCGCTTGTCACCTCACCTAATTTTTGCATAGTTTCTTGGGCTTGATCTGTGTTTTCCCAAAAGTCTTTTTTATTGACTGCTTCTTCCAATTCTGCTTTTCTTTTTTTTAGATCTTCAGGTTTTTTTTTCAGTTTAATTTTTTCAAATGATCTTTTTAAATTTTCAATTTTTTGAATTAATTCTTGTAACATTCTACCTACCTTGAAATTTATAAATATTATATCAAAACTTAAAATATTAAAGCTTTATCAATATAAGTTTACTATTGTCTTTTAACCAGTTGTGCCAAATTTTATAATCAGGCATACGTTTTTGCACCTCTTCCCAAAAATTTTTACTATGATTCATGTGAATTATATGGCACAATTCGTGAATAATCACATACTCCAGACATTTTGTGGGTGCAAAACATAATTTCCAGTTAATGTTTATGTTACCAATTGATGAACAGCTACCCCAGCGCGAAACAGTATCTTTGACATAAATTTTATTAAAAGACAAATCTTGTCTATTTGCTATATCAATTGCAAAATTTTTTATAAATTCTGTTGATTTTACTTTGAGCAGATAAATGATTTCTTGTTTTTGTTTAAAGAAATTCTTAGTGGTCAACAAGAACCGTAAAGCAAAATTGCTTATTACAATATAGGGTTTAGCAGATTCACAATGCAAAATTTCTATCTGATACTCTTTGCCAAAAAAGCTAACTAGACTGTCCCCAGATAAATCAAGCGTCATAATATTTTTTCAAAAAATCTTTCTCTTTCTCTGATAAAGTTTCACTACTTTTGGATTTGAAAAATTTCAGTGGATTTATAATACTGTTGTCAAAGATATACCAATAAATAAACAAAACCACAAAAAACAAAATTACATAGATCGGAATTCTTGACTCAAAAAAACTATTATTTTTTATTTCAGGTATGACCAAATTCTCCAAACTTAATGGTGTGTAATCGTATATTTTCTCACTATCAAGTCTTGTAGTTGATAAACTTAAAATTTGCGGTTCTGGAGTTTGTACAGATTTTTTAATAATTGAAGATTTAGAATTGTTTTTGTTCAATGTGCTACTTTTTGTTTGGTTTAAGCTATTGACCTGTTTTTTTACAATTGATATATCAGACACATATCTGGGTAGTATTCTGTATAAACCATTATATTGACTTAAAATACCATAAACACTTACTTTGTCACCTTTGCTTTTATTTACATTTATACCAGTAGATGATAATAATGATATCCTGATTGATCCAGCATTTGTTTGAATATCCATCGAACTTGAATAATTTTCAATTATTTCTCCTTCTACAAATACAGGATTTCCCTCTAATTCCTCTAAATCATTAAAATTTAATGTTTTATACTCTATATCCTCTAAAGC
>CALDYZ010000024.1 GCA_937944235.1 Candidatus Dojkabacteria bacterium | reverse complement strand
CGTAAGAATTAGATTATAAAATAATTTGCCGCCAAAGAGGAAAATCATTTATGATTTTTCTTGCGGGCTATCGCCCGCGAAAAACTTGAAATCGTCCTTTTCGCTTCCGCTTTCGGGCGAGGCGGGCGGAAAGGGGGTTCGGGGGAAATTCCGCCCGCCGAGCCCGTTAATGAAATCGGTTCGGATTTTTTCAAATACACACCGCCAGTTGTAAAACTTTTTTTTCTCACTCAAAATAATTTTTAGTATTCATTACACTTTTTATTTAAGTTCCATGCTGGTTTAATAAAATGTTTTTATTTTTTGAAAAAACAGAATCTTAATTTTCATAAACTTTATTTTAAGAAGTAACCTACTCATACCTTGCGATCTCATTTCTAAACATATATCCTTGATGATTCTAATGCTTAGTTAAAAAAACTACTTAATTGTCGAATTAATAATTTTAAATTCTAAGAAAGGCTATTAGAGTTTTAATTTGTGATAAAATAAGACAAAAATTCAATCTTTATGGATAAATTTATTGAAATACTAAAAGAATTCATATCTCTTAAGAGTATCTCCACAGACAGCAACTTCAAACATGAAGTAAATAAATGTGCAAAGTGGTTACAAAAATTGTTCATTGATAGCGGATATAAATCTACATTAATTTCAGGGTATGGTAACGACATTGTTTATTCTGAAATACCCGCTAGTGAACCTATTGAAGAGACTGTGTTGATTTATGGACATTATGACGTACAACCAGCTAATATAACAGAAGGATGGTCACAAGATCCGTTTGATCTCTATGAAGAAAATGACAAATTATTTGGGCGAGGAGTTGTGGACAATAAAGGCCAAATTTTAATACATATTTATCAAATTTTACAACTAGCAAAAGCAGGGAAATTAAAACAAAATATAAAATTTATTATTGAAGGTAATGAAGAAACTGGTTCTCCAAATTTAGAACAATTTATTGAAGATCACAAAAGTTTGCTTAAATGCGATTACGTATTCTTTTCAGATGGAGAACTTACTATGAAACATCCAACTATTGAAACAGGTTTTAGAGGTATAGCTAACCTAACTTTGGAAATTATAACTTCATCCAAAGATAATCATTCAGGCTTGTATGGTGGTGGGATACCGAATTCGGCAATAGTTTCAACAATTTTATTATCTAAAATGTATAATGAGGAAGGAATTTTTAGTTTACCCGAATTGGACAATTCTATTGATACAATACCACAGGAAATTATTAATAATTTGACAAAAATACCCTTTAATGAGAGCAACTTGAATACTGTTACAGGTATTAAATTAAGAAACAGTAACAATAACTTTTACATATTATCTACGTACCTAACTTCTGCAGAGATAACCTCCATAACATCCGGTTATCAAGGAGAAGGATATAGAAATGCAATTCCTGGCAAGACTACTATAAAAATAAATTTCAGAATTTCACCGAGACATTCGGTTAAAACGGTTCTTTCACTATTTGATAAATTTGTTAAAAATAATTTGCCTAAATATGCTGATTACAATATTATCCAAAGTGAAAGTTTCGAACCTATAATACTTGAACATAACAATGTTTTTAGTTCTTACGTTAAAGATATAGCGTCAAAAATTTATCAAAAAGAGTGTTTGTATAAGTTTTGCGGAGCTATAGTCCCTATAGCAGGAATTTTTAAAAAAATTTTAAAAGTTCCAGTTGTCTCAATTGGTCTTGGTAATGAAGATTGCAACATGCACGGTGTTAACGAAAATTTTGACTTAGATTTGATAAATAAAGGGTTACTATTCAGTAAACAAATATTTCAAACAAAATAGTTGTTATTAAAAAATATTATGTATACACCTAACGAAAAAATTCTAAAAAAATTCTCAGATGTATTGATAAAATTTGCGTTAAACTCTGGTAAAGGCATTAGCCCGAATGAAATTGTTTACGTGATAATGAATGAAACCGCAAAACCGATGCTATTACCTATCCAAAAGTCAATACTTGAATCAGGAGGACACATGTTACTATGCTATTTACCTGCTGAATTAGAAAGGGATAGAGATGAAACTAGACAATTTTACGAAATTGCAAATGAAGATCAGCTCAAATTTTTTCCAGAAAGATATTTACAATCACGAATAGACACAATTGATCATGTGGTATTAATTCTAACTACAAACGATCATAATTATTATTCAGGTATCGATCAAAACAAAATCACAGAAAGGAACCGTATTTGGAAACGTTACATGGAAATGAGAAATAAGAAAGAGTATGAAGGTAAGCTAACTTGGGTGCTTACTGATTATCCATCAGAAGCTATGGCTAAAGCAGCTAATATGTCCTTAGAAGAGTACTGGGAACAAATAATTAAAGCTTGTTACCTCGATGAAGAAGATCCAATAGCCAAACAAAAGGCTACAATGAACAAAACTAATGAAATTTTAAATTGGATAAATAATTTAAATATCAAATCGTTGCACATCACCGGAGAAGATGTCGACTTGCACATAGAAATGGGACAGCATAGACAATTTGTTGGTGGCACCGGAAGAAATATACCTAGCTTTGAAATTTTTACTTCACCGGATGCTAGAGGCACAGAAGGTTGGATATATTTCAATCAACCTTTGTATCGAAATGGACAAATAATAAAGGGTATAAAATTAACTTTCAAAAATGGCAATGTAGTCGATTATTCTGCAAAAGAAAATCAAGAGGCATTAAAGGCTATGATAGAAACAGATGAAGGATCTAGACGAGTAGGGGAGTTTAGTTTAACCGATAAGAGATTTTCTAAAATAGATAAAATCATGGCTAACACATTGTTTGACGAAAACTTCGGAGGTCAATTCGGAAATACACACATTGCCCTAGGTCAAAGTTATAGAGATGCAATCGTGAATCAAGAAAAATTCTCAAATGAAGAGTTAGCTGAAATAGGTTTTAATGATTCAGCGATTCACACGGATATCATAAGTACTTCAAACAGAAAAGTTGAAGCAACACTTGAAAATGGTGATAAAACGGTAATTTATGCTGACGGAGAGTTTAAGTTTGACTAATATTTTTAGATCTTCTTAACACTTCCCATAAAGCAATTCCTACCGAAACGTGTAAATTCAGAGAATCTATATCATCAAACTGGGGGATCTTTACACGACAACCTAGATTTGCATCCAATTGAGAAAGTCCAGATGATTCATTTCCAAAAACGTAAGAATTGGATAATTGAAAAACTTCTTTTTCTGATAAATTATTGGTGCCAAAGTCAACAAACCTTATATCTGTAGAATCATGTAAATAAAATGTGAAAAATCGTCTACTTTCCAAAAATTTTTCATAATATTCCTGTAACGAATCAAAATGCTGTATATTCAAGTGAAATATAGCTCCTTTCGAGGCATTTATAACCTTAGGATCAAAATGATCAGCTGCAGGCTTAATGATTGCTAAATTTCTACACCCAAAAGCTAATTGTGTTCTCATAACTCCACCCAAATTTCCCATATTACTAGGATTTACTAAAACTATGTGAGAAGCATATGACTCAAGTTGAGTAAAAAACTTTCTTACTACTCCTACTACATAAGTATTTTCTTTAAGCGACAATTTCCTTACAAGAAAATCATTATGTACAACCTCTATATTATATTTTTTACAGTTGTGCAATATCTCACTTATACCAAAACCATTATCTGCTTTACTAGAAATTATAATTTTTTGTAAAAAATTTAACTTGTCAGACCTAAATAGTTCGAGTAAATTGCTAGCACCTAAACAATAAGTATGATCCAAATTTTTTTTGTATACTTTGATTTGTAAACTAGACATTTTTGGCAGTTGTTAACTACAAAAGTATACAAAAATAGGTTAGAATACTCTATGTTTTTTAATAACCATGGAAGATATTAAGCTTAAAATTCATTTATACGATGGAACTATAATTTTTTATATCATAGAAGGAGACAAATCAACATTAATAGAAAACATTCAAGAAGACTTATATGAGATATTTCAATTCATAACAAAATCCGTAGGATCTGTAATATATAGCGATTCGAAAAATGAATTCATTAGCAAAGTGTTGAATATAGCTCAAGAATCAAATCCAGACATTTTGGAACTAAGTGATTCTGAAATAGATGCAATATCATCTCAAAATTCAACAATTCAAAATATTTCATTATTTATTGACAAAGTGAAAAAACTAGACCCTTACTCATATGTAGATAAAAATTCTTTGTCAGAAGAGATATTACTTGAATTAAATAACTTCACGAAAAATGATTCCATAGCAGCTTTAACATTGATTGCATATGAGTCTATATTTCAAAAAATTATGCAATTAAGCATAGATCTGCAAATACAAAATTTTGAACTATTAGATGATTCGAACTACCCGAGTTTAGTTGAATTTTTAATGAAAAGATTCGAAACTAACAGTCTTATACTTAAATTATTAACTCATTAACCTGCTTTTAGCTTCAAACTTAAGTTGATGCTATTTAAACTGATCAGGCTTTGTTGTATATCAAAATGATCTTTTATCTTATCAACTAACAACAAATTTGATAATTTTTCAAAATAATAATCTTGAGTATCCTTGAGATTTACCCAATATTGCTTTTTATTATCTGATAACTTAATCCTAATAAAAACTTGAGATGTGCTGCTTAATAATTTGTTTATAGATTCAAAAAAAAGTAATTCGTATTCAAAAGGTATTATAGAAAATATATGATCTAAGATTATCAAATCATACTTTGTTGATGATTTTGGTAATTTTAAAATATTTTTCCAGCTCAACAACTTTAGATGTTTAAATAAATTATTAATATAGTTTTGTATACTCTTACTATAATCATAAAAACTGATGTTGTTTGATAATTTCTGTAAATTCATAATTAAGTCCTTATAAGGAAAACAAATTAATAGTACTTTTTTGTATTTACTATAAGTTAAATTGGTACAAACAAAATTAACAAATTCATCACAATGATCATACCTTAATAATATTTTTGCATGATATTTATCTCTAAAAATCCTCATCCTTTTTAGAACATTTTCAAAAGTGTAATCATTATTCTGAATTTGTAAATCTCGTGAATTTCTTAATTGTTTCAATTTCCAAAGAAAAACTTTCTTCTTATTAACGGAAGATGAATCTACAGCAAATGTATAAGCTTCTTCTATAAATATCCTTTCTACCTTCTTCAATAAACTCATATAAATATGCAAATTTTCCAAATCGCCAAGATCATGTGCAATTTTATAAGCAAAAGCCTGGAATTCGTATTTAGGATGTCTGGATTTTTCTTCTGATATCTGCTTCTTACCAATATCAGATATAGAATTAATTACGTCCCTTGCTTGAATCACCATAATCAGATTTTAACATACAAACATAAAACGTTTTTTGAACTCTATTTGTTTTAATTATAAAAATTAAACTAGCTAAAATATATACATATTGTGTTTACATATCAAATACACCACAACAGTTTGTGTATAAATTAAAATTTTATGATGTGAAAACAAAAAACCATAAAATTATTAACGTGCAACAGTAAAATCATCTTTAAAATACAATATATTGATGATAAATTAATTACATATACAAAATATTGATACTATTTTTTATGATTTGTCCATTTTGTAATAGTCAAAATTTGAGAGTAATAGATAAAAGAAGCAGTAGTACACAAACTATCAGAAGAAGGAGAGAATGTGAAAATTGTAAAAAAAGATTTACTACCTATGAAAGAATTGAAAAGGTGACAATGCAAGTTGTAAAGCGCGATGGTAGAGTAGAGGAATTTGATAGAGAAAAAATTAAAAGAGGTATCTTGAAAGCTGTAAAAAAAAGAGACATTTCTGATCAAACTTTAGAAGATATAGTACATGAAATAGAACAACAATTACTGAACTCAGGGAAACAAGTTGTTAGATCTGTAGATATCGGAGAGATGGTCCTAACACACCTTACACAGATCGATAAACTAGGTGCATTACTATTTGCTGCAGTTTACAAAGAATTCAAATCATTAGAAGACGTAGAAAAAGAACTAAATAGATTAAGCAAAAAAAATATTAATTAATTTTATTTATTAAAAATTTTTGTATGGAAGAAAACAATACAAACACAAGTTACCAAAACACTATAAACTCAAGTCCTAATGTACAAAATCATAGCCTAAATAATGATTTTGCAAGGCTAGTAGAAGAGAGTAGGAAATATTTTCCAAATGAATTAGGAGAATTCATTTATTACTTGTCTTATTCTAAATGGATTCCAGAACTTAATAGACGTGAAACATGGGTTGAAACTGTTGATAGATACATTAATTTTATGAAAGAAACTATTCGAGAAAAACTCTCAACTCATGAATACGAAGAACTCAAACAACAGATATTAAACATGAAAATAATACCTTCGATGAGACTTTTGTGGAGTGCTGGGCCTGCAGCAAGGAGAACTAATGTTACTGCATATAACTGCTCCTACATAGCTGTGACAAAACCAGAAGATTTTGGAGAAATAATGTATATATCTATGTGTGGAACAGGAGTAGGTTTTTCTGTAGAAAAGAAATTTATTGATAATTTTCCAGAAGTTAAAATGCAAACTGGAGACATACTGCCAAGATATGTTATAGAGGATAGCAAAGAAGGATGGGCAAAGGCTTTTGTCCATGGTGTTAAGACATGGTTAGATGGTAAGAATTTAATTTTTGACTTTTCACAACTAAGACCAAAAGGAGCCAGACTTAAAACCATGGGAGGAAGAAGCTCAGGTCCGGAACCTTTAATCGATTTAATCGATTTTACCAGACGTAAGATTTTAAGCAAGCAAGGTCAAAAATTAACATCTTTAGAT
>CALDYZ010000023.1 GCA_937944235.1 Candidatus Dojkabacteria bacterium | reverse complement strand
AATAGAAGCATATCTTTTTCAAAAAAAAATTGGCAAAATTGCAAGTGTTGTAGGTAGAGCCTACGCTATGGATAGAAACAGAAACTGGACCCGAACAAAAGTCGCATACGATTTATTAACAATGAAAAAAGGGAAAATAGTAAAAAATTGGAGAAAAGCTATAGAAGAATCTTATGCGAATAATGTCTTTGATGAATATTTAGAACCAATGTTGATTGTTGAAACAAATTCTGAAGATGCTGTCAGTATAAAAGACAATGATACTATTATCTTTTATAATTTTAGACCTGATAGAGCAGTTCAATTAACAATGGCATTTGAAGATGAAAACTTTGATGGTTTTGAGCGAGAAATGTTAAAAAATATATTCTTTATAGGAATGGTAGATTATGAGCATGGCTTTCCTAAAAAAGTAGTATTTCCTCCAGAAAAGGTATTGGAACCTCTAGGTAAAGTTTTATCAGATAACGGTCTAAAACAACTACGAATTGCAGAGTCAGAAAAATTTCCTCACGTAACATACTTCTTTAATGGTCAAAATAAACAAATTTATCCGGGAGAGACGTGGCTTGAAGTTCCATCTCCAAAAGAAGTACCAACTTATGATCTAAAGCCTGAAATGAGTCAAAAATGGATAGCTGAAATTGTTGTCGATAAAATAAGTGAAGAAAAGTATGATTTTATACTTGTAAATTTTGCTGGTCCAGACATGGTAGCACACACGGGTAATATTGATGCCACTATCAAGTCGATGGAAGCATGTGATTGGGCAGTGGGGAAAATAGTTGATTACACTATCAAGAAAGGTGGAGCAGTAATAATTACAGCAGATCATGGTAATGCTGAAGAAATGATAGATTTACAAACTGGAGACATTGACACAAAACATAGCACAAATCCTGTACCTTTCCTAGCGATTAAAAAAGGTTTTTCTGGTAAAGAAATTCCTGTAGGTGGTCTAAGCGATGTGGCACCAACGATACTAGGCCTTATGGGTATCAAACCTCCTCCAGAAATGACAGGTCGTAATTTACTTATTTAAAGTTTATTTGAGGTTATTATTATCTTTGACTACAAACGTTATTGCATTCCCAACTTTTCCTGCTCTACCGGTTCTTCCAATTCTATGAACATAATCTTCAAAATTATCTGGTGCATCAAAATTTATGACATAATCAACATTTGGAATATCTAAACCTCTTGAAGCTACATCTGTAGCAACAAAGATCTTAGTTTCATTATCCTTAAAACTTTTAAGCGCTTTTCTTCTGAAATATTGGGATTTATCACCATGAATAGCAGAAACTTTGAATCCTTTAGATGAGAGTTCTTGATCCAAAATATCAACTTGTTTTTTTGTTTTTACAAAAACTATTAGTTTTTTATCCGGATGTTTTTCTAAAAAATTAATTAATGTAATGAGCTTTTCTGATTGTGAATTCACCCAAATTACATCTTGATCAATACTATCGACTGTATCTCCAGTTTTCACAGAAATTTTAACAAAATTATTTAAAAATGAATTTTTTACTTCTTCTAATTCTTTGTTTGTAGTTGCGGAAAAAAATAATGTTTGACGATTTGTTGGTGTTTTGGAAACTATGTATCTAACATCCTCTATAAATCCCATATCCAGCATCCTATCAACTTCATCTAAAACTAAAATATTAAACAAAGATAAATTTAATGCTTTTCTTTCATACAAATCTTTAATTCTACCCGGTGTACCTATTAAAAAATTGAAATTTCTTTTTAATTTTGATAATTGTTTATAAATATTTGATCCCCCTACAGCCAAAACCGAAAATACTTTTATGAATTTTGTAAATAAATAAAGTTCATGATCTATTTGTTCAGCTAATTCTCTAGTTGGTGCAATAATTAATACTTTTTGTGTCGGATTTTTTATACACTTATCAATCAAAGGAATTAAAAAAGCCGCAGTTTTTCCAGTACCTGTATTTGCCAAACCAAATACATCTCTGCCTTGCAATATTAAAGGAATAGCTTCATCTTGTATGGGTGTGGGAGTATTATAATTGCGAAAAGCTATATTTTGTTTTAGCTGTTTATCAATTTCTAATTCTTGAAAATTTATAGTTGGAACGTAGACCTGTTCCTCTATGTTTATTACAGCTCTCTTTATAAATCGATTAGGATCAATACCTTTGACTTTCCTGTTGGCAGAAAACCTAGACTTATAATTTTTTGTAAAATTTGAATTGACACTTCTTTTATACCTTTGAGTATGATCATTTGTTCTTAAAAATCTTTTTTTTGTATTATTATTTGATCGATCGTTTGTAAAAAAATCTTTATTTTTAGGATATTTGTTTGTCTTACTAAAATTTTTACCATTAGAGCTAGTTTTAAAATCTGAGTTCATAAAATAATTTATACATAATAAAAAAAATAAACACCCAACAGATAAAGTCATGGGTAGTATGTAGTAAAACAGGGGCAGATCATTTAATTTATAGTTTTCACACAAAACTTTTCCCGTAAATTAAATTAACGCTCAGCACAAAACCCAATATTTACTCATCTTAATCAGTCTAACACGAAACAAAAAATAAAAAAAGGTAAAACATACAGAGCTTTACCTTTCTTTTTTTAATAATAAGTCTAATTTTAATATTTTAATATATAGACTTAAAACTTACTTACTTTTTGTTTTAGAAACAAATTTAAAGTGCTCATATGCAGAATACACAAAACTAATAATCGTAGCTACGACGTACAAAATTAAAAACGCTCCCGCTAGCAAAACTGGTATAACGTCTCCTGCTGATAAATTCTCTAATTCAGCTGTTTGATCTGCTACAAGAGGTGACTGGCTCATTAAACCAAAAAAGAAAGCTGGTACACTAAACACAGAATTGGCTATTGAGTGCGAAATCATGGAATATACTAAACCAATTTTTAATCTAATAAATGCAAAAAAATAACCACTAATTAACTGTGATAAAGTGATAAATGGTGCTAGATACCAGAAAGAATTTTGAAAAATATTTCCACCATGTATCCATGCAAATGCTAATGTGCTTAATATGACAAGAAACCTAACTTTTTGTCTACCTATTTCATAAACTTTCTTACCAAAATTTGTTGATTCTAAAGATCTACCTATTAGATAAAACACAATCAAAGAAACAGCTGGTACTATTATTGAATCGAAAGAAAAAGACAAAATCCTAGGTAATGAATCATAAAATTCAAGAAAACTATCATTTGAACCTAAAAAACTGAATATAACTTTAGTCATTAAATATCCTGGAATGAGAAATAAATATCTCAACCTTAAGTGTATCCAACTTCTGAATACCAGTTCTTCAATTACAGGTGCAAAAATAATTGCTAGAAACAAACCAGCAATGACCAAATTTATATCTGGGCTCGTTAAAGATGACTCTTTTGAACTTTCTGCTACACCAACTAATCCCACTAAAATTCCAGATAATAGTCCTGAGATAGCGGCTCCTAACAAAGCAAATGGCTCTGTCAACAATGTTGTTCTTATAGTTAATAAAATTTTAAAAAAGGTTGACTTTGCAGATATATCGTGATCCACACTCTGATTCTTTATAAAGTGGCCAAGCTGTGAAACTAAAGATTTTTGCATATAATTTTTTAATAATAAATAAAATTAGCAATACAGACCGAGTATATCAAATTTTTTTAATAAACAAAACGAATTTCAGTCCATTTTGATAAATAATCAGGAGATTTAAAATTGGACATAGGTTTCCATTCGTCATTTTTACTACCAACACTAGTACCTAAACTTATACTATGTGCACCAAACTTGTGATTTATAGAGTCTACTGCTTTCATTAAATTATCTTGTTTCTCATCTACCCACTTGTGGTCTGTTTGTGTAAAAAAACTCATCCTTTCGTTAGTTCGCGTTTCATGCTCTATACCTGAAAGAATAACACCACATTTTTTAAACGATATGTTATTGGTTGATGATAGTATCTCTTTCAAAGCACTTTGTGCTGCTGAATTTATCACCAATGTAGATGATGTTGGATATGTTAAGTTACGAAATACCAGAAATTTTTGATAGCTACCTTGTTTGAAATAATTATTACGTAAGAAAACCCCAACTAAACTTGCCTTTGACGATTGAGATCGTAACTTTTGAGATACCTTATCACAATGATATGAAACTGCTTTTTCCAAAGAATTTTGATCAGAAATATCTGCCCTAAATGACCTTGAACTAACTATGCTTTTTTTGACACTGTCAGCAATACTTGTGATCTCTATACAATCATTACCATTCAACTCAAGATTAAGTTTTACAATATTTACATTAAAATTTTTCCTCAGAAAGTATAAATCACACTTGCGAAATGCTGATACGGTTGAAATACCCATAGATAACAGAGAATTTTTTATATTTGAACCTACACCCCAAATGTCTGATAAATCAAATTTATCAGTAAACTCGTCAATACTGCTATGGTTAAAAAAATCAAGATAATAAATACCTTTATCTCTATCAAATTTTTTTACAAACTCGTTTGCTAATTTTGCCAAAACTTTGGTTTGTGAAATACCGATCGAAACACTTATATCTGTGGATTTAAGTATTTCTTTTCTTAAATGAGAAAATTTGTCCAAAAAATTATCATTAATCCTAAATCTTATAAACGCTTCGTCTATAGAATATATAGTTACATCTGCAAAATATTTTGAAATAATAGACATGATCCTACTAGATATTTGGCCATAGAGACTAAAGTTAGCACTAAAAACTGCCACATTGTATAGATCCACTATATGTTTAATTTTGAAAAATGGTTCTCCCATCTTAATACCTAACGCTTTAGCTTCTTGACTTCTAGAAATCACACATCCATCATTATTTGACAAAACTATTACTGGCTTATTTCTTAAATCCGGTCTAAAAATGCATTCACAAGAAGCAAAAAAATTGTTGCAATCTATAATCGCATACAGATGATTATTCATCTTATTGATTAATGAAAAGAACGAATAGAGTGTCTAACAACTCCCCAAATAACAAAATCTACATCACTTTTTTCAACTTCTATTGGTTTATATTTTTTGTTGCCCGGTAGTAACAAGATTTTATCGTTTTTTTTATGAAATACTTTGATGGTAAATTCTCCATTTACTGAAGCTATAACAATTTTCCCATCTACAGGCTCTACATTTTTATCAACAATAACTATATCTCCATCAAATATCCCATAATCACTCATAGAATCCCCACTAACTCTAAGAAAATAAGTAGAGTGAGGATTTTTAATCAAAAATTCATTCAAATCTAAACTTTTATCTACATAACCTTCAGCAGGACTGGGGAAGCCAGCTTTAACTGGTTGTAGGTACAAAGTCTGCTTTCGCATAAATTTCAATAACTATATTCAATTATATCATCTAATCTTAATATTTATTTTAATAACTAACTAAATTACTATGATTCAAGATTCGTTACCGGTATTTATGTTTGTTCTAATATACTTAAACCGACCTTGTGTGTCTCTATCTCCGAGTTTGCATTCCTCACCAAAGATGTTTATACTTAATCCTGCAAAATATTTGATTAAATCAGAAATAACTTGATAACCTTTTTCTCCTGTAGCGACTATTTTTAAATCTATTGTATCTATTGCAATTTCAACATAGTAAAAACTTTTATTTTCATCTCTATGTTGTAACTGTAAATTGTCAAAAACTTCTTTGTAACAACCAAGTACGTCCGATCTAGTATTCATACTAGGATGGCTTGAAAAAACTATCACACCAAAATATTCGAGCATACCTTGTATTTTCTTAGAAATAAACTCTGTTAAAGATTCTTGATTGATGTTTTCTATACCTTCATCTTTCATAGCATATCCGGCATAATCAAATATGTTAGATAGCCACAATAAATTTAAACGATCATTTTGTTCTAAAACTGTCCAACTTGAATCTTTTAAAACGTTTAATATATGTGTTTCTATCGTATCTACACCTATAGGCAGATCAAATTGTGAACCAAATCGGCTTGATGATAAACTTTCTTGTATTAACTTCTTAATTGTTTCTGGATTTGACAAACAATATGTTATTTGGCGCGGATTAATATCAAAACCGGTGAATTCTAAATCAATACCGCTCACCATTTTTGGCAACTGGCTTACAAACAGATATGGCCAACCAGATCCCAATACTGAAGCTATGTGTACTGATTGCGTTTCCGTCGACGTTGCAACAGTAAGTAAAATACATGCAAACACCTGCAATACTATTCCTGGATCTTCTGTAAATTTCTCATAGGGCTTCTCAAATCTACTTTTTAATTGATTTGTAGTTTTAGTTTTTTGTTGTTCTAAAACATTTCCCATACAAATAAATTATGTCAATTATTTATCTTAACTAATTATACAGATAAATTGCTAACAGTTAAATTT
>CALDYZ010000022.1 GCA_937944235.1 Candidatus Dojkabacteria bacterium | reverse complement strand
TCTTTTTCTGTGCTACCTTGCCATTTAATTAAGTCTTTAGTCCATGTCATGTCAGAAGTCTTTACAGAGCCTTTGGATTTGTATGCGATGTGACTTGCTGAACCATACTCATTTATTTCATGCATTTGAAAAGTTCTTATCTGAACTTCAAAGGTTTTATTTTCGTATTTTACAATTACATGAATAGATTGGTAGCCATTTTCTTTTGGATCTGCTATGTAATCGGTAAATTCTTCCTGTACAATTTCAAAGTTGGACTGAATCAATCCAAGTACCATGTAACATTCCTCCACTGTACTAACTAAAATTCTTGCTGCATAAATGTCAAGTACTCTAGCAAACGATTGTTCATTCAAACCTCCATATTTTTCCGCATATTTTTTTTTGATTTTACGATATATACTGTACAAACCTTTTTTTCTAGATGAGATATTGAAATTTTTCAAACTATATTTTGATAAGATCTTATGTAATTCCTGTTCGAATTTCGCTATTAAATCTTTACTATCTGAGTAGAAAATGTTGACTTGTTTAAATACAAAATTATATTCCTCTGGATACAATATTTCAAAAGCCTTATCCTCAAATTTTTTTTGAAAGCTTGTAATATTTAAGTACTCACTAAGTGGAGCATAAATCAACAGAGCTCGTTGAGCTGCCTTTGTAGTTTCTTCGACATTGCTATGAATAGTTGTCAAGAGATTGTGTAGTTTTTCAGCTATCCTAATAATTAAAATTCTGACATCTTCAGCTGAGTTAAAAATAAGTTGCTTTAACGATTCTCTATCATCAATATCTTCCACTATATTTTTTGAAAATTTTCTAATTGTATTTACACCATCGATTATAAAAGCTACAGTAGTTCCAAAATTTTTATCAATTGTGTCAATGTTTATCCCTCCTTTCTCTACAGTGTCATGTAATAACCCACAAATAATGCTAGTTTCATCTAATTTCAATTGTGCCAAATAATTGGAAATTGTTAATACGTGTGACAAAACCGTATCGCCATTTTTTCTTAGAGTTTGTCCGTGTATAGATCTGGCAAATTCATATGATTTTTCTATAGCACGCAAATCAACTTGGAGCCTATGATATTCAATTGTACTAATCAATTCCTTTAAGTCATGTATTGTGTCGTAGTTGAATTTTAAGGTCATAGTAAAAATACTAGATTTTATTAATAATAACATTTTTAAGCTTACAATTTTACGTTTGAAACTTGCTATGTTTTATAGCATTGATTTTGATATAATACATGTGTTTTTGTTGCAATATTTCAATATGTTTAAAACAGTAAGAATAATTGTAAAAGACACCTTTGGCAGGGTTTTACTGTTAAAAAAAGGTCCTGATTCTAAGAATCCTAATCAATACGAACTTCCGGGTGGAAAGGTGGAGGAAGATGAGAATGACCTTGAAGCAGCAAAATTTGAGCTTTTGGAAGAAACAGGTATTGAGGCGGATGAATTATTACCATTTGATAATTTTCCAAGTTATCAGTACGAATTTGAAATAGATGGTCATGTAAATAACAGACATGTTTATTATTACGTTTATGAAGTTAAAAATTTAAATGATTTTGAGAATAATTTGGCTATAACAATCGGAAAATCTTATAGAGAGGATAAACACTCGGATTATTTGTTTGTTGATTACGAGAATTTTTTAGAGATTCAAGACCAGTTATCCAATAATTCTAGAGTTGCTTTAGAACACTACTTTTTTTATGATACAAAATCTTCCTGAATTTTGGAGACAGTTTATTAAACTTGAAGCACAGCAAAATTACATGAAATCATTAGGAAGTTTTTTACGTAATGAATTTAAGAGATATCAGATCTTTCCCGAGAAAAAACATATATTCAAAGCTTTTGAAATAGACATAGATAAAATAAAGGTTGTGATATTGGGTCAGGATCCGTACCATACTCCGTTTGTTGCGAATGGATTAGCTTTTGCATCAAACATCCCAGATTACACACCGCCATCTTTGCAAAATATTTTTAAAGAGCTGAGAAATGATTTGCAAATAGAAAATTTTCATTCGTTAGATAATTCTTTATTGTACTGGCATAATCAAGGTGTAATGTTATTAAATTCAATATTAACGGTAAGATCTTCGGAAGCCGGGTCTCATTCAGGGAAAGGATGGGAAACGTTTACAGACAGGGTCATACAAACCATATCTGAAAGTACGGAAAAAGTTGTATTTGTTTTATGGGGAAAATATGCCCAATCAAAAAGTGCATTTATTGATAAAAATAGACATTTTTTAATTGCATCAGCCCATCCATCTCCTTTATCTGCCAGTAAAGGATTTTTTGGTACTAGACCTTTTAGTAAAATTAATGAGTTTTTGTTGAGTAATGGACGTGAGGTTATAAATTGGTATTGATTTATAGTTTTTACAGTTAGGAAGTTATTATTTTTTAACTGTCGATTAAATAGGTCATTTACTCATTTACTACTACTGCAATATCAGGTATAACCTCCAATCTATTTCGATTTATACGATCCATCTCTTTTGATGTATAGCTATAAAATTTTTTTCAATGTACACTGAAATCAGTTTGTTAGATTGTATTTTTATATTCTGGTATTGAGAATGTTGTGTTTGTTATGTATCTTGTACATTTATTTTTGAATTCAAAGTATTGACAACATTTTTTTTATTTTATAAAATTTTAGCATTGATATTATATGTTCTGTTAAACTTTTATTATGTCAGATATAACAACTACAAAAAAACCATTTGAGATTCCCACTGAAAATAAAGTATTTTCTTTTGACTTAAAATCTGATGTTGGTTCTGAAACTTTCATCGAAAAAATTCGTGAAAAAATTTTAGAATTTTTAA
>CALDYZ010000021.1 GCA_937944235.1 Candidatus Dojkabacteria bacterium | reverse complement strand
TATCTACTTGACTGTTGACTATATTAGAAACATTAGCATTATCAGTGAGCAATGGGTTAATATCATTACTAGAATTAATTTGCATACTATTATATTGTTGTAAGATTTTATCGATTTCTTCATCGCTAGGCAAATTTGCTAAATCGATGTGTATATTTGAGTTTGGTAAGATCGAATCATCTACTTGGTTATTTATAATTTCTTGATTTTGAGTAGTTTGCGAGATGTTTAAAGGTTTGATGTTTGGAGAAGGATACTCTACACTGGTACCTTTATTATTTGTATTTGAGTTATTTGGTTGATTGTTGTCATTTGTTCCTCGTGCTTGTTTCTGTTGTGGATTTGAAACTGGGCTTGAATTGCTTCCTGACTTTTGATTATTATTACCTGACAAAAAATCAAATATACCCATATTATTTTTCTTATAAAAATATATTACTCATTACAAGTTATACCAATAATATTACAAAGTCAATCAACTAAAAAGAAATAATTTTTGAAATTGTCTCTCTTTTTTCCTTCTGCTTGAAGCTCTATAACTTCTATAATACCTTCTTTTATTTGCATGTAAAGTTTTTTATTCTTTTTTATGAAATGTAATTCTGAAGTTTCAGATTCTGACTGTACAAATTCTCCTATTTTAAAAATTTTTATCATCCCATATTTTTTATGTAGAACCCAGGCTATAGGCCAAGGAAAAAATGCTCTTACCATTCGTTCCACCAATTCAAAAGGCTTTTCAAATGTTATCTGTGCTTTAGATTTGTCTATATCAGATTTATAACAATAAGTAGCTAATGAATGATTCTGTTGTATTAGTTTAAAATTGGGATTTTGTAAATAATCTAACAATTCTTTGTCTACCATAAGAGATGCAGTATCACCCAAATTTTTCATCAAACTTTCAGTAGTATCATCCTTATCTATCGAAATCATTCGTTGGGCAATTATATCACCAGCATCCATTTCAAAAGTCATTTTCTGGAGAGTGACGCCGGTGGTACTACAACCTTGTAGTATTGCCATTTGTACTGGTACTGCTCCTCTAAATTTAGGTAATAATGACCCATGAAAATTAACACTGCCTAGTTTTGGTAAGTTAATAATTTTTTCTGGAATAATCTGTCCATATGACGCTACTACTAGTAAATCTAAATTGATTTGTTTTAATTCGCTTTCTAGATCCTTAATTTTATAAGGTTTTAAAATAGTTAATTTAAAATTTTTGTTATCAAGAAATTTTGATATGTCTGTGCCTTCAAGCTGTTTATACCTACCCGTGGGTTTGTCAGGTTGTGTGATTACCACTTTAAGTTCATAAAACTTTGAATCCAGGATTTTATCAAGTATGGGTATCCCAAAATATCCAGAGCCAATAAACCCAACCTTAAATTTTTTTGAATATTGATCATCCATATTTTTCATTATAATACGAATTGAAATATGTTTCCTATCATGTTATTTTAATTTTACAGTTTACAGTTACTATTGCCTTGTAATGTCGCTGATTAAATTTAAGAATAGGTTCACAAAAGAAATAATTTTTAAAACTGTTAAATTGCCCTCAATGCATAGTAGATTTAAAAGTCTACTATACTTTTTAATTTTTGATTTTGGCATACACTTTGTAACTTTAGTCAGCGTGATTTTTTTTGTTGTTAGCGGTGAAATAATTGTATTACCTATGGTTATGATATTAGTGACTATTAGTTTATTTCAGATTTATCTACAAACAAAAAAGTACAACGATATAAAGTTGAAGAAGTATGTCATTCAAGTAAACAAAATTCATCCTCTCAGAAGAATTGAATTTACAGGAGTGAATTATGAGCAAAATCCTTATTTAGTTTATTCACAACCTTATGAAAATTTTGAATCAATAAGAGATCCTATAAAATTGATATTTTTTTCAGATTTACATCTATGTTCAGATTATTATAGGGATAACCAAAAAAAATTACACAAAATAGCTGATCTGATAAACAATGCAGATACTGATATTGTAATTTTTGGTGGAGATTTGTTAAGTACAAAATTTGATAAAAATGCTTTTAAATTTTTTGGATTTCTTAAGAAGAAATACTTGTTAGGTGTATATGGAAATCATGATGCTCTGTATTTGGAACGTAAATATTTGTATAAATTTCCTGAAGAGTTTATTTATAAAATGGAAGAGTCAGGGGTAAAAATGTTAGTGAATGATAACGTGCAAATTTTGTTAAAAGATGATAGAAGAGTTACTATAGCAGGTATCTCAGATTTATATTCTTGTAACTTCGATATAAACATGGCGTTTAGAGGAAGTGAAGATGATCCTATAAGGATATTAGTATCTCACAATCCTGAAATAATAGATTTTATCGAACCAGAAGATAGAATAAGTCTAGTTTTATCTGGTCACACACATTGGGGTCAAATAAGAATAAGTAGTGTATTAAATCTTTACAAATTTAGCAAATATCCAAAACTTATAGGAGGCCTTTATCAATTAGAATGTGGTACTAAAGTGCATATTTCACAAGGATTGGGTAATTCAACTTTTAGAACAAAGTTTAATGTAGATAATTCAATAGACTTGATAGAATTATATGAATAAAACAATCAAACTCATTTTTTTTCTTTTTGTTGCTTTGTTAATAAATCGATCAAATAGTATTTATGCTGAATCTTACCAAACTGGTATTACTGTAACTCCGGCAAACAGGTCAGTAATTGTTAATCCAGGTATGATTGTGGAAGGTTCGTTTTTTTTGATGAATCATGAATCTAAAGATATTAATTATGCAATTGATATCAAATATTTGGATTCTAACAGTAATATTGAGGATTTACCAGATACTTTATTAAATTCTTTAGAAGTACTGAATGGCACAACATTTGTTATAAAAGAAAAAGATAAGCGTGAAATTAAATATAGATTTATTCCCTCTAAAGAACTTGAGGATGGAACATATAATATGTTAATTTTAGTAAAAACATTATCTGATGGACAATCTGAATCTGCTTCAGTACAACAGCTAATTTCTTATCACCTATCCATTGATTATTCTAATAATGGTGAAATAAATCCACAAATTAAAATAAAAAACTTAAGATCTACTAATCAAATACACATGAGTAGTAACCAAGAAATTAGTTTCGATATAGAAAATGTATCTAATTTTACAGCAAAACCTATAGTGTATTTTCAGTTGATAGATTCACAAAGCAATATCATATATAAAGAAGTCTTAAATGAAGGATTTGAGGTCGTAGGAGCAAATTCAACAAAACAGTTTAGTGTCGGTATTGATAAAGTTTTGCCAATAGGTCCAATAGATGTGCAAGTTTTAGCCATAGAATCTAAAACTGGACAGCAAGATATAGCAAATATCACTTTTTTCTCGTTCTACTGGCAATACGCACTAATTTGTGTATCTATCATTTTTATGATTTTAGTTTTGGTAAGAATTTATCAAAGATTAAATAGTCACAAAAAAATATACAAAATCGATATACCTACAAAGAAAACACGTATTGGTACAATTAGGAAAAGAAAAAGTTAACTAGTAGACCAGCAACAATGCTCATAAAAGTTACTAATAAACTTATAAAAAGCAATATTTCAAATTTAAAAGATTTTCTTAATATAGTTAAAAGTTTAATGTCAATCATTGGCCCAAATATCAGAAAAGCTAATATTGAACCTATGGGGTAATTTAAGTAACCTATAGCTATAAATGCATCAACACTTGAACAAACTGAAATTATGAATGATATCGTAATCATTACCAATATTGACAATAAAGTTGAAGCTTCAATCTTGAATATAATCGATTGAGGTAGAAATATGGATACTAATATTGAAATTATGAAAATTATAAACCAAAAATAATATCCTAATTTCCCTTTTTTTAATATAAAAGCTATGAAGTAATAAATAATCAATCCTATTAAAGATATTAAAATACCTATACCAACATTTAATAGAATATTTTTTGATAAGAATACTTGTAATATACTGGCAATCATTGAACCAATATTTAGAGATAAAAATACACCTAAGAACTCACTTTTAAAAATATCTAAAAATCTTGGCAAGCTAGCTTTTGTATCATGAGGATTGGTCCCACATACTTCTTTGTAAAATTCAGGTGTTAACATATTGAGTTGATTTCGTTGAAAGCTTAGTGTAATCCCAATGCTTGTTGCGATTAAAAAACCAAGAATAACTCTTAAACTAGGCATCAATATCTCGTTATCATACACTGTTTTAAAAGCTTCATAAGTTGATAATATTGTTATAGGATTGATGATTGGAGCTGCGAGCATAAAAGTAAAAGCCTGAGATACAGACATACCTTTTATAATCATTCTTTTAGCAACAGGTATATTGCCGCACTCGCATACAGGCATAAACATTCCAATCAAAGCCACAAACACATGTGATAAGAATTTATTTTTTGGGATATATTTTAATAAGTTATTGTTAAGAAATATTGCTACTAAAGCGGATATTGCACTGCCAAGTAATATAAATGGTATAGACTGTACAATTATACTCCTGTAAATAGTTAAAAAATCATTAACTTGACTTTTCAAGTAATTCGATGAATCTAAAGAATTGCTATTTGTAATTGTTAAGAGTATAAACAATAGGATCAAAGATGTTACAAGAACAAGCTTTTGATAGTTAATTTGTACTTTCATTGTCATATAAATAAAAACAACTTATTATAATCTAAAAGTTTATACTATTTTAGTTTCTGGTAATTGATTCTTTGATATTCTAGCGTTGGAAACTTCCTCTAAACCTAATTTTTGTTTAAGCTTATAATCACGTTTTATTGCTGCAAAAGCTTCTTTATTTATTTTACTGTATAAGTTTTTAGCTTCAATTGATCTTTGTCTAAAACTAACTATTGGTTTTATGTATTGTATTGGCATTAAGGTATCTTCTTCTGGATCTTGGCTTAGTATAGATTTATCAATGTCTGATACTTCAGGAATATATTTTTTTATAAATTCACAGTTTTGATCATGTTCTAAAATTTGCTTTGTAGGGTTGTATATACGATTTGGGTGAACGCCAACCATTCCTGATTGCATTTGCCATTGAGAATAATTTATAGCAACATCAGCATCAATCAATTGACTAAACATATAGTCAGCACCTATTTTCCAAGGTTGTTTCAGAATGTAAGTCAAAAAAGATGCTACCATCGCTCTCATTCTAAAATTTAAAAATCCAGTTTTTTTTAAAGCCCTCATACTAGCATCAATCAACAAATACCCTGTTGTACCATTTTTCCATGATTCAAAAATTGTTTCATCATACTGATACAAAACATCATAATATTTTTCAAAAATAGGATTTGCACTTTTTTCAACAATTTCTGGGTTATTTGCTAACTTTTGAGTAAAATGTTGATTCCAAAATAATCTACTTATAAAAAAGTGTTTTTGTTTTAATTGTAGTTTGTTAATTTTTTGATAAATTTCTCTAACAGAAATGGTTCCAAATGATAGATGTGTTGAAAGCCTGGAAGTCCCCCCCTCCTCTGCTAACAAAGGAGAAGATATGACTTTAGGGTAATTTTTTATTTTACTTATGAAAGTATCCAATTGCAGTTTAGCAAAGTTAGAACCACCATTTTCTAGAGTATCTTTATCATGTTTAATTGAGTTAAATAAAGTTTCTATTTTTTTTGACTCAGCATCGTTTACATAATAGTTATGAGGTGTAAGTTTGTTGACTGCATGAATTTCAGACTCAAAAAATTTTTTTGTTAATAAGCTCCAATCATTGGACCTTCCATTTCTTTGAATTGCATCGTTTTGGAAGGACCTCCATCCTTTTTCAATAGCTATTTTATCTCTTTCTATACCGTAGATAGAGTTTGTATCTTGATTGAAGTAAACTTGAGCGTTTAATTCTATACTCATTTTTGACAGCACGTCTATTGAGTTACCAATTCGTAAAATTAGTCTGCTGCCAAGTTTTTTATACTGTTCAGCTAAATCTTGTAAACTTTGAATTAAGAATACTTTTCTTGAAGAGCAAACAGGATATTGTTCAAAGAAGTAAGGATCAACAACAAAAACAGGAAAAACTGTGCCATCTTTTTGTGCCTCGGATAGTGCTAGGTTATCTATAGTTCTAAGATCTCGTCTGTGCCACATTATTATATTCATATTTTTGTATAAGTTCATAAATACTTGAATTATATAAGAATTGATTAATTTTGTATAATTTGTGGATGTGTAAGATTTTTATAATAAAAACTTTGCCACACTTGCATAGTCTGTTTTTCCCAACAACGGATGATTTTGCGTATTTATCTGAATTATCAAAAGAAGGAATTAGCTGGTTAAATTCTTTGAAATTATTTGATAAGTCTTTTATCAACTATCACGAATTTCTAAAATCAATTGTAGATTTAAATTTTATCAAGATTGATAAAGTTTCTACTCCTGGAGAATATCAGATTAAAGGAGATGTTGTATCAATTTGGACTTATGGATACGATCATCCCATAAGAATATCTTTTTTTGGAAGTGAGGTAGAAAGTATGTATTTATATGATGAAGTTTTTGGTAGAAAAATAGAAGACATAAGTTATTTTTACATAAGTCAAATAAATAAAAGTTTTGATTTTACTTCATGTCATATACGTCATAATTGTTCGTCAATTAAACAAAATAAATTACAAAAGATAGCTTTCACCAAAACGTTTAATGGGATATTTTCATTGCTAGATATACCTTTTGAATCTGTGTCAGATGAATTTAGAGATTCGTTTAATAAAAATAATGTTGTAAGTAATTTAGAACAATATGATTTTTTACAAACAGATTTCAACTTTCCACAACTTTTTTTTGGACAATATGATTTATTTGCTAAAGAGCTCCATAGATTGGATTTTTTAGGTTACAAAATTTTTTTAAGTCAGGATTTGATAAATAACGAAGATATAAAAAAATTGGTGAATAAAATACCAATAAATAAAAAATTGCAGTTAGATTTAAATTTTAGTTTACAAATCCCGCAAAATTTGAATGCTGGTTTTACTTCTTCGGATTTAAAGATAGCTTATTTTACTGATAGAGAACTTCACGGTACGATTTATTTATCAAGATCTGAACGGTTTACAAAAACATCTTCCAATATAGAAAAGTTGTTAAGACAATTTGAAGGAAACATAAAAATGGGAGATTATGTTGTGCATGAAGACTATGGTATAGCTATATATAAAGGTCTTCAACAAGAGCAAATAGATGGAAATAATTATGAATTCTTGGAATTAGAATTCGATCGATCAGATTTACTATTTGTTCCTATTAATCAAATTCAAAAAATAACTAAGTATATTGGACCAGATGGAATGGTCAAATTATCAAAGTTAGGTGGAAGAGTTTGGCAAAATTTGAAAAAAAAGGTTATTAATAGTACTGGGGTAGTTGCAAAGCAGTTACTTGAACATTACGCACGATTATCTATCACTAAAACTGATCCATTGGATATAAATGATTCAGAAGATTATGAAAATTTTGTAAAAGAGTTTCCTTTTAAACCAACTGAAGATCAATTGATAGCCACTAGTGAAATTATACAGGATTTATCTAAAGATACACCAATGAATCGATTGTTGGTAGGTGATGTTGGTTTTGGTAAAACTGAAGTGATAATGAGAGCATGTTTCAAAGTGACTGAACAAGGTGGACAAGTTTTAGTAATATCTCCGACAACAATTTTAACTCAACAACACTACGAAGTTTTTTCAAAAAGGTTCAAAAATTTTCCTATATCTGTAGACTTTGTTTCGCGTTTTAAGTCTCATCCAGTAAACAAAATGATTATAGATAAGTTTAACGCTGGTAAAATTGATATACTGATTGGCACACACATCCTTTTATCTAATAATATTAAACCTCCAAGATTGAAATTTGTTGTGGTTGATGAAGAACAACGCTTCGGAGTAAAACAAAAAGAAAAATTAAGACAATTAAATTACTCAGCACACATGTTATTAGTATCAGCTACACCAATTCCAAGAACACTAGGTATGGCCCTTTCATCAATACAGAATTTATCTATCATCTCTACTCCACCTATGGATAGAAAGTCAGTAAAAACTCAAATAATTAAAAATGATTGGCAAAAAATTATAGACTCAATAAAGTTTGAAGTGGAAAGAGGTGGACAAGTGTTTTTTTTACATAATCAAGTGAACACAATTGATGCTATTAGATTAAAACTACAAAACCTACTACCTAACTATAAATTTACAATAGCACATGGCCAGATGAATACTGACGATCTAGATAAAGCTATAGCTGAGTTTTATAACAAAAAATTTGACGTTTTAATATCTACAACAATCATAGAGAATGGTGTTGATATGCCAAATGTAAACACTATTATTATAAATAATGCGGAAAATTTTGGTTTATCACAGTTATATCAATTGAGAGGAAGAGTTGGAAGATCAGATAAACAAGCTTATTGCTATTTGGTTTATAGAGGTGAAAATGTAGAGAAACAAAAAGATGTAAACAATCAAAAATCATCAAAAAAGCTAGCTTTGCAGAGATTACAAGCTATTGTTGAAAATCAAGAACTGGGAGCTAGTTTTAAGATTGCATCAAGAGATCTTGAAATTCGAGGAGCTGGCAATTTATTGGGTGATCAACAATCTGGTTTTATGGCATCAGTTGGATATGCACTCTATTTGCAGCTTTTGGCACAAAAAGTTGAAGAAATAAAAAATCAAAAATTGCAAGCAAGAATTTGAATTTATATTTTAAAACTGTAAATTTTGTTTATCTGTGATATTGTATTGGTAAAACTGAAATACTTATTACTTGTTATGTTAGATATTAGTTTGTAAGATGTTCAATTATATTAAAAATTTCACATATCTTTTTTTTGTTATTTTTATTTTCTTTTACTTATATAATCGAGCTTACAGCTTGTCTTTTACACATGATGAAGCATTGACTTTTATTACATTTGTAGGTATTGACAAAATTTTTACACCTATATTTTATGCTCATTCTAACAATCACCTTCTAAATTCAGCCTTGATGACTTTAAGTACATTTGTTTCAAGTGAGGAAATTTTTATGAGAATATTTAACCTCACTGCTTTTTTAATTTTTTCTTATTTTTTATATCTATATTTAAACAATAAAGAAATAATAATATTTCCTTTATTCCCTTTGTTTATGACACTTCCATTAGTTTTAGAATTTTTTAGTCTAGCAAGAGGATATGGTCTAGGTTTGGCTTTTACTATGTCTGGTTACTTGTTTTATTACAAATTTCTACAGCAAATGGATAGTAAAAATCAAAAACTATTTTATATTTCAGCTTTTCTAAGTATATTATCTAATTATATTTATATTTTTGCTTTCATTCCTATCATTTTAATCGATATTGCATCATCAATTTTAAAGTTATTCAGAGCGTATTCACATAAGAATTCAAATATATCAACAATTGTAAAAATGTTTTTTTATGAGAATAAATATTTTGTATTTTTTTGTGTATTATCCACACTTACTTGGATTCCTATTTTTATAATTAATTTGTTTAGAAGGCAATTTTATTATGGAGGAAGTTCGGGCTTTGTAGAAGATACTTTATTTAATTTTGCTAGCTGGAATTTCAGATATCCTGAAATTTTTGTTTATAGTTTTATTATTTTCCTGCTGTTTAGCGTATTTATTCAAACATTTTTATTGGTAAAAAGACAAAAATTATTATTATTTAACTTTTCTTTGGTATTTTCTGTATTAATTCAGGTTATTTTATTTACTTTTTTTCACATCAAACTCCCAATTGGTCGAGCAAGTATTTGGTTGTTTTTACTATTTTTTTTGGCGATAGCTGAAATGTTACATTTTATTTTAAACAAGACTAATTTGAAGAATTTAAACTTTTTAATTTATCCAATTATTTTGTATTTCACGTTATTTACAGTTACCTTTACCTATAATCATCTTGAATCAAATAAAACTCGTGAATGGGATTTTAATGCTTGTGATAAAGAAATTGTTAATTTATTACCTGTTAATAGTGTTGTATTAGTAGATTGGTTAAATTATCCTGTTTTTGAATATTATAATCAGGTAAATAATAAAAATCTGCAAATGTTAAGTTTTAGGCAGCATGAAGGAGTAATTAATAATTTTAATAATAGATCTTACAAAGATATTATATATCTAGATGATATAAATTGGGATTATGCCTATATTAAAGATAATTATAAAGATTTATTAAGAAATTTTGACGAATACAAAAAAGAAATGTACTGCGAATATTTTTTAGTTAAAAAATGAACAAAAAATTAATTTTAATTGTAGAATATTATTAATTTTTTACAACACAAAATGTATAAAGAAACATTTGATTTGATTGAATCTTCTGATTTTATCTTGTTAATAACTCACCCTACTCCGGACCCAGATGCATTTGGAAGTTGCATGAGTTTGAAATATTTTATAAAAGATAATTTTAATAAAGAATCACTTATTGCTTTTTTTGATCTACCTACATTTAAGTACAATGATTTTTTAATCAAAAAAGATGATTTTGAAATTTTTGATTTTAGTAAGATTTTATTAAAATTACATGCAGCAAATTCACCATTACTAATAGTATTAGATATTGGATCTTTAACAGGTAGGATTAGTGAAATAAAAAATTTAGTAAATGAAGTTAATAAATTGAAAATCATAAATATAGATCATCATGTTAATAGCGGTAGTAGTATAGAAGAAAAGAGGATTATAACAATAAATCACGTACAAAAATCTATATCTACTACCAGCGTATTGTTAAATTTGTACAGGCGTAGGGAATCATCATATATATCATCTAATGTTGCTTTATTTACTATTTTAGGTATTTATGGTGATTCTGAAGGTTTTAGAGATTTAGGTATGAACACAAAAATGTTTTCAGATATATCTTTTTGTATTAAATTAGGGGCAGAGATTGATAAATTAATATTGGCTTTAGATAGGTCAAAAAATATTAATGTTGAAAAGGCAATAAGTGCTGCAATGCAAATGGTAAAGATTGATCGCAATTATGCTTATATTGTACTTAACAATAAACAATTATCTAACTTAAAAAATATTTATGGTTATTTTCTAGATAAATCAGATGTCTTAACAAAGATTAAAAACTTCGATGGTATTAAATTTGCATTTGTTATATTTGAAACACAGCCAGGTAAAATCTCGGTGTCCTTAAAATCTAGAGTTATTTATCCAAAAATTTTAAAAGTTGCGCAATTGTTTGGAGGGGGAGGTCATGAAAAATCATGTGCTTTTAGATATTTTTTTAATACAAGCTTTGATGAGGAAGTTAACAAGATAGTTAAAGCAATAGAAAAAATGTGTGGCTAATAAATTTGTATGCATTTGTATTAAAAAACTTTAGAGTAATTCTTTTACCTACAAAAAAGAATTTTCACTAAGTATATTAATTTATTTTGAAATGTTCAAAACAATATTGTCGCAATTTTGTAAACCTGTTTTAGAATCAGATGAATTACAGAAAACAATTAAAGATTGTTCATTATTTTTAAACTTTATTGAAGGATTTGCACATTCATTTGAGTTTCCCCACTCAACAGTACACATCATTTCAGAAAATTCAGGATTCCATGGCAAGAAAGAATTAGAGTAAAAAACTAATTTGTTAGTCAACTCTTCTTGGGTAAATGGATTAAATTTTGAATTTGTGGTTATTCTGTAGATTGAACCGAAAGTTTCGTTTTCTCCAATTAAAGTTTTTTCAATATACCTAGACGATGATGCCGAATATGCAGCACCAATAACAATGTCAAGTGAATTATCTTTTTGATTATTAATTTGAATACCTTTGAATCTTGATTTACTAATAACGTTGTTTGTCAAATTATCGTCTAACATTACATTGAATTCTATTTTTGTAGGTAAGTTAAAATTCCATTCAGATAAATCTAAAGAGAAAGATTTTTTACTTGCACTTACTTTTGTATTATCCAAGTTGCTGCCGTTATTTTCAGGTTCTAGATCTAAAGTAGTTTTTTGTTCATTTGATAAATTGTCATTTATTTCAACATTTTCATTATTTTTTGCCTTACTATTTTCTTCTATTGATGATGTGTTATTTGTAAAAAAAATAATTAAAGAGGTAGTTAGCGCTACTGTAACTATAAAAATGTATGGTAAAAATTTTTTCACTTGCACTATAAATAAAATACAAATATACTTTCTTGTATATTATACTAAAGAAATTTTTTAAGTCAATGAATAACAATAGTTTTAATATTTACAAATTCTTTGATCCCATAAGATCCTAATTCTCTACCGTAACCAGATTTTTTTATACCACCATAAGGCAACCTGGGATCAGATCTTACAGGTTTGTTTATAAAAACATTACCTGCTTCTATTTTTGGAATCAAACTTTTAGCCATTTTTATATTTTTTGTCCATATAGATGCACCTAGGCCGTAATTACTTTTGTTTATTAGATCTATCAAATTTTCGTTATTATCAAAAGTTGTAATTGCAATCACTGGTCCAAAAACTTCTTCATCAAATACTGGCATACCAGGATTTACGTTAGTCAGAATGGTTGGTTCATAAAATAAACCTTCGAAATCTTTTGACCTTCTGCCTCCCATTATTAATTTAGCCCCCATGTTTATTGATGTATCAACTTGTTGTTGAATTTGATTGATCCCTGACTCTGTTGCTATTGGTCCAATTTCTGTTTCCGGCAACATCGGATCACCAATTTTTAAATTCTTAAATTTTTCTATGATAAAGTTTAGATATACTTCAAAAATAGATTGATGTACAAAAACTCTTTTTGGGGAATTACATGCTTGTCCAGCGTTTCTTAGTCTGTTATTAACGAGAACATTTGAGCAAGTATTTATATCTGCATCTGAAAAAACTATAAAAGGATCACTGCCACCGAGCTCTAGTATAGTTTTTTTTATGTGCTTTGCCGCAGTGGAAGCTACGATTGAACCTGCTTCTTTACTACCTGCAAAACTTACACCTTTAATTATAGGATTAGTAATTACTTGTTCTACTTTTTTTGATGATATAAGTAAAGTTTGCATTACACCATCTGGAAAACCTGCTTTTTTAACGATTTCTTCTATCTTTAATGCACTTAGAGGTACGTTGGAGGCATGTTTTAATACTACAGTATTTCCAGCTGCAATTGTTGGGATAATAAATCTGAATGCCATCCAAAAAGGAAAGTTCCAAGGAACTATACCTAAAATTACACCCAATGGTTCAAAAACAACCATAGATTTTGAATTTTCAGTCTTAATTTTTTCATATTTTAGAAATTTTGAGATGTTACCTTCATAATACCTTGCGGTTAAAGCACATTTTTCTATCTCTGATATAGCATCTTTGATTGGCTGTCCTATTTCTGATGTAATTATACTTGCTAATTCTTTCTTGTTTTCAATCAAAATATTCCCTAAATTGTTTAGTAGTGCGTCTCTGTCACTAAAAGAAGATTCACGCCATGATTCAAATGCCTGTTGCGCCTGACTAAGTTTTTCTTCTATTTTGTCATCAGCTAACTCTGGAATAGATGCATTTATTATTCCATTGTATGGATTTTTGGAAATAAGCATATTTTAATATATAAACCTAAATACTATATATTTTTGATATTAAATCGCTTAATAAACTTGTAATTTCATGAAATTTCATATTTGCAATTTCGTTATTTTTTACTTTAATTAGGTACAGTCCATTTGGTTTGTTATTAATTTGTAAAAAAGATGCCTTTATTCTTCTCTTTATTTTATTCCTTAAAAAAGCTTTTTTGAATACTTTTTTTGTGATTAAAACCCCCATTTTAATTTTTTGTTCGTTGTGTTGAAATTTAATGGATATAACTGGATTATCAACATATTTGGAAGCATTTTTTTGCAATAATAAAATTTCTTTAGAGGTAAGTCTATTTTCTTTTTTTAGCATAGTTGTATTATCAATTGTAAGTTATTATCTTTAAAAAAGACAACATAGCATATTATCACATTTTAGTTTTGTGATAATATGAGCTATTTTACGACGTAACACATAACATGTTGATTATAAATTTTGTTAATGGATGTGAAATTATAGTAAAATTACACTAATTTTAATCTAAATATTTATGAAAGATAAATATAATCCAAAAACCATAGAAAAAGAAATTGCAAATATTTGGAACACAAAAAATTTATATAAAACTTTAGAATTAGAGAGCAAAGATAAAAAGTACTACTCATTGTATTCGTTTCCATATCCATCTGGTTCAGGGTTGCATGTTGGTCATGCAGAAGGTATGGTAGCAAATGATATTATGGCTAGATACTTTAGGATGAATGGCTACAAAGTTTTATTTCCTATGGGCTGGGACGCATTTGGATTGCCTGCAGAAAATTTTGCAATTAAAACAGGTACCCCCCCATTAGTTTCAACAGAAAACGCTATTAAAAACTTTAAAGAACAAATTAATAGGTTGGGGATAAGTGTTGATTGGGATAAGGAAATAGGTACACACAGACCTGATTACTACAAATGGACTCAATGGATTTTTTTAGAGCTATTCAAAAGAGGTAAGGCTTACAAAAAAAATGCACCAGTCAATTGGTGCCCTAATTGTCAAACAGTACTTGCAAATGAACAAGTCGTTGAAGGCACTTGTGAAAGATGTGAGACGAAAGTTGTTCAGAAAAATATGGATCAATGGTTTTTTAAAATTACAGACTATGCTGATAGACTTGATAAAGATTTAGAAGATCTTGATTGGCCCAATGGAACTAAGCAACAACAAAAAAATTGGATAGGTAAAAGTGAAGGCTCAATAGTAAAATTTTTGGTACAAATTACAAATCATGTAGATAATTATTCAGATGTAGAGTTGTCTTTTGATATATTTACTACAAGATTGGATACAATATATGGTGCGACTTTTTGTGTTTTATCTCCTGAACATCCATTAATAGAAGAACTACAGAAATACATAGTTAATCGTCAAGAAGTTCGAGAATATATCGATGAAGCAAAAGATAAAACTGATTTAGAACGACAAACACAAAAAGAAAAAAAAGGTGTACGCTTAGAAGGCGTGATTGCGATTAACCCTTTCAATAATGATGGTGTGCCTATTTACGTTGCTGATTATGTTTTGTCTACTTATGGAACCGGGGCTATAATGGCAGTGCCTGCACATGATGAAAGAGACTATGAATTTGCTAAAAAGTACAATATTCCAGTTAAAACAGTAATTGAGCCAGTATCTAAAAATGAGACGAATGTTAATGCAGATATTTTTACACAGTTCGGTAAGTTAATATCATCAGGGTCTTATACTGGGTTAGATTCTCAGAATGCAATTAAAAAAATGCAAGAGTGGTTAGTTAAAAATAACCTTGGGTGTAAGAAAATTACATATAAACTAAGGGATTGGTTGGTTTCTAGACAAAGATACTGGGGAGCACCAATTCCTATAATTTATTCTCCTAAAGCAAAAGATGAAGGTTACGGCTATTTACCAAAGGAAAAATTGAATATACTAGTCTTACATGGTTTAGGTAGCTACGGCTATAAAGGTTGGCGAGCAGAGTTAGCTCAGGAAATGAATAAACTAGGTCATAAAGTTTATCTACCAGATTTACCTAATTCTTCAGCTCCGGATATTGATGAATGGATAAATTTCATAGAACAAAATTATAAATTTGTCTTTGATAAAAGTGATAAATTAGTAATAGTTGGACATTCACTAGGAGGACTAACAGCTTTAAAGTTGGCAGAGCGATATAAAATTGCAAAAATAATTGCAGTTGCTCCCGCTGCTCCTATGCTTGAACATGATTTAGAGACAAAATTTAAAGATGCTTCATTAGATCAAATTAAAGCATGGAAAAGTATAGTACAAAAAACCCAGAATATTAAAATATCAGATATTAGTAAAAATGTCGATGAGATTATTGTTATAAATTCGAAAGATGATCAAATTGTAGGAGCCGACATGCAAAATTATTGGCGTGAAAGATTGCAGAATAAGGCGCTGTTTATAGATTTTGAAGATAAGGGACATTTCAATAGTGACTCATTGAAGGACGGTTTTTCAGAAATATTTCCTTATATAAACTTAAAGAATAACAGTGATTACCCCGGCATTTTTCCAGTTTATGAAAAGGATTTGCCGGTTTTGCTTCCTGAAGATGTTGATTTTAAACCAACAGGTGAATCCCCTATAAAGTATTC
>CALDYZ010000020.1 GCA_937944235.1 Candidatus Dojkabacteria bacterium | reverse complement strand
TAAAATCAGTAGTTACCCTTTCCTTATATAAGATTTCCTGTCTTTGTATTTCCGCATTTTTATAAGAGTTATACACATAAACTACAAGTAAAACAAAAACAACAACTAAAATGAGTCTATTTCTTGTAACTACCTTGTGATAATAAACTCTGTTTCTTGGATTTATGTCAGATGGTACGAATAAAAGTTTTTTAATGTATGATAAAATCTGGTTTAAAAATAATATAAATCTTGATCTCAAAAAAACAAAGCCCTCTGATCTAATAAAATTCTGGATTTTTAACACAAAATCTCTGATCGTCTTCTGTAAAAATGTATTTTGTTTACTAGAAGTACTATTTTCAGAATTATCCCCAGATTGAGATCTCTTTTTATTTTTAAATACACTCTCCAGTAACTGATAAAAAAAGTTAAACAAATTAGGAGTTAACTTAGAAAAATAGGAATTTGTTCGATATTCAAAATGATAGGATTCGCTTTCTTTTTCATATTCTACACTTGTATTTGCAGCATAACCATTTTCAGTCTTAACAGCTTTAGGATTCGTTTCATTAATTTTTAAAGTATTGTCTGAATCTTGCAAATTCACCTTACTAACAGAATCAACCGGCCACGAATCTTCAGAATTAGCCAAACAGGTAGATACGAAACTTGAAAATTTTGATAAAATTTGCAAATCAAGTTTATCAAGAATTTCATGTAAAATAAGATCCAAATCTTCCTTATTTTTGTCAGCAAGTATTCCCAAAACTAATCTATCTGAATCCTGCAGGTGCATACTACCCAATTTAATGTGATTCCGCTTGGATGCCTGATTTAACAAATCAGATATTGAAACAAACTTATCTAGTCTCTTCAAATAAGCGAAAACTTCTCCAAAAGTGTATATATAAAAGTATTCTTCTTCTAAAATAACAAATATCATATTTATATCTATTCCTGTCTCAGACAACTCTACATCTTTTTCCAAAACATTGTTCACTACATATTCTAATCTTAATTGAACTTTTTCTAGAACATCCATATTTTCTCGACCTGCCGAAATCTCGGCCGAAATAAAAGCAAGTAAATCGTCAGATATGAATTTATTAATAATCGATAATTCTCTGTTTTGTTTATTAGCAGAAGTACTTAATAAAATTAACAAATTCACTTCACGTTCTGGTAAGTTAAGTTGACTACCATATATAGAAGAAATAACACCTTCCAAATTATTTTTAACTAAATACTCCGAAACAAACTTACTCATGTTACAAACATAATTATTAAGCTACTTAATAATACTATCAACATATATATTTTCTTTGCAATAATTATGAATTTATTGTCATGTAAGACCAATATCCTAGTATATCTATTAACTTGTAAATACAACAAAGTAGCAAAAACAACATGCACTACGCTAACTAATAAAAGACAAATCTTTATGAAATTGTATAAATTATCTTCAAACATTCTTTCTTTGTTTAAATAATTCTAATTTTCATACTTTTTACTAATTTTACTTAAATCAGATATCAAATTCTTAACTTTGTTAAAATTAGATATATATTTTAATTCTGCTCCTCCACTTTCAGTACGAGTTATAATTTTAATGTCCCCATAATTCAAAATAAGTCCTAATAATCCAGAGCTACTAGTTTTTATAGTATCTATATCTCCTAACCATATTTCTTTTGTGTAAATGTCACCATAAGGCCTAAATACTATTTCTATAAGTCTTTGACTGGTCACTAAGTAAATATCTAAATACCAGTCTAAAAACTTGTAAACAAAAAAAGTTAATAAAATACTGTAATATGCGACGAAAATAACTGTATAACTTAAAAAAGTTTTTTCAATAATAATTACATTTAGACTGTTCATAAAATTTATTAATTCAGGTAACAAAATGGGCAAAACAAAAAGAAATAATATTTCAATTAGCCAAGAAATGTTTCTAATATATGAACTCCTTAACTTTGCAAAAATAACTTCGTCTGGATTCTGTCCATTAAAATAAATTTTTCTTTTTAATTCATTTGCACACCTGCGATATTCCTGATTCTTCAGAATATCCTCCAATATTTTTCTTTTTAAATAAGATTTATTCATATGCTAAGGCAAACGTCTGACTATAAATATAGTCATAACTACCTGTATAAAACGACCAAACATTCCACATATATTTAAACCAATAACCGCTGATGCTTTTTATACTCCCATTATCAAATTGAATAAAAACTTTCTTAACCCTCTTAGATGGATCTAATTCTAAAGATATAGAATTAATACTTATCGATCCATTTATTAAGGACTTTGTATTATTTCGGACAAAACTATCATATCTATCTATATCACTATTGGGTGCATAGGCTATGTAACTAAGCATCTGAAAAATGCTTTCAAAAGTATATTTTCTAGTATTATATTTCCAATTGGAATAAAACGTTTTTGTTGCAAAAGTACTGTCATTTACAGACCTTAAATACGGGTATGGTGTTCCATCACCATGAAAATTGGTAAACACGGTATCGTTGTTTGCAGTACCATAACCTTGATTGTTATCCGAAGAGTAAAGGGCCTCTATCAATTCACCACTGTAAGTAATAACCTTACCTTTGGTCTCCTCTGCAGCCCATGCTGAATTTTTATTGTTTTTATACACCTGACAAGCAGCCGAGGTACATATGGAACCTTTCCTGGATACATAATTTAAAGCATAGGTTCTAAAAGCAACAACTTGAGCTTTTATTGCTTCTTCTGGCCAGCAATCCCATATAGTAGAAGTATCATCAATTACATACTTTTTTCTCCTAGGATCATTGTGTTCCCAACCTTGAACATCTGCGTATATCCGCCATTCATCAATTTGATCTTGTGTTCCGCACGCATAAGCTGGGACCTCTCCCTGTCCTGATACATAGTCTTCAATATCCATATACCCATAACCATCAACCATTATGTTTTGTGTATGATGCAAGTCAGAAATTTCAACTCCTTGATAATAAAATTTCAGAATTTGGTCATAACTATAGCCGTTTAAAGCAGCTCCATGGGCACCAAATTGACTCATACCTACTCCATGTCCTTGATATAAATCTCTTCCCTGACCTTTAAAGTAAAATTCACCGGGCTGTAAAGAAACTTGATTATTACTTGGATTAGCATTAGCTAACATCATAATTTCTCTCTCAATTGCTTTTTTTTGCTCATTACTTAAAAAGGTTATATCAGACTTCAACTTATTTATATTGTCACTAATTGACAAATACTCTTTTCTGTAGCTGTTCCTCTCATTACTCAACAAATACAAACTTTGTTGTATCTCTGCTTTTTTTGCTACTAAATCCTTTTTGATTTTGTTGAAATCATTGATCCCTTCAGCAGTTCTTGATATCTGTTCATCCAAAAACAATATATTCCTAGAAACATCAGTTATACTTAAATCAACATTACTAAAATACGTATCATTGTATTTTTCATATCTTTTCGGATCATATAGCTCTGTTACGAAGAATATTGAAGTTTTTTGCAATATATTACTTGACCTCCAATTCTTGTATGTGATCTTTGATGCAGCATTTTGTATCAAGCTTAATTCTTTTTTTTTAGATTTATGTATCTCAATTTCCAATAATGATCTTTGTCTAAATAAATTAATCTTCTCAATTTCATTTTCATAGTAAACTAACTCTCTGTCTAATTTTTCTAATTCAGAACTTGTTTTTAATAAATCTAAAGAAATCAACTTTGATTTTTCCTCTATATCTTTGATTTTTTTATTTAACTCATTTAGCTCGTACTCTTTACTAGCTATTAGATTTTGAAAGTCTATAGAACTTTGCCCAAATACTAATTGAGGAGCTAAAAACGACCAAACAAGAAAACAAAATGGGAAAATAAACAATTTTGATAACATTAAGTTAAAATTTAACACTAAATCAAATTTTAATATTTCTATAAAACTTTCTCAAGTAATTCATATTTCCAGTTTCTAGCACTAATTTCTATGCAAAACTTATAAATATAATTTGTTTATCTTTGATATCATATCTTTGTGGATCAAAATCTTTATTGTAATCAAAACCACTATCAACTTGTATAAATAATGGCAACATATACTCATCTTTCATAAGATGTAATTTTGATAAAAAATCACCCACACTTGCAAATTTATTTAAATTTTCTACTTCAATCTCAGCATCATAATCATCGACTTCTAATTTAAGTAGATTTATTTCTCTTTTGCAGTAATAATATTGATCCTCATCAATTATCCAACGGTCATCTAAATTGACCGATTCATTAATTTTTTTATCTAATTCTTCTATTGTAATTTTTAATTCATCTACGCTTTTACCACCACTCAAAAAATTCATTGATTTTTCTATAATTTTTTTTTCATAATTCAAAGCTTCTAAGTAAGATATTTGTTTTACTTTTTCTACAGTTTCTTTTGATAATGTTCCTACTAATTTCTCGAATTCGTATTTTTGAGATTCGGAAGAGTCTAAAAATCTTTCAAATTTTTGTTTAAATCTCAATTTGTTGAATATTAAAAAAGAAAAGAAATTAAAGATTAAGTAAAAAGTAGAAAATATTATATTTTCCTTCACAAAACCTAAATTTACAAAAAATAAAGTTGCCACTAAAATTTGTACAAATGAAAGAATCAATATACCTTCACCTACAAAGCTATCAAACTCTGATAACTTTTCATCCACAGAAGAACTATGTATATTACCAATGGTTGGATTTCTCAATTTCTGGTTTACAAGCATCAATCTTTTCACTTTTAAATCTTCTACATATTTTTTTAAATCTAAATTTTGGAACAGTCCATGTAGTTTTTGAATTTGTTGGTCAACTGAATTTAGTTTATTTTGAAAATAACTCAAATCTTTTACTAATTTTTCAAAAGCAGTTCTTTGAGATATTAAATTTTCTAGATTAGTTTCATGGTCTTTTTTGCTGTTATTTATCGAATCATCGTAAATTTTGATCTGACTTTCAAAAAATCTCAGCTGAATTTTACGCAGATATTTATCTAATGAATCTTGATTCACTTCCAATTCACTGAGAAGTGATCTAGTATTATTAATTAAATTCTTTCTGTCTATGATTATTTTACTGTCTACATGATTAGAATCTTTCGATGAAACGTCGGATAGTGTTAATAATTTTAAATCATCAGCAAATCTAAAAAATTCTATAGTGACTTCATGTTTCCCAGATAAAATTTGCTCCAAACTAAGTTCAGTCGAAACGAATCTTAGATTATTTAATTGTAAACTACTTTTTAGATCAAAAGCAGTTTTTTTATCTAAAACATACATTAAATGTCCTTTTCTGAAAACTCTAAAAAATAAAGATTTACAATTCAGGTAAAACATTTTGCTTACTTTTTAATTTTATTTATTACAAGGAAAATCTACTGTTACATTATACCTAGCATTAACACATGCTATACTTACTTTGATATTTCCAATACACTGAACATTTTCCCTAAAAGATCTTTCATCACATGCAGTTCCATTTATTTTGTCAATTTCATTTCTTAGTGCTGTTAGCACAGCAATAGGATTAGTAGGGCTTTTAGATCTTTCTCTATTGATTACTCTGCCTAAATGTCCTAGTATATCCTGATACTTGCCTTTTGGATCAGTGCACAAATCAGCAAATATAAACTGAAAACCAATACCGACATTATTTTCACCACTAAGTCCAGAGTAACATTCTATCGAGTCATCTACTCCCAGTAATCTAAACATTGTACTAAGTATTGGTACTGCTAAAAACACCAACGCAAAACCAAGAATATATTGAAAAATTCTCTGACGAGCCTGTGCCAAAGCTGATCCAGCATTTCTAGAAATCATATATTGGTAAGCTACTCCAAGTAACAAAACAAAAGAGAACGTTGCAACAAATGCCCATATAAAGTAGACTATTTTTATAAACCATATTTCTAATTGCTGTAAACTTACAGGTTTTAGTACTGCTTGATAGGTTTTGCCTTCGTATTCACATGTCATCACACCATCCTTTAGAGTCGGCCTTACATCCAATTTCTTTCCTTCGGAATCAAAACACTGGTAGCTTGAAGGATCATTACCAGAAAATCCTTGAGCAAAAATTGTATCAACAAGCATGTTGTTATTGATAGCTAAAAAGAAGCAGACAAAGCACGATATTAAGAATTTAGTAATATTCATAATTATTCATATACATAATAAATCTTTTTTTTATATAAATGGGACATCTATATTTTTTATAACACCAGGTTTTTCAATACTATCTGAACTTAGATCTATTTTAGATGCGTTAAAAAAACTTAGTATCAATATATAACCCACAAAGCCCAAAAACAGCATTATTATCCCAATAAAAACTCTCTTTATTGCTTTTTGAGAAGATTCTATTTCCTGAGTTACCCCTTCACTTTTAATAAACCTATAAGCAGATTTTACTATCACAAAGACTCCAATAACTATTAGCCCGGGGAAAACCAAAGATACTGCATACTCGACCAGACTTGAACCAGAAGATACTATCTGTCCGCCATCTATTAATGATTCTGGACAGCCAAGAATATCACAAGCATTATAGTTACGTTTTTCATTCATATAACATAAATAAATACTTAATTAGTAAAACATAAATTGTCGGCATCTGTACCTTCTCTTAAGTAAGCTTCAAAATAGAATTCATATTCAGATCCAGAACAAGAACTAAACATCTTTGGCCACCGAAAAATGTTACCTATACCTAGGAATCCACCTATTAAAGATAATATAATTGGCGTCAAAAAAGTAATAATTAAACCTACAAAATTCAACCTAAATTTTTTAAATACATCACCAACAACTTCTTCCTTTTCTGACCCTTGAACTATCATTTTATAACTTAAAAAAACGATTCTCACTATGAAAATTGCTAAAACAATTATTGTCAAGATTACTCCAGCAAAAGATAACCATGATAAAATGGTGGAATATTTCGGATCAAAACCTTCGACCACAATTGGGAAAATTGGGATTTCAATAGGCTTGATTTTATCAGATATTTGCTCAGGTAAAATTTTATCAGATCCACTATTTTGAAATATTTGTACTAAAATTCGATACATCATATTGTTATATTATTATTATTAACTATTTAATAACTATAGTACCGCCAGTTTTAGAACCAGGTTGATCTCCAATGATTACCAACTCGTTCAAACCAGGTATACCTAGCACAGAAAGTACGACTTGGATAATAAAAATAGCACCCCATGCTAAGAAAAAACCTAATAAAGTATTCCTCACATCTTTTTTTACTTCTTCAAGTTTATCTCCTCTTGGTAAATCAAATGCTCCTGCCTTAATCCCTCTTAATAAAGCTACAACAGAAACAACAGCTAGGAAAGCTTGCACTGACAGAGTAACCCATCCCACCAAACTACTAGTATTTACGTTGACCTTCGTGCCAAAAAAATTAAAAGTCCGATAAAATTCCTTCAGTTCATTTTCATTAAAACCCGATTTTGCACTATCCTTACATTTAGATATACAACACGATAACTTCGGTTCTAATGGTTTTTTAGATAAACAATCAAAATTAGGTATGTAACAATTAAGCTCATTCTGAATACCTTTACAAGGTTTGGGACACTGGCTTTTAACAATAGCACACGGATCACTACCTTCATTAGCTGACAAATATGAATTGTACAAAAATATAATAGCAGCAAAAAAAATAATAAAAAGTAAAACTCTCATTTTACAAAATTGTTAAACCACCTTGTACACCAAGTAAACCGCCAATAAAATTCATGATTGTTGGTGCCAGCACCGCCAATATAAAACCACCAATGGCTGCAGTAATTATATTTTTTGCATTCTTAATTTTACCATCGTCAGGACCTGCTGTAAGGTATGTCCACGCACCAAAAAACAACATTGCAGCAAAACCAATCAAGAAAGCAGGTCTAATCAGACCAGCTAGTGCATTGATTATATCCTCACCAGTATTGAATTTACTAGGATTTGGTATTCTTGGAACAAATCCTCCAGCATTAGCAAACACGCTGATATTATAAGAAAGAAAAACAAGTAACAAACTCAGAATTAGACTTATTAAGTTTTTCATAACAAAAAATATATATAAATACACATTAAAATAGTATAAACATAAAAAAATTAATAACTCAATATCTTCGCCTAAAAAAAGCGAACCAAATTTTTGTTTGGTTCGCTTCTTGAGTTTTTTGAAACGCGCAATAATCAAAACCTTACATTACATCATCCACATCACTCATGCCTCCATGATCATGGCTACTTTTTGACTCTTCCTTAGGTATTTCAAACACAACTGCTTCAGTGGTTAATAGTAACATTCCGACAGATGCAGCATTTTCTAACGCGCTCCTAGTTACTTTTACTGGATCTATAATTCCAGCCTCCATCATGTTTACCATTTTGTCATGTCTTGCGTCATAACCATAGCCATCTTTAACGTCATTTATATACATTGCTGCTTCTTTCCCTGCGTTTGCAAGTATTTGTCTAAAGGGAGCTTCAAGTGCTGCTCTGATTATATTTAAACCCACCTTTTCATCACTTGTGGAAACTTGAACTTTGTCCAAAGCAGATCTCGCATCTAACAATGCAACGCCTCCACCTGGAACCACACCCTCTTCAATTGCTGCCCTAGTTGCTTGTAAAGCATCATCAACCCTATCTCTCCTCTCCTTGGTTTCTAATTCTGTAAAACCACCAACCTCAAGGACTGCAACACCTCCAGAAAGTTTGGCTAATCTTTCTTGTAATTTTTCTTTATCATAATCTGACGTTGCACTTTCTATTTCTTTTCTAATTTGAGCCACTCTGGCATCAATTGCTTTTTTATCGCCTTTTCCCCCTATAATGGTTGTATCATCCTTAGACACCTTTACTCTTTCTGCTCTCCCAAAGTCTTCAACTTGCATTTTTTCTATAGTTCTACCCAAATCATCGGTTATGAAACTACCACCGGTTAATATACTAATATCCTCCAACATTGCTTTTCTTCTATCTCCAAAAGCAGGAGCTTTCACAGCTACCACATTTAGATGTCCTTTAATCTTATTTATTATTAAGTTAGCCAATGCATCACCATCAACATCCTCTGCTATTATAACCACATCTCTCGTTCCAGATACAACTAACCTCTCTAAAGCTGTAAACAACTCTTTAGCCACAGAAATCTTTTTATCTGTAATCAATATGGCCGGATTATTAATTTCAACAATCTGGTCAACAGAGTTAACTGCAAAGTATGGCGATATATAACCTTTATCAAACTGCATACCTTCTACATATCTTTCGACAAGACCCAAAGTTTGACCATCCTCAACAGTTACTACCCCTCCAGCACCCACCTTATCTAGTATGTTTGCTAGAGTTTTACCAATAGTTGCATCTCCATTAGCAGATATAGTAGCAACCCTCTCATAATCACTTTTCCCAGAAACCGGTTTTGCTATCTTTCTAAGATGTTCTACAACAGCCTGTACCCCTTTTTCAATACCTAGTCTAATTTCCATAGGATTAGCTCCAGCTGCAACATTTTTTAGTCCTTCAGATATTATGCTCTGCGCCAAAACTATAGCCGTAGTAGTTCCATCACCTGCAGAGTCAACTGTCTTACTAGCTGCTTCTATCAGAATCTTTGCTCCTATGTTTTCCACTTTGTCTTGTAATTCAATCTCTTTAGCTATGGAAACACCATCCTTTGTAATGTGAGGTGCACCAAAAGATTTTTCAATGGCAACATTCCTACCTTTAGGTCCTAAAGTTACTTTTACTGCGTTTGCAAGTTTATCAACACCAGTTTTCAATTTCTTTCTAGCTAATTCATTGTATAAAATTGACTTTGACATAACACAAAACTATAACAAATAAAATAACTTAAAATAGCTAGTTGATTATTGCAAGAATATCTTGCTCTCTCATAAGCAAAAATATCTCTCCATCAACCTCTATCTCTTCTGGAGAATACTTTTTAAAAAGAATATTTTGACCAACTTTCACTGAGAAAGGTAATCTTTCTCCATCCTCATTTAACTTTCCACTACCTAGGGCAATTATCTCGCCTTTTTGTGGCCTTTCCCCTTTACCCGATGTCTGTAAAATCAAACCTGAAGCTGTAGTTTCCTCCTCTTTATGAGGCTTCACAAGTATGTACTCTCCAACAGGAGTTATTGTTATTTTGTTTTTGTCACTCGACATAAAAAATAACCTAACAAATAAAATTGTCTACAAAATAGTCACTTTAGCATCTCACATGCTAACCTGCTAACTAAAAGTTAGTATAATTTATGCAAAATATTTTTGTCAAGGGGAAAACTAAATTATGCGTATTTGCACTCTATCTTTATCTGTTGGTATATATTTCATAAAATCAGGTACAAAGCCAGGTTTAAAAAGTATGTTTACAGAAGATATATTTTCATTATTCGACAAAATGTATTTTGCTTCCGCATCAAACTTTCCCTTAATTAGGTTAAAAATGTATTCTTCAGAAAATCTACTAATAACATTGGCTGATAAACCAACATTCAAATGATAAACTTTGTTTTGTTCATCATAAACAATATCTAAGATCTGTGATTTTAGATTTTGAGTTTCTAGCTGTTTTTCATTAACATTCTGAAAATAAATTTTAGCCAACTCATCTAATTTAAACTTTGATATTTTTGGTAATTCTCCCTTCATTTTCATAGATATAGTAAACAATCCGTCTGCAGAATCCTCCCCAATGTCTGGTAAGATTTTTTTTTCAGTTAATATATAATTTATATTCTTTGTAAAAGCAATTTCTGTAGCTAAAACTCTACTTAACAATTTATCTTTTGTTATCAATCGGAGTTCATTTTTTATATCTTCTATTACATCATCAACATCACTCTGTAAGACTCTAAATACTTCAAACGATTCTCCCCCTTTTATATCTCTGAATATACGACCTGAAGCTTTGGAAACATCGTCATAACCGTCTAACAAGATAATAAAATTATCATCCCCTTGAGAAAGAGACAAGTTATAAGATTCGCCATATTCCAAAGCTTGTATTGTTACATCTTCTACAGATTGTGGGATTTTTTCCCCTAGGGAGTTTCTGGATACTTTAGGCACAACCACTTCTTTGGTTACTACGTATTCCTTGCCTAGAATAAGAGACTTTACTTTTGTACCCACTGGCAAGTTTATATCTTGATCAGTTAAATTATACAAAGATATTAAACCGACTGCTTTATTACCTGTTTTTGTTTTTTTTGATATGTTAAAAGTTTTTGATATAGACACATCTTCTATCTCTTCTATAGTTAATGATGACTTTACACCATCGGTAGTATACGTATCATCTTCATTGTAGCTTTCAGACAATATTACTTTAAATTCCTTAACTATTTCTTCTTTAACGGTGGTTATTAATACCTCACTTATTAAGAACCTATTAAATATTACTAATGCACTAATAAGTATACAGATCGTTATTGCAGAAAACAATAACAAGTTTTTTCTAAAAAAAAACAAACTTGACAATATTCTCAAAACAAAATACAAATAATTTTTATTTCTATCATTCTTCTTAAAGAGAAACTTGCTATAGTCATTACCTGCAATCAGAGATCCGAAATTTTCAACTCTTTGTATATCCTCTTTCTTAGATTTACTCACTATCTTCTTTACATCCTTACCTACATAAAAAACTACATCCTTCTCATCAAAATTCACCATATAACTATCATTATCAGTTTCACTTTCATCAGTATACTTCAACTTAGAATGTTCATATGACAAATCATTTGTTTGATAAACATTTTCAACTTCTTGAATATTTGATACATTATTTCTCTGTGCTAAATAAACTCTCTGTTCAGCTACTTGCCACAAATCTACCGTTACCTGACTTATCTTTTTAACTCCAACCAAACCACTTCTTTGTATCATTTTTAAACCTTTTTCATCTTCTGTAACTATCACAACGACTTTCTTAAGGTCATCGCAAAATGTTCTGATTATATCAAAATTTATTTGACCATCAAACAAAGTACTATCAGTAGGTATAACAATTATTATATGGTCCTTTCCTTCATTTTCTAAAATGTCATAAACATTAAATAAATTTGTATCTAAATCTAAAAAATACTTAGATGAATGTATTATCATTTTTTTACAAAATAACTCGCTAAAGACATCACAGCAACATCAGACAATGAATTAACTGTTCTAGTTTTGTCCACAACATCCTTTATTTTGTTTGGAAACAAATAGTTAAATTTGGGATATTTAACAAAATTTAGTTTTTGTTGCCAAGGATAACTAATCATTATTTGCTGAATATTGGGTAAAAGAGATGATCCTCCACAAAAATAAAAGTTATAAGGCAATTCCTTCGTATCTATCAGTTTTAATAAAGCCAATTCTAATGACCGGGCCCAAACATATGCTGCCTTATCTATAATCCGCGATAACTCTACTTCTTCTGTATGAGTTAATTTTTGGTTGGAATACTGAAGTTTTAATTCTTCAGCTTTATCAAAATTAATGTTTAATTTATCAGCTATATACTGCGTAAAAGTATTTCCTCCTATTCCATATATTTTAGTGCCAACTAATTCTTTATTAGACATCACAGCTACATCTGTAGTTCCTCCACCTATATCCACCACAACACAATTATTAGCATAATTTACATCTAAATCTAACGTTTGTGATATAGCAAAAGGTTCTACAAAAGTTTTAAACGCTGATAATGAAAATTTATTCGCTATTTTAGATAAACTATCTAAATATATTTGTGGAGCGTAAGCGACATAAAAAACTAATTCTATATTGCCTGCACTAACTCCAACAGCTTCCTTTACGTATTGACCATCACATTTGATACCTATCAGCTCTGTTGTAACTTCTGCAAGTAGATGTTCATCTATTAGTGAATTTTCAGCTAAGTTAGGCTTTACTGATTCAAATACACCATCCTTTGCAGCATTTACAATAGACAAAAACTCTGACTCAGAAATTACATTATTTTTTTTTCGCACAAATTCTATATGAACTGTTTTGCCCAAAACAGATTCTCCAGCTACACCAAAAACAGCGGTGTTGGGTAAATTTATATCATACTCATCTTTAACTTCACTAATTATCAAACCTACTCCTAAATCAATTTTTTCGATAACTGAGGCTATATCTATTATAAAAGAAGACCTTACCGAACCTCTAACCTGTGGAAGTTTTTTGAAACCTATTATCTCTACTGTATTAAAATGTACCGTACATAAAGCTATTTTCAAATTTTCTGTACCTATATCTATAGATAGAAAAGTATTTATTTTGTTGTTTGACATACTTAGCATTAAAAAACTTAAGTGTAAACACCCATATCATCTGGAATGTATTGCCTAAAATTTTCTTTAGTTATTTTAAAATGTTGACCTTCACCCTTAACAATTTTTAAAGCTATTTTTCTAGCCAAATCCATTAATGTTCTTTCTAACTGTCTAACACCTGCATCAAAACCCAAAGGCCTTATTACCAATGGCCATACATCTTCATCAAATTGCAAATTCTCATCACTTATCCCAGCTGCCTCTAAAACTTTAGGCAATAAGTAATTTTTAGCAATAATAATTTTATCACTATCATTGTAGCTCCCAAATCGAATAACTTCCAATCTATCTAAAAGAGCCGCAGAAATTCCACCTAAATTATTTGCAGTTGTTATAAAAATGCATCTAGATAAATCAACAGGATAATCAATATACCTATCTATAAAGGTTGAATTTTGCTCAGGATCTAAAATTTCTAACAAAGCTGCCATAATATCTGCTCTCAAACCAGAATCTTTACTTACTTTATCTATTTCATCTAATAAAATTATTGGGTTCATGTTACCACTTCTTATCAAAGCTTTTATTATCTGTCCTGGTTCTGAATTAGGTAAACTCCTATTTAATCCTCTTATTTCATTAATATTAGCCAAACCACCCATTGCTATACGAATAAAACTTCTGTTTAAAGCTATCGCTATTGCTTTTGCTATAGAAGTTTTACCAACACCTTGTATACCAACAAAGCATAATACTGGAGCATTTGATGAACTGCCTCTTCTACTTCTCATTTGTTCTACTATATCCACACTTTGATGCCGTTCACTATCAACAATTTCATTATTATTTTTTTTAGATTTTAGCTTCAAAACAGCTAAGTACTCCAAAACTCTCTGTTTAACTGGTTCTAAACCGTAGTTGTACTTATCTAAAATCTCTTTAGCCTGACTAAGATCCATATCCTCAGCTGAATATCTATTCCAAGGAATTTTAGTTGTCCAATCTACATACTGTGATATTGATTCATATTCGTTTGACACCATACCAGCTCTTTCAACTTTTACAATACGACCTACCATATCAAACAATTTGTTTTTTAATTCTTTAGGCAAATCAGAATTTGATTGTATTTTGACAATCAAACTTTTAAGTTCAGGAGAATAAGAATACGACATAACTAGATTATACACCACAGAATAGAATTGGAAAACAGTTATGCAAGTTAGTTTATATACAACATGTAAATTTAATTTAAATTACTCGATATACTGGCCACATCAGTCTCTTGGCCTACACCGCTTTCGCTTTCTGCACTCAATTCGGTACTATTTTGAGGTGCAACTATCTGTAATAAAATCGAAGATAAATCATAAGAGGAATCTAAATCAACACCTTCAGGTAACTTTAAATCCGATAATAACATTACACTATCAACACCCGCCACAAACGATACATCAATTTGTATAAAACTTGGTAAATCTTTGGGCAAACAATAAACATTCAATTTCTCATAATTACATAACAAAATACCCATACCCTGTTTAACCGCCGGTGACTCCCCAACCAAAACCAAGGGAACCTCAAAGCTTATCTTTGATCTTTGATCAGCCTTAAAAAGATCAAAATTAATTGGTTGATCATTGACCGGATGAAACTTAATGTCTTTAAAGACCACAGAATATACACTTCCTCCTATTCTTACATCAAAAAAAGAACTTTTACCATAATACTTGTAAGCTTTCATTAATTCTTTTAATTCAACTTGAACAGGTATAGTCGAAATACCTTGTCCATACACACACCCCGGAACTTTGCCTGATTTTCTTAATTTTTTGTTTTGCTTTCCGAATAAGTTTCTAAATTCTAAGTTCATATACTAACATCTATAAATTAAATTTAAATTATGAATTTCTGAAGGATTGTACCATGATAAACTAACTTTATAAAGCTAATTTGAAATTTTATTTAACAACTTAGCAAAATAATATTGCTGTAATAAACCTAATACACTCTGTACTAACCAATATATGGTGAGGCCCAAAGGAAAGTTCATTGCGCCAAAAAACAGTAAAATCGGAAAAAGATACATCATTTGTTCAGTCGTTCTATTTACAGATTCTGACATATCCAAAACTTCTTTTTTTGATTTCCTTTGTATATCTATATCAAATTTTGTTTTACGCTTTTTTGCATAATAAAATGCAAGTTTTAAGGAAAGGAACTGTACTATAGCAGTTAGCAATAAAATTACTAAATAAGGTATAAAAGCTCCAAAACCCTGTTGATTAATAACATAAGATGGAGTTAAAGATATATCAAAAACAATCAAGTTTGAATCAATTTGAAAATTAGAACCTAAAATACTAGGGTCATACAAAAACTTTGCAAACTCACTTATACCTTTAGATGGATCGAACAAATCTCTAAATACTCTATCAATATTTATAAACAAGATTATTTGTAAAATTAACGGCAAACAACCAGATAGCATAACGGGCATATATTCGCTGTTCAATTTAAACATCTCTTCCGAATATTTTTCCTTATCGTTAGAATATTTATCCCTTATTTGTCTCAATTTTTCTTGCAACTCAGAATTCTTAACATTCATAAACACCTGTCTCTTTACTATCGGAAACATTATCAATCTTACTATAAAACCTATCAATACTATCCCTACTAATAAACCAAATCCACCACCCAATAAATGCGAAGAAAAAACTAGTAAGTTAAAAGCAGGTTGATAAAATATTAAAAAAAATATATCCATATAAAAGAATGCTATATGTAAAATTGGTGGAGATGACGGTGTAATCCGTGTCCAACGAAGCTTTCAATAACAAGTTTGTTTCACATGCTTAAGATGGAAATAAAACTTAAGTGTAAGAAACTTTTCCATCAAAGTTTTCTTACACATACCCTATTTCTTATTCTTTCGATAATGTTGAGGGCACAACAATATCGGCATATTGACTTTGTGACGTTTAAAGCACTCGTCAATAAAAAGTAACTTTAAACGCAAAGACTACTTTTTTTATTCGTCTTTGTTCTGTATCTTTTAAACTCTTGTGTAAGCTAAATTCAAATTAAGTACAAAAGTACTTACGAATTTATTAGCAAAGTTCACAAGAGCATTAGCTACAGAATTAAATGTTGATTTGACGTTTAAAATAAAAACCTTTTACAAGGGTAAGTATTTTAACGTAAATACTTTACTTAAACGGCATGAACCGGCTATTCCAGCTTGTTGTCAAAATAACATCCCCTGTGATTAGTCCAATAAAATTCACGACAATCCGAACAAATCAGAGCGAATGTTATAATTGAAATATTCACCTGTGATTGTACAGCTAAAATAGAATATTTTCAATACCTACCAAAAATATTAGGCTAAAACATTATCCTGTTTCAAATTTTTACAAAACCTATCTTTTACCTTTCACTTGCAATTACCAAAGCCATAACAAACTTACAGCCATTCTCTTTTAAAATTTTTGCACAGTTATTCAGTGTTGAACCTGTTGTTAAAACATCATCTACCAGTATTAGTTTATCAGGTAAAGAATTTTTATAAAACTTTTTAATAGTAAATACATCCAACAAATTTAAAAATCTATCTGATCGATTTTTTATTGTTTGTGAAACCGTATTCATTTTACGTTCGAGACAGTCCAAAAATCTTTTCTGACAGTACACTGATAGACTTTTTGCAATCACACCTGCCTGATTAAAACCTCTTTCTCTAAATTTGTATCTATGTAGAGGAACAGGTACAAACGCAAAACTACGATCCTTTATAAAATTATCAAACTGTTTATACAAATAAAAAGATAATTCTCTATAAACATCAAAAGTTCTAGAGTACTTCCCATCTTTTAACATTTTGGTAATTACTCCCTGATATTTTGCAAAAACCAACAATTGATCAACATAGGTATATTCCAAGCATTCTTTATGTGTTAAACCATTATCACTGTTTTGATTACACACTATACATTTAAAGTCTTTATTAGGGAATATGTATTTTAGAAAACAATTTTTACAGATATATCTATCATTAAACTTTCCACATCCATAACAAATCTTTGGCCATATTAAATTCATTAATAAGGTTGATAATTTTTTAAAGTAGTTAGATAGGCTCCACATAATTGATATAATCGTATTTGGTAATATACAAATAAAATTATAACTCATATATGTTCATATTATTCGTGGATTACGGTCTAAAGCGTTGCGGTACTGCTTTGGGTGATTCCAGCACCAAAATAATTATGCCACTGAAACAAGTGCAGACAAAACTTTTGTTGAACCAAATAGAAAATTTTGCAAAAGAATATCAAATTGAAAAGATAGTCTGGGGAGTTCCAAACAATATTAACAACAACTTTAATAATTTACATAACCTAGAAAGAGATATAAAAAATTTTGCAAGACATGTTTATAAACTAACAAATATTCCTTACTCATTCATCGACGAAACTTTGACCACTGAAATACAGAAGCAATTCATCAAAAAAAAAGATAAAAATCATAAAAAATATAACCATGACGTTATATCAGCGATGCTTATAGCAGAGGATTATTTTAATAATACAATCGATCAATAACTATGAAAAACTTATTAAAAGTTAAATTTAAGTTTAAATTGATATTATTCATAGTAATCTTTTTGGGAATATTTTTGAATATATCGCTCTCGTGGTGGGAAAGATCTATAAAAATAATAAACGATACCCAACAAGATGATGAATTTAAGTTTATTATAAATGAAGGTGAAAATATTAGTGATATCATCAAAAGATTAGAACATGAAGGCTTTATTAAGTCATACTTAGCCTTCAGAATCTATAGTTTGTTGAATAAAATTCCGCTAAATTTTAAGTTTGGAGAACATACACTAAAAAAAAATAACGATATAGAAAATATAATAAAAGTCCTTAATACGGACACCATCGAAAAAGGTATTACTGTCACAATAATAGAAGGTTTAAGAGATGACCAAATAATAGACGTATTGATAAACAGATTTCCCCAATTGAGCAGACAAACTTTTGAAGATATAATTAAAAATCCCAAAACAATTTCTATATATTTTAATAAAAGCCTTTTAAGTTTCATTCATGAAAAATATGGGATCTCAGGAATGCTTTTCCCTGATACATATGAATTTAATAATAATGTTGATGAAAAAGACATTATTACAAAAATGTTTAGCAATTTCATATCTAAAACTAGAAAATACCACGAAAATCCTGATTTCTATAGTAAATTAATTTTAGCATCAATTGTTGAACGAGAATCAAGCAAGGAAGATGATCCAAATTTGATAGCAAGTGTTTTTAAAAATAGAATCAAAATTAATATGCCTTTACAATCTGATGCAACAGTCAATTTTATAACAAAAAAAAATGACCCAGGTGTACTAATTTCTGATTTATTGATAGATAGCCCATACAATACTTATAAAAACACCGGATTACCTCCTTCTCCAATTTGTAATCCAGGCTTAAGGTCTATAGAAGCATCTTTTTCAGAGGTACAAAGCGAATGGTTTTATTTTTTTCACCATAATAACAAAACATACTTTTCAAAAAATTATGATGAACACATCCAAAAGCTAACACTATTAGGTTTAATATAAGATGAAGAAACTTAAGACAATTACGATAGGTAGAATAAAGTTTTTAATCACAGTCCCTGATGTCGATTTTTTGATTAAAGGTTTTGTACTTATTTTTTTTACATATATCTTTGGACTGACTATACACCAAATATTTACAAGACCTGAAGAACTCATGGAATTTGTAACAATACATCAACAAAACTTTTTACTAATTTTAGCGATCATAATGATTATCTTAGGACTTTGGATTATTAAAAACAGTTTAAAAAAAAAGTAATCAATTGTTTTAATCCACAGTTTTAAGAAATTTGGTTAACTCTGTCAAGATATATTCTTCTGGAAAGAAACTTTTACTTTTACTTAATAATTCAGTGTACTTTTCATAATTTCCAAATTTACGATAATTTTGTGCTTTTAGATAATATTGTCTAGCCAAAGTCTTTGGTATACCTATATAATGAATATATGCATAATAAGATAAAAAAAGCAATACACACACTACTAAAAATTTAGTAATTTTAGATTTCATTTTTTATTATCAATAACATCGTAAACTCTCATATATTTTCTAAACTCTTTTTGTATATATTTACAAAAGTTATTAGCAAAACCACCAATACAGGTCCATATATCAAACCGAGTGCACCATATACTCCAATTCCGCCTATGACACTCAATATCACTACCAGAGGATGAATTCCTAAAGCATTATCCATAAATTTAGGTCTAAAATAAGCTTCTATTAAATTAATAATAATCGCAGAGTATACTATGAATAATAGACCTGTTAAGACATAACCAAAATTAAAAGAAACAAGCCCATTAATGATGTAAATTGTTCCTACTGGAAACCAAACTACGCCTGACCCTACTGGTACAATCGACATTAAAACCATTATAATCCATAGCAATATTGGTGAATTTACGTTTAAGAACAACATAGGAATCAAAACAGCGGTTGCTTGTAATAAAGATACCCCAAAACTTGCAAATAGTATATTTCTTATTGCCAGATTTATCTTACTAATAATCATTAGATCATATTTATCATCCAAAGGAGATATTTTACTAAAGTAAACAGGTATGTTTGGCCACTCAGGTAATATGAGTATCACTGACAAACTAAAAATAAAAAAACTAAATAAAAAATCTACACTAAATGTAGCTAAGTTCCTAAAAAAAGGTATTAGTTGATTTTGAATAAAGTTAGAAGTATCGATATCTTTAAAAAATGTATTTAGATCTATGTAAGAGATTTTGAAGTCCAAGTTCAAATTTATAAAAACTTGATTAATTGTCGATATTAAATTATTTATTGCATTTTGTAATTCGGTAACGTTATTAATGTATTCGGTAAATGAAATATTGTTTATAATGTTTATAATTTCATTAACAATAATTATAACTAATAAACCAAAAGGCACCAATATAAAAAGTAAGAATATAAAATAACTTACAATGGCAGTTAAAGATTTAGACTTTAGCGATTTTAACAGTCTAGCATATAATGGATAAATCAAAAGTACTGCTACATAACTTAAAGTCAGTATTCCTAGAAACCTCAAAAACATGGTTACATTCAACAGATATAATAAAAAGAAAACTAGCACAAAGGATATAAATTTTATCTTATCTCTATGAATTTGATTCATAACAACAATTTCTAATCGAATAAGTTCAGTATATCACAAGACCTACTCTATCCAAAAAGCTCCAATAATAATCAAATGTGTTTTTATCTAACCATAAGGAACCAAACCATGGGTCATTTAAATGAATATGTGTAGGATTATTCGAAGAACCTCTAAAACCTGTAACAACTCCACCATGCTGTCCGTTTATAGCTTTAATTTTTTCTCCATCATCTGCTATCCAGCTAAAATAACCAGGTGTACTAGTCCCATTATATCTCCAAATTATAACTGGATGTCCTTTTTCTACCTCCTTTACAAGATCTATTATATTCCAATTTTTCTTAATTTCCGAAACAATATTCCTGTTATTCAGTATTTTTTGTGTAGGGTCCCAATACACACCGTAACCCCAACTACCATCCGAATTACCTACGTAAACTTTGTTTGGGTTACCTGTCCAAATTGATGTATAGTTAGAGTTATATCCCATCTCTGCAATTATAGATTGTGCCGAGAGATTGTACCCTTTCCAAGCTAAAACCATTTTTAAAGCATAAATATTACAAGAAAAAGAAACAGGCTGTTGAGGCTGGCAGTACTGTGGAGAAATTAAAGAACAATTTGGTACATTCATAATAAAAACATTGTCTCTTGTTTTAAACGAGTATTGATATGATTGATCAGTATCTAGTCCGTACAAACTATGAACCCCCGATTTTAAACCATAGATATACACTGTGTTGTACTCTAAGTTAGTTACCTCAAATATATATGTTGACTGATCTACAAGACGCATAACAAAACCAACATAAGGTACAATGTAAAAACTATCATAAACAGAAGAATCTGACATAGGTTGATTAAATTTCAATCTTATCTGTAAAAAGTCTACAGATAAGTTAACATCATTATTTGGGAAAGATTCTATTATTTTGGCTACTCCATAAGTCTTAAAAGAGTGTACAACTTCTTGGATCTGACGAGTACCATCCTTGTATAGTAACCCTTTTCTTAGGATTATATCATATTTAGTATTTTTGGTTAAATCTTCCTTTTTTATCAACTCTAAATCTGTATCTGATAACCATTTTTTCTCATGTGATACGTTAGGTATAATTTCAATATATGAATCAACTTCGCTTTGCAAATCAACCGGCTTATCGAACTTTAATCTAATTTTTGAATTTGGCTTGACCGATTCACCATAAGGTATAACACCTTTGAAACCTATCTTTGGAGGAGTTTTGTACATTAAGTAACCTATCCTATGCCTGTAACTCTGATCACCAACTTCTTCAATTAAAAAAACATCTATTTCTAAGATCGAATTATAATCAAGGTTTTCTTTTGGAAGTTGTATTTTATAAAATTTGTTGTTAGAACTTTCATATTCAAGATCAAAAAACTTCTCTGTAGATTTCATTTTAAATAATATCTTATTGTTAGGCTCCAAACTTTTATCAAGATTCAAATGGATGACGCTTGATGTATCTCCTACATCAATGATATCACCCAAACTAGGTTTTATATTTGAAATCATCGGCAACCTTGGAGCATCAAAAACTATACCATGTTCATGTGACTCAGAGAAACCTAAACGAGACAATCCAGCAAGATAAATGACAAATCTTGTTCTAGATGCAACATAAGATGTAGGAAAAAATTGGACCCCACAAACTAAGTTTGTAATTATACAATCATTCCATACCCACTGCCCAGATATGTTGGGTACAATTGAAGTTTTTATATTATCTTTAATAATTGGAACATTAAAATTTATCTGTATATGATGTGAATACGTGTCCCAAACTGTCTCAGTAATAGGATATGAACTTACTATCCTAGGAGGACTAATGATATACAAAATTAGAATAATTAGACAAAATAGCATTGTCAACATTACAGCTTTAAGTAATAATTTTAAGGCGATACTGATATACATAACATGTGACCGCTTAAAATATGATTAACTCCCGTTGTAAAATTTATCTTTTTCCCATTCTGCATATATTCTTTCTAAGGTTTCGTATACAACTGGACCCCTGTCATTGCTAAGCAAAAATTGTTCTAAATAATCAAATAAGCCTCTAATCTTCCATTTATCAACATTTATAAACCAATGAGGATGACTTAAATAATTAACCACTTGCGGATAATACATTATTTGATTTTTAACCATATAGTTATCATTAAATCTGGAAATCAAATCATTCAAAGAAAACCAATAAGAATCTGCACCATTATTTGGAAATTCCCAAATTTTCATTCTATCCTTTAGTGGCGCACTCCATGCGTTAATATCATCTTTATTAGGTAAATAAGGACGAGTAGTTGATCTTAAATTCCATGGTACTTTGGTGCTTGTTGATATGCTTGGGTTCACTGGACCCGGTGTTCTTCCAGAAGAATCAATCTTAAAACCTGCTTTCTCTGCTGCTCTAAGAACATGTACACCAGACATCCATGCTCCTGATCTATACGAAATAGGTACTCCTAATCCATTCTCTGCAAGTTTTCTTCTTCCCCAGTCAAAGATTTGAAATAGTTCATCTTCAGAATAAACATAAGTTGGTACATCTACCCCATACGTACCCACTATATACTGATTTTTTGGTATTATACCTACCTCTGCGACCATGTCTCCCCACATGTGCATGTGCATACCTACTTCTTCAAAGTATTTCTGTTTTCTGTCACTTACCCACCTAGTTAAGTATTGAGCACGTTCTTCAGTTATTTGTTTAACTGTATATTGATTATCTATATATATACGAGGATTGAAAAAGTGAGTTATAGGTACTTTATACTTATTAGCTATATAAGCTATTTCGTTTAAATCATTATCTGCTACATCCCAACCTTCCCAATCCATTGTCCATGTAACATATAATGGATAAGTTACATAAAAAATGCTACTTTGACTAGTAAGTAGCTTTATACCATCTGCATAGTCATATATGTAACCAACTACATTATATACACCAGGATCTAAATCTGAAACTTTGATACTTGACCTATATACTCCATTACCCAAAGGTTGCATTTTCCCTTTCAGGTTTGTTCCCTCAACAACATATATACAAGAAACTTTATTTGAAATAGAAACATTATTAGTTTTTACTTCAAACTCTAAAGTAGCCTCGTTAAAAGCTCTAGATATTTTCTTGATGTGCCATTTTTTATTTATAGATGATGTTATGTTATTGATGTATATACTTTTAAATTTTATATCTGAACCTAATTCCAGATCGGCTATTTCATTTGTTATTTTTCTAGGATAAGGATTCACAGAACCAAAATATATAAAGTATTTATCATCTAGCTTCTTTGTATAAGTAACATTTTTAAACTTCACCATTAAATATTTATTTTTTAAGTGATAAGATGCAGGTATATCTATGAATGTGTCATAATCATCATTATATCTAACTAATACAAAATCGCTAAAATCGCCAGTTTTAGACAATAATCTTTCATCATTTAAATCAATATAAACTGTTAACCACCTACCTTTATCATAATTATCCTGTAATTCTATCTGTACATAACCCATAAAGTTATTATTCCACCACCTAGAAAAACCTGAAGACTCTGTTAATAAGATTTTTTTAAATACATAAGACTTCTCATCAAAAGTTTTTTGATACGAATTAGCTAGAACAGAATTTGAAAAAATTAAAAATATTCCTGCAAAGAACAAAAAAAACTTCAAAAAACTAGGTTGCAAAAACCAAAACTCTTTTGAAAAAGGAGTCATTTGTATTGTGGAGTTTACATTCTTCTTTAGGGTATTTTTTACAACAACAAAAATTGTAGTTAATAAAATTAACAATAAATATAACGTTATCAGAGTAACAGGGTTATCAGATGAATAAAAAATAAAAGAATTTTCCGTTCTTTCAAGAAATGTAAACAAAAAAATCAATACTGTATGAAAAACAAAAAATCCCATAGAATTCTTGCCTATGAAAAACAAAACCATTTTTATAAAACTGCTAACATATTTCTCCAAAAATGAATAAGATGAGATGAATAACAAACCTAGAAAAGAAGAAAAAACAAAAAAACCGAAAGTGGGAGGAAACCTAGCATCATATTGAGTATATCTGAATAGACTAATTGAAGGGAAATATGAATTCAATAAATAAACAGACATAAACAACAGCAATAACAAAATTGTTGATAGTAAAAGTATTACGTTCCTCTGTCTCCTGTAAATATTTGAGATTAGAATACCTCCAAAAGATAATCCCAAAGAAAAAACAAAGAAATACAATAAAACTGGAAATACGTTCCCGCTTACATTATTAATATCTCCCACAAAAAGAATAAAAAAATATCTAATAAAATGTAAATTCTCCAGTATTTCACTTACCTGAACTAAATAAGCCAAAATCCATAACAAAATTGAAAAACTTAAATTAACGACTAAATTTTTTGATAAATAAAAGAAAAATTTTGTTGAAAATGCTACTAAAAAGTAAAATATACTGAATGTCAAAATAAACTCTACAAAAGGCGGTACTACCTTGAAGTAAAAAATTGACGTTATAGCGTCTAATATATAATAAAAATCAAAACTTTGAGACCAAAATTTTTGATGAATGATTACAGACAAAACGGCTATCACATAATATGCAAACAATAGCTTAATAGCTTTCAAAATAAATTTTATCTTTAGATTGTAAATAGCTACTTTATCATTAAAATCAATTTGCGACAGATAACTGACTTTAATAGCTACACCACTTAAAAATAAAAAAACAGAAAAAGACACTATACCCCCAAATTGACCAAACAGATTAACGAATTGAGAAAGACCATTACTACTGCTATCTATCCAAAACAAATTGGTCATGTGTGCGAAGATCATGGTCAAAACAGCCATACCCCTAAGTATGTCTATATATATTTGACGCTTTATAACTTGTTGCATAAGCGAAAATTAAGTAAACAAGACAAAAAGATTTAGTTCGTGTCTAATTTGTCTTTTATGATTCTATTGACAATTAAGTTATTTTATCAATTTTTCCATAAAATTTATTTAAGAATATAATTTTTATGATACAATTTTTTGATTCTGATCCTCGATAGCTCAATGGTAGAGCGTCCGGCTGTTAACCGGTTGGTTGTAGGTTCGAATCCTACTCGAGGAGCCATATCATGTGAACACAAACACATTTCATCAATAGCAATACCTTTGATCTAATCGATCTAAATAACATAACTTTTATTTATTTTTATTATTTTTATCCAATTAAGCATGATTTCTAGTTACCATGCTCTCTTTCTTTTCTATCTGCTCATGACGAAAGTAATTAACCAGAATACAATTATATTAAACTAGCAACGATATTAGCTTTTGGTATGCAAATAGTTCATGTAAGTATATACATTGGTTAAATCATACATTTAACTCGTATTTATTCCAATTATATTTATCGTCATTATACACAGTACCATCACGGTACAGAATAATAATGTTCAATTGTTGGTAATTTTGTTGTAAAATGTTTAACAATTATTTATCTAGTAATTTAATCATTATGAAAAGATTTCCTTCAAAAATAGATTTTTACGAAATCTCTCAAAAGCTGATAGATTATTGGAAGGAGCATAAAATTTTTGAAAAAACTAACAAAGATAAAGAACAAAAAAGGTTTGTATTTATCGATGGTCCACCATTCGTAACTGGCATGCCACACTATGGGACACTTCTGTCTTCTATAGCGAAAGATACGGTTACAAGATTTTGGTCAATGAAGGGGTATTATGTCCGTAGAGTATGGGGATGGGATTGTCACGGTTTACCTATTGAAGAACAAGTAAGTAAAAAATTTGGATTAAAAAATAAAAAAGACATAGAGGCTTTTGGTATATCAAATTACGTAAGAGAGTGTAGGGAATTCGTAAAAGACATAACAGAAAAATGGAGATGGTATATTGAATCCGTTGGTAGATGGGTAGACATGGATAACGCTTACTACACTATGAAACCTGAGTTTAATGAAAGTGTCATATGGTTATTTAAACAAGCTTGGGACAAGGGATATATATACAAAGGCAAGAGAGTTTCTCTCTACTCTACAGATACAGGTACACCTGTTTCTGACTTTGAAGTAGCAGAATCTAACAATTACAAAGATGTCGATGATTTAAGTATATTCGTTAAATTTAAAATAAAAGAACATGATAAAAACAAATACATAATCGACTTACCTAAGAATACTTTTATAGTTGCATGGACTACTACGCCTTGGACAATTCCATCTAATTTTGCTCTTGCTGTAAATGCTAATGAAGATTATGTGATAGTTGAATCACAAGGCGAATTTTTAATTGTGGCGAAAAAAAGGTATGAATATACTTTCAAGGATAAATATTCAGTGACATCTATAATTAAAACTGTGAAAGGATCAGAGATTGTAGGTTTAGAATATGAGAGAATATACGATTTTTTTAACGCAAAAAATGATGCAGATTTTAAAGTATATGAATTTGAAGGGGTAAATATGGATGAAGGTACAGGAGTTCTACACATAGCTCCTGGATTTGGTGAAGAAGATTTTCTACTTGGCCAAAAGTTTGGTTTGAGTGACTATCAGGACATTGATGATGAAGGTAACATGACTGTGGGAGAATGGAAAGGTATTTATTTAAGGGTGGCTAACGAACTAATAGCCAAAGATTTGGAGAACAAGAATTTGTTGCTAAGAAGAGAAATGTATACTCACAGATTGGCTTTTTTTAGAGGTAATAATCCTTTAATATACAAAGCCCAAGATGCATATTATATAAATGTAGATAAAATTAGAAACAGGATTTTGGAATTAAATGAAAGTATAAATTGGTATCCTAAACACTTAAAAACTGGTAGATTTTATGATGTTATAAAAAATTCTCCTGATTGGTGTATATCCAGAACTCGTTACTGGGCAACTATCATGCCTTTATGGAAATCCAAAGATGGAGATGAATTGGTGATTGGTAGCATAGAAGAAATGTCTAAATTTAATAGCGATATAAAGTACAAAATTAATAACGGAAAGAGAATATGGTATTACAAAGACAGATTAATTTATCTTCACAGGGACGTATGCGATGATATTGTTTTATTCCAAGATGGAAAAGAATACTATAGAGTTAAAGATGTACTTGATTGTTGGTTAGACAGTGGTTCTGTCCCTTTTGCTGAATATAGCTACCCTTTTGATGAGCAAAACAAAAAAATATTCGAACAAAATTTCCCAGCTGATTTTATTACCGAATATATAGGTCAGACTAGGGCATGGTTTAATGTTCTGCTAAAAGTCTCTACTATCCTGTTTGACAATATACCAGTTAAAAACATATTAACGACGGGTAATTTGAGTGGAACTGACGGAAGAAAAATGAGTAAGAGTTTCAAAAACTATCCTGATCCTGAAGAGACAATAAAAAAATACGGAGGTGACGCGTTGAGATTATATTTACTTGGATCACCTTTATTGTCAGGAAATGATATTTCGTTCAATGAGCATGATCTAAAAATTCAAGTACAAGAAATATTGCTTCCGATTTTTAACATATACCAATTTTTGAGCACCTATGCCGAAATGCATAATTTTAAAATAACAAAAGAATTCATAAAAAAGTTTAGTTTGGATGATGATCTAGTTACCAATAACCCATCGAAACTGGTCAGCGACATAACAAACAAGTGGATAATAAACAAGATAATTAAATTCAACCAACAATTTTCATTATACTTTGAAAATTATGAAATTCAGAAAGCAGTAAAGATCATAAAAGACATAATTGGAGAAATCTCAAGATGGTACATTAGAATAAACAGAGACTCGTTTAATAGTCAGTATAATAATGTAGAATTTTTGGAAACCCTATCATATGTATTAATAGTACTGTTGATAACTATTTCACCAGTAATTCCGTTTATAACAGAAGAAATATACATGAACATGATAGATGAAACAGAAATATCTGGAGAATCTATACATCTACACAAATACATAACATACAAAGATTTTGATCTAGACAATGATATTTTAGAACATATGAGTGTAGCTCAAGCTATAACAGATTTGGGAAATGAAATACGAGGATCAAATAACATAAAGTCAAGACAGCCTTTAAGAACGATATATGTAAATAAAAACATCTCTGACGAGATCAAAAGAATAATATTAAAAGAGTTGAACATTAAAAATATCTCTACTGAAGGTATAACTTCGGTAGAGGTAGACTATATAAAAGAACATAGAAATAATAGTCTTGACTTATTGATTAAAATAGACACATACATATATGACGATCTTTTAGAAGAAGGTATTGTAAGAGACGTCATTAGACTAATACAAATAACCCGTAAAGAATCGGGAGTAAAATATGGAGAGATGGTCGGAATCAAAATAATCTGCAACAGTGCTATTAGGGATATTATTAATAAAAATATTAGTCAAATAGAATCTATAACAAAAGTAAAAATAAGCACAATCACTGTTATACATAGTGATAATGAAATTAAAGTTACAATTCTGGGATGATACTTTCCGTTAGTAACCAAAAAGGTGGTGTCGGCAAAACAACCACAGTCATAAATTTATCTTATGAACTATCGATTCTAGGAAAGAAAATTCTAGTGTTAGATCTAGATCCTCAGTCTAATACAACATCTGGATTTGGGTATCAATTTAGAGACTCAGATGTAATTGTTGACACATATAAATTACTCATAAGTAATAATACCATTAATTATGAAGACATAAAGGATCAAAAAGTCCATAATGAAAATTTATATTTAATACCTGCAACAATAGATTTGGCTGGAGCAGAAGTTGAGTTAGTTGCTGCTTTAAGTCGTGAAACAATATTAAAAAGGAAAATAAATGATGTTTGCAAGTATTTTGATTTCGTTTTCATAGATTGTCCACCATCATTAGGATTATTAACAATTAACAGTCTTGTTTGTTCTGATTACGTTATAATACCAGTTCAAGCAGAATATTTTGCTTTAGAAGGTCTAGGATTACTTGTGGATACTATTAACCTAATAAAAGTAAGCTTGAATCCTAAATTAGAAGTTGGAGGTGTGCTTTTAACAATGTATGATCAAAGAACAAACTTAAGTAAGGAGATCTACAAAGAAATTAATACATACTTTGATAAAAAACTATTTTCTACTATTATACCAAGAAACATTAAATTATCCGAGGCTCCGTCACATGGTTTACCTATCTCAATATACTCTCAGCACTCCTCTGGCTCTATTGCTTTTAGAAATCTTGCTACAGAATTCATCAAAAGATTTGATAATATAGACTTAGTTAATCCTTTAATAAAAGTATATGAGTGATAAAACATCATTAGGTAGAGGGTTATCTGCATTGATAAAAAAAGATTTGGAGCATACAAATTCTAGTCAAATGGAGAGTGGTTTTGTTCTAAAAATGCCAGTAGAATTCATAAAACCTAATCGTTACCAACCTAGAATAGATATGAATCCAGAAAAATTAGTCGAATTGGCAGATTCAATCAGAGAACACGGTATAATTGAACCCTTGTTAGTGACCAAAATCGATGATAGAACTTATGAACTTATTGCAGGGGAAAGAAGACTAAGAGCGGCTAAATTAGCTGGATTGGATTTTGTTCCTGTAGTTATAAGAGAATCATCACCACAAGAAATGTTAGAGATTGCTATAGTAGAAAATATTCAAAGAGCAGACCTTAATCCACTAGAAGAAGCCATGGCATTTGAGCAACTGGTAAGAATATTTAACTTAACTCATGAACAAATATCAAAAAAGGTAGGATTAAGTAGACCTTCAGTAGCAAACAAGTTAAGATTGTTATCTTTGCCTGATGAAGTAAAAAAAGGTCTGTTGGAACAGAAAATATCAGAAGGACATGCCAGAGCATTATTGGGCCTTACAAATGAAGATCAAATCTTAGTAACATACAAAATAGTTGTAAGAGATCATTTATCAGTAAGAGCAGTTGAAGAACTAGTCAGAAGAATTAACAAAGGACAAACCAAAAATCGAAGAGTAAATTCAATAATTGTGAATGATGAGAAAACTTTGCAAATAGAAAAAATATTTAAGAATACATTTGGAGAAAGAGTATCTATTAGCAGATCAAATAAGGGCGGGAAAATAGTTATACTTTTCAATAATGATGAGGAATTAGATAATATAGTTAAAAAAATTAGCCAAAATGTCTAAACTTGTTATTTCAGCTGCACATACAATAGATAATCCAGGAGTCGTGTTCAAAGGCTTGAGAGAAGCAGATCTGACCAGGAAACTTTTATCTATGATAATTCCACACTTAATAAGGCTTAATGTTGATTATATAACTGTACCGCTAGATCTAAATTTGCTTGATCGTTTAAATTGGATAAAAAAGCAAAAAGTATCAGTTGAAAATGGAGATATTTTTTTTGAATTTCACATAAATGACGGAGGCAAAAGAGGTGTTGAAGCATGGTACTGCGGTGAACACAACGAAAATAACAGATCGGAAAAACTTGCAAGATTCATAACCTCCGAGTTGTCACTAAAATTTAATTGGACAAACCTCGGAGCAAAAAGCGAATATGATCACGAATTAAAAAAATTAATTGTATTAAGTGAAAACGCCATACCTGGCACATGTTTGGAACTTCTTTTTATTGATAACGAAGATGACATCAAAATTTTAAATAATGACCAAGAGTTAAATGCTGTAACTGAAAAAATAGCAGATTCATTAAATACATTCTTAAATAACAATAAAATAAATCAGGAAGAGATCAACTTTTTTAAGAATATAAACAAAAAGTCTGTGTATAGCACCACCGACTATAACAATGAAGGATTAGATATGGATCTGATGCCATTTACATCGACAAGTAGTTATAATGGTAGCGACAAGAATGGTAACAAATATACTTCAACGAATACACAACAAAGTAATAACATTATGGACAGAAATCAAAGGAAAGAGATGATAAAATCCGTTTATAAGAAAATTCTTAATAGGGATCCAAACGATTCTGAGATCAATAATCATCTGAATACTGGTATAAGCGAGATTGAATTGATATATACTATTGTGGAGGGAGAAGAATTTAAAACAATACACTCAAACGCAAAAATGTTCACAGAATTAGAAAAAAAGTCAAAAGAACAAGAAAGAATTACCGAAATACAAAGAAAAAATATCGAAGATCTACAAAAAATGATTGCGAACTTAAATAAATTGTTACAGCTAAAAAATCAATATATTTCACAGATGCAATCTGAGTTATCTAATTACAAAGTAATAGTAGAAGGCGAATACTACCACCCTGAAAGAGTCAATAAAAAAAAGAGTAAAAAAATCCAAGAAAAACAAAGAAAAAATATAATAGACAGAATAGTTAAAATTCTAAATATTTAGATTTGACCGCTGCTTCTTGTCAGCATCACTCGAACTAAATTAAAGTGGTATAATTTGCTATGTTTAAATACTTAGAGAAATTTTATGGAACTATTAATTGTTTTATTTGTAATATTTCTGTCTGGATCACTTTATTATTATATAACCAAGAGTCAAAGTTACAAAAAAAGATTAGATGATCTAGAAAGCGAAATAAATAAACAAAAAAATGAAAGTAAAGCTATACCACATAAAAATCTAACCGAAAAAGAGAATGCAATCAAAAAGTTACAAAAAGAATTAGAAGACAAAGAAAGCAAGTTGATCCAGAGAGATCGTTTACTTGATGAAAAGTTTGACAAAATTTTGCTAAAAGAGAAAGAAATACAAGACAAGTCCGCAGAATTAGAAAAAAAAACTTTAGAGTTAGATAAAAAACTACAAGAAATAGCAAACTTTACTCGGGAAGAAGCAAAAAAACATATAATGAATAAAGTTGAGGATGAACTAAAAAGTTGGAAAGTAAAAAAAATAAAAGAAGCAGAAAATGAAATAAACTTTGAAATTGAGAAAAAAGCTAGAGACCTCTTGGTAGAAAATATGCTTAATGCTGCTACTGACTATGTTGCAGAAACCACGACAACCACAATAACAATAGAAGATGAAAACCTTAAAGGCAAGCTTATTGGCAAAGAAGGTAGAAATATTAGAACTTTTGAACGCTTGACTGGAGTTGATCTAATTATAGATGATGCTCCTAACCAAGTTACAGTATCATGTTTTGATCCTATAAGAAGAGAAGTTGCAAGTTTAGCTATTCAGCGATTGCTAAAAGATGGCAGAGTTCATCCTGGTTCAATAGAAGAAACAATTGAAAAAGTCAAAAAAGACATTTTAAAAGAAATCAAGAAAACTGGAGAAAAAATTGTATATTCTGCTGGAATAAATAACATTCCTAACGAAATTATTATGTATTTAGGGAGGTTTAAATACAGATTTAGTTATGGACAAAATTTAATAACGCACACTCTAGAAATGGTAAAAATTGCGGAATCACTAGCTATAGAACTAAAGGCGAATGTGAAGTTAGCTAAGCTTGCATGCTTACTACATGATATTGGCAAAGTTTTACCAGAGGAAGGTAAACAACATCACCATATATCAGGTGAAATAACAAGAAGGTATTTTCCAAATGATGAAATACTAGCTAATGCAGTGGAAGCACACCATTTTGACATTGAAGCTAAATCAATAGAAGCAGAAATTGTTAGAATAGCAGATGCAATATCTGGAGCCAGGCCAGGTGCACGCCGTGATAATTATGAGGATTATGTAAAAAGGGTAAGAGAATTGGAAGACATATCATTAAGGCAAAAAGGTGTTAAAGAAGCTTATGCAATTTACGCAGGTAGAGAAATTAGGGTCATACTTAAAGCTGAAGAAACCACGGATGAAGATGCTACGCTGATTGCACATAATATATCTAAAGAAATAGAAGAAAACCAGAAATATCCCGGCGTTGTAAAAGTAACAGTTATAAGAGAATTTAGGGAGACCGTAGAAGCTAAATAATCTAAACTCTTTATATATTAAAATCATTAACATTAACCATTATTTGTTTGACTCCCAGAGTACCTTCCCATTTTTTATGGCAGACTCAAGGAATCCATCTTTCATTATGTACATAAAAGCATCATAATCTTCTTTACTATAAGCAATTATATCTAAGTTAACGTCATAATTTATTAATAAATTATTAAAAAAATTTGTTAATTCTATAAATCCAAAATTGTTTTTTGAATCTTTTTCAACAATTATCAAAAGATCAATCGTTTTATCAATTCTCTGTGCAAAGTCTCTTGCATAATCACCAATCAAGATTATTTTTAAAACCTTATATTTACCATTTTCAATTATATTTTGAATTATAAGATTTAATATATCTAAAATTTCTTTTCTATCCCAGTATCTTAAAATACTATCATCATTGACAAAATGGTTGGTTACATCTATATCTCCTGTTAAATAACCTTCCGAATATTTCAACAATTGTTCAGCGGTTAAAATACTAAAATTCACATCTGCTAAAGATATCAAATTATGAGGAACATTGGAGGAATCTATTATAAATGGGTATCTACATACGTAAACGTATACTTCCAATTTTTTCATTGACGAAATATCAACAGGTATATTTTTAATGCCAAGTTTATTTATAAATTTATAGAGAAAGGATAATTTATGAGTTTTCGGTATATCTCTGGTAACTATCGAGATTAGTCCCTTTAAGCATTTTTCTGATGATTGTAAAGATTGATACATGGCCCACTCCAAAAAATGATTCTCCTTTGAAATTAAACTAACAGATAAATCATACTTCGCTTGCAAAAGCCACAATTTTAAATTGTTCATAAAGTTAACGTCAAGCATAACAAAGATTTTTTTTAACTAATCCAAATAGTCTTTTAGTGCTTGCACAAAACTATCATTTTTAATTCTTCTCAGGGCTTTTGCTTCAATTTGTCTAATTCTTTCTCTGGTAACATTAAATTCATGCCCAACTTCTTCTAAAGTTCTTGCAACGCCATCTTTCAATCCAAATCTTAGCTCCAATACTTTCCTTTCTCTTTCACTGAGTCCACTTAAAACTTGATTAATTTGTTTTTTTAGATAGGACCATGTTGCTATGTCTTGGGGAGATGAAGTGAACTCGTCATGTATAACTTCACTCAATGAAGCACCACTATCCGAATCTTCAGATAATGGAGACTCTAAAGATTGAGGTTTTTGGGCTATTTTTACTATTTCATGTACTTTTTCCACTGGCAAATCCATTCTTTCTGCAATTTCTGCATGTGTAGGTTTTCTTCCTAACTCTGTACTTAACATTGACGACACTCTACTCAATTTGTTTATGGTTTCAATCATGTGCACTGGTATCCTAATAGTCCTTCCTTGATCAGCCAAAGCTCTGGTTATAGCCTGTCTTATCCACCAAGTAGCATAAGTTGAAAATTTAAACCCCTTCCTGTATTCAAATTTATCTACCGCTCTCATTAATCCCAAATTCCCTTCCTGGATCAAGTCTAATATGTTTAGCTCTCTTTTAGCGTAACCTTTAGCTATCGATACAACTAGCCGTAAATTAGCATTTATCAATACTGTTCTTGCCTCTAAACCTGACTTTATGACGGAATTCATATACATTTTATCATGCTCTATAATGCTCTTTTTGGCTTCATCTATAAGAGGGTCTCTCAATATTCCCTTCTTAATAACTTCAAAAGCTTTTTTATAAGCTGGTTTTGAATTTGACCGAGAACCAATTTCAGATATTATTCTGATAAATTCTTTATCAGCCTCTTCAATTCTTTTAGCTAATATTATTTCTTCTTCTGCATTCAATAAAGGAACTTTACCTATTTCATACAAGTATGCTCTCATTGGCTCAGTACTTACATGTGTTTTTATTTGTTTTAAAATTTGAATTTTCTCTTCAAAGGAAAGACCAGTATGTTTTTTATTACTTTCTGATAAACAGTCTAGATCATCATCACTCAATGATTCTATTATTTCGATCTGTGCATCTTGTAGGGTATCCACTATAACCTCCAATAAAGGTAAATTGTCCTCTATTTCTGGAAAACACTCTAATATCTCATCATGCGTTATATAACCTTGTTTAGATGCTTTAGCAATTAAAAATCTTATTGTATCTTTATCTTCTGATTTTATTGCCATATAATTTTATTGATAAAAAGACAAAAAATAATGATTGACAGCTATTTTCATAAAAGAAAACAAAAAAAGTTAAAATTCAAAGTAATTTTAGCAGATATATTTGAATATATAAAATATACACTAAGTACTGCAAATTTTGCTCAAAAATTTATATCAATAATGTCAATACTTTTAGGTTTTACAATCGCGGCAATACCAATTATTGATAACCTCTATCAAAATTTGATACTAGCAATAGGTAAAGATGTTCAAAATAATATAACCCCAGTAGAAGAGGGATATCTGTTAGTTGACAATTACATAGCAAAACCCGTTGGTTTAACTGAACTTACTGAAAAAGCTATGAAAGGTGGAAAATTGATAATGGATCCCAACATATTATCTTTTACACAAAAATTCTTCATCAGCATACCTTCAATAGGTATTTATAATCTGCCAGTAACCCCAAATGTTCAAAGTGATACAGAGTCAATATATCAAAAAGTTTTAGAAAATACACTAGCGCATTTTAAATATACTGGTTTACCTTTAAGTGACGAAAAATCCAATACTGTAATTTATGGTCATAGTGCTAGTATGATATATAATCCACAAAAAAATGATCCAAAATTGGCATTTTCCTTTTTGCCAGAAATAAAAATAGGAGACAAAATAATATTAGATTTCAAAGAAGCCAAATACGAATACACTGTATTTAGGACCAAGGTTGTTAACCCTCAAGATTTAAGCATAATAAGCAATACACCAAACACAGACACATTAACCTTATTCACTTGTTATCCTTTAGGTAATAACTCACAAAGATTCATTGTTCTGGCAAGAAAAACTCAGTGAAAATGAAAAGGATTAATTTTAATCATTTTCTACGCCTCATAAAACTTGGCAAAGTATCAAACTCATCATCATCTGGTTGACCATACTTTGAAGTTTTACCATCTAAGGAAAAAGAAGAACTACTAGCTTGTTGTTGCTGAAATTCTCCTTCTTTAAAGGTTTGAGAAACTTTATCAGACCGTACAAACGAGGATACTTCTCCAGTTTTGTAATCCATATCAAAACCAGTAGCTAACACAGTCACTTCAAAAATATCTTCATAAGATTCATCAATATTTGCACCAAATATAAAAGTTGCATCGGGAGATATTTTTTCCCTTATAACCTCAGCAGCTTGACTAATTTCATTCATGGTCAAATCTTTTCCTCCTATAACATTAAACAATACACCTTTTGCTCCATCTACCGACACCTCAAGCAAAGGACTCTCTATAGCCATCTTGGCCGCTGTTTGAGCTCTATCTTCACCTTTAGCTACTCCGATACCCATCAAAGCTGTACCACCATCAGACATCACAGATTTAACATCTGCGAAATCAACATTAATCAAACCTGTTTGAGTTATCAAATTAGATATACTACGCACAGCTTGTGCTAGAACATCATCTGCTTTTTTGAGCGCTTCTCTAAAAGTGATATTCAAATCTAAAGTTTCTAATAGTCTCTGATTAGGCACAACAATTAAAGTATCTACTTTGTCTTTTAATTCTTCGATACCTTTTAAAGCAGCATCCATTCTACGTTTCATTTCGAAATTAAAAGGTTTTGTTACTACAGCCACAGTTAAAGCACCCAAATTTTTGGCTATTCCAGCTACAATAGGTGCTGCACCTGTACCAGTACCTCCTCCCATTCCAGCAGTAATGAATACCATGTCCGCTCCTGCGAGATGTTCGTGTATCTGATCTATACTCTCTTCAGCCGCCTTTCTCCCTATAACAGGGTTTCCCCCACTTCCTAAACCTCTAGTTATCTGCTCTCCTATTCTAAGCTTTACGTCAGCCTTTGATTCAGCTAAGGCCTGAGCATCAGTATTTATAGCTATAAATTCTACATCTTGTATGTTATATTCTGTTACCATAGTATTTAGAGCATTACCTCCTCCTCCTCCAACTCCTACCACTTTAATTTTTGCAGACATGGTACTTTGTGGTCTTACTAGCATAATTTTATAAGTAAATTATTAATTAAATAAAATATAATATTTTAAGGAAATAACCTACGGATAAAATTTGTTATTTTCCCAATACCATAACCTTTTCTGTTTACCGACCTATAATTAGAATAATTTCCTCCACCCCTAAAAATTTCATCCTGCATACCATATAGTATTAAACCTTGTACAACAGAAAATTCTGGATCTGATATACCATCCACTAAACCTTTCAACACATTCGGATGAGCCACTCTAGCAGATACACCAAATGTTTTTTTTGACATCGTGGATATAAATGGTAGTTGTGAACTGCCCCCTGTAATAACCACTCCAGCTGGTAACTTATAGTTAAAACCTGCTGATTGTACATTTTCGATTATAAATTCAAATATTTCTTGTACTCTTTCTTCTATAACGGATAAAAAAAGTTTGCGTGAAATCGTTTTAACACCTTCTATGTTAAACTTACTAACATCAATTATATCAGATATATCTGACATTTCTTCACCTTCTCTTGATCTATCATCTACCTTGTCATCAAGTATATATTTACCATCATTAGTCTTGAGTAAACTAGCAGCATGTAATTTTAAATTTTCAGCATCTTCTAGTGAAACCTTAAGCACACCAGCTAAATCCCTTGTTATATTACTCCCTCCATATGGCAGTACAGCACTATAAGCTATTGCATCCTCTTCAAAAAGAGTAATAGAAACAGTACCTCCTCCAAAATCTAACAATAAAACACCTAACTCTTTTTCGGTATTTGTCAATACAGCCTGAGCCGCTGCCCAACCTGTAAAAACTATACCATCTAGCTTTAGACCATTACTCTGTATACATTTTTCTAAGTTATATCGGGTGGTCTGCGGAAAAGATATTATATGAGTATCCACTTCAAGTCTTGAACCCGTCATTCCTATGGGTACCTTAATTCCATTTTGTTGATCTACAACAAATTCCCTCGGTATAGCATGAAGTATTTCACGGGAATTCGGTATAGAAACAGTTTTAGCTTGCTCTAAAGCTCTAAACACGTCATCTTCCGTAATCTCGACATCTGATGTTGTCACAACACCTTTATTATTGTTTGACAATATATTTTTACCATTTACAGACACATAAGCAGACGGAACCCTGATGCCGGCCATTCTCTCAGCTCCGTTCAAAGAAGCGGATATAGCATTCACAACATCATCTATACTTGTTATCTCTCCTTTTCTGACACCCGAAGACGGAACTGTACATTCTCCAAGTACCTTAACACTTGAAGATGAATCATCTATACCAGCAATCACTGTAGCTATCTTTGTAGAACCTATATCAATAGCAGTAATTATATTTGCCATACACTTTTGTACTTACAAATTAATATTTTCATCATTTTACTATAATATTAAAATTTTTAAAAATAAATAGCTTATTACCAATTAATTACTTTAAAATCGACATTTTACTTGATGTCACGTCAACATAAGAAATTTGAGATATATCATAATTGTCAAAAATTATTTTGAGTCTTTGTGTTTGTAAATCTAAACTCTGCTCAATATCTATTTTTACCTTTAAATTTGGCATATAAACATTAATTTCCTTTGTATTCAATATGTCTACTCGATTGATTTTACCTGTGCTAACAGTCGTTTTTGAGATCCGGTAATAGTAATTAAAAACTTTATTTAAAATGCTCGATAAGATGTTTTTGTCATGATAAGTATAAAAATCATAAAACACAAAAACAACTACTGTACCGTGATCTTGTTTTATTAAATCTTCAACTTTAAGATCAAGTAATGTGATGAATCTATCGTACAATCTATCAATCCATTCGTTATACAACTTTTGTTTATCAATTAACTCTAGTTCATTCCACTTTTTTCCCTCTTCTGTTACTGTTGAATTAATATCGTAAAATGCTCCAAATCTCTCAAAATAGTCTATCGGACTTACATTATCCTTGTTCAGACCAAATTTTTCAAAAAAAAGAAAATCCTTTTCAAACAATGAAAATTTATAATCAGAGACTATGTCGTAATTTAAGTCTTGCAGGTCTAAAATATTGTAGTCTAAATCATACTTTAAAACTTTATCTAAATAAATTAAATAAAAAGTTTTTACATTTTTATTATTAATTTCATATATATATGTATATCCTCCGTTACGATAGTACTCCCAGTTAATAAAATTAATAAAAAATAAATATAAAAATAACACTGCAATTACGTATGGAAGAAAAACAAAATTATTGGTCATAAACAAATATAAAAATCAAACCGTAAATAGTATAAAAAAGGGGCAAAAAAACATAAATCGGAGGAACAGGACTCGAACCTGCAACCCTGCGGTCCCAAACCGCATATTCTAGCCAATTGAACTATCCTCCGAAATACTTCACAGGTAAATTCAGAACAATTTTACATCTTATTGGCAAGTACTTCAAATTACATTAACAAAACCTTCACACCCACAGCCGAAGCTTCATTTTTTTCTTTGATAGAATCTACCAAAAGGTCTATATCTTCCTGAATTGATAAAGCCCATAAACAAGCCTTTGCAAAAGTTATTTTGTGTTCTCTCACCAAATCTGCAGCTAAGAAAGCAGTCTGTTTGTTTATATCTTTGAAAGTTAAGTATTTATCACAAAACTCTTCAACATCTTTTTTTAAAGATTCGTCTCGAAAAGTACTACTTGCAAAAATCTCAATTAAAGCTGTCACTGGAACACATATTTGATACTTTTCATAAGCAGCAGGTAAAGCACCTTTACCAGTTTTAAGATACTCCAAAATAATAGATGTATCTACTAAAACAAGACTTTTCATACACTTTAATATAAATATAACTAAATAAATATCATATAAGAGGCTTGATTGATTGTTTAACAAAATCCAATTCCATCGATAAGTCAAACTCATTAATATCAATTAAACTTATAATGCGCAAGTCTAATGCTCTTTTGTCAGATGAACTCACCTCGTTAATGTTCAGACTTTCAGCGGCTTTTTCATTGCTTGAACCTAATAAAGAAGTTGGTTTTGAATCACTACTATCTTCTTCATTTTTATTTTTATCGTGTTGATCTAACAACAGACTTTCTATACTTACCTTTTCTATCTTATATCTAATCTTGTTATAAGAAGTTAAGTATACAGAACCACACTGATCCACCAAAGCGAATATGTCTCCCGTTTTATTTTTAACTTCTGTCAAGGATGCAATGACCCTTCCTTTTGAATCTTTTTTCATATAACATAATTAACATCAATCAATGTATTTTATAGCTAAATGATTTAATTTGTCAATATTGTATTATATAATCATTAGGTATGTTACTTATAAAGTTTAATAAAAAAATTATATGACTCAAGATGAACTTGCAAAGATTATTGTATCCATTTTTCTATCTCTCTCTGTAAGCTTAATATCTATTTCTTTTGCGTTTTTTATTTTCAATATAACAATACTAATTAGAAAAATTATAAAACTATTAGATCAGGCTAATTCTATTTCAGGAATTATTAGTACAATCTCAAAAGTTACAGAGATTATTTTAAATTTATTAAAGAAAAACAAGTAATAAGGATGAATCTCTGAACCTACAAATATTTCATATCAACAAGCTTAACTTAGTTTATAGGTTTATCTGCTTGCTTATACCTCTTGCAATTTTTATTTATAAATACTAAAATGATTTGGTTTAAGTATGTTTAATAATGTCAAGTAACAAATCAAAGTTTAGTAAGAATAAAAGTTTGAAGCAAGAGATTATAAAGAAGTATTCTTTGTCAGAAAGAGACACAGGATCTGCCGTTGTTCAGATAGCTCTATTCACGGAAAGAATAAAATATTTGACAGAACATTTACAAAAAAACAAAAAAGACAAACATTCAAGGAGAGGTCTTTTAAGGCTTGTCGGTGAAAGAAGAAGAATGTACAAATTCGCTATCAGAAGTACAAATGATCCAGAAATGTTAAAAAAGATAAATGAAGCTATGGGGAAGAATGAGTGAGTTTGGTTGAGTGATTTTATTGTCTATCAAGTTTTTTAAATCCTTGTTTATATTTTGAAAAATTTATCTGTTGTGTTTTTGTAAGTGTCTTTCTTTAATTCATTACACTTTATTACTATAAATAAATAAAGAACACTATAACATCTATCCTTAACAAATACTTTCAATAATAATTATAGCCACTAAACCATATAAAAATATTTTCATAAAATTCATAACTATTAAGAACTTGTAATTTAACATTTTTATAGTTATCCACATATATAATTTTTATTATACGTGAAACTATAATTTATAAAAAATGTAACAAAATAAATTTGTTGCGAATATATACAGCTGATGCGCACTACTAACAAGTGAATTCGTATGATTGCTTTAAAATTAAAAAAATTTTATAAATTTATGTTTTGTTGTTTCCATTTTTCTATTTCTTTATGGTTACCCTCTGTTAAAATCTTTGGAACAGATAGTGTATAGCCTTCTTCTGTAGTAAAAACAGATGGTCGAGTGTATAAAGGATAATTATATTTTATATCGTCAGTATAAGTTTCTTTATTAGTAGATAAATGGTTACCCAATACACCTGGAATTAATCTAACTATACTGTCAACTATAACCATAGCCGGGATCTCCCCTCCAGTCAAAACATATTCACCTATCGATACTTCTAAATCAACAAAATATTCTGATACTCTATTGTCAACACCTTGATAATGCCCACATATCAAAACTAGTCTCTCTACATTACAAGCGAAATCCTTAGCAAAATTTTGATTCCATAAAACCCCTCCGGGTTTGGTAAGTATTATTTTAGTCTTACTTGATTTATTTGGATATACAGCTAGAAATTTCAAACACTTATATATTGGTTGCAACTGCAAAACCATGCCTGGTCCGCCCCCATAAGGTCTATCATCAACTTTTCTATGCTTATCTTCCGAGAAGTCTCTAATATTGTGAATGTTTATATTCACTATATTTTTCAATTTAGCTTTTTTAATTATACTAATATCAAAATATCTAAATACTTCTGGAAATAAGGTTACTATATCTATTCTCATTTTCATTTTAGTATCAACTCTAAATTTACATACTCCAATAAAAGCTCTTTAGTACCGTACTCATTACCAAAGTCGACTACTACAACATCTAAATCACAATCCTTAACAATACCTTCTCCAAAATAGGGATGCTTTACTTTATTACCTACTTTTAACATTAATTTAGCTCTCTCATTATCAAAAATTTTATTATTAGATAGATTTAAGAAATCATTTTCTATAAATTCAGAAGAATACACATTTATTAGATCTAAGCTTATATCTTTTAAGAACCTAGAAACTGGATTACGTTGTTTTTTACCAAAATAAGTTCTATTAAAAGCAACAGTTATATAAAGACATTTTTTAGCTCTAGTTATAGCAACGTAAGCTAACCTTCTTTCTTCTTGAATATCTTCTTCTGATGTAGAATTACTATGAGGAAATAAATTCTCTTCCATACCCACAATAAAAACATGATCAAATTCTAAACCTTTTGATGCATGTACGGTCATAAGTGTTACTTTTTGACTATTATTAAAATAATCTTGTTCATCAGAAAAATCTTCAAATAAACCTATGTCATCAAGAAAAGACCCTAAAGTTTCAGAAGCTTTGCCAAAATTATAATTCGTGGCCAGAGAAAATAATTCTTTTAAATTTTCAATTCTAGCTGATCCTTCTGTAGTACCATCGTTTAACATTTCCATATACCCCACTCTGTTACATAAAAATTCTATATATTCGGATAAATATAGTTCGTTCAATTTGGAAAGTAAATCATTGTAAGTTAACAAAAAATCATGATACTTATTAGGTAAATCTTCTTTTCTTAAACAAGATAAGTCAAAAACTTCACCATTTAATTTATAAGAAATCTCTTGAAGCTCTATCAAAGACTTGTCACCTATGTTACGGCGTGGAACATTTATTATACGAGATAAAGAGTTAAAGTCTGATGGATTTTGTACAACTTTTAAATAACTAATTATATCTTTTATTTCTTTTCTGTCATAAAAACGTGTGGCTCCTACTATTTTGTAAGGAATACCATTACGTAAAAGTCCTTCTTCTACACTTCTTGACTGAGCGTTTGCTCTATATAAAATACAAACGTCTGATAAATTTCCTCCTTTGTTTAGTATAATTCTTATCTGCTGTGCTATCCATTCAGACTCATCATTCTCATCATAAGATTGGTAAACATATATTTTTTCACCGTCTGAATTCTCAGTCCATAACTTCTTTTCTTTTCTATTTTTATTTTTTGAGATAACATCGTATGATGCTTGTAGGATAGTTTTTGTAGATCGATAGTTTTGTTCTAGTTTGATTATCTTGGCTTCAGGGTAATCTTGCTCAAAACTTATTATATTTGATAAAGTCGCACCTCTAAAACTATAAATACTTTGATCATCGTCACCAACACAGCAAATATTTCTATATTTTTGGGCAAGTAAATTAGCAAGTAAGTACTGTACATGATTTGTATCTTGGTATTCATCTATCAAAATATATTTGAACAAATTTTGTAGATTACTTAGTACACTACCCTCTTTATTTAAAAGTTCAAGAGTAAAAAATAAAATATCATCAAAATCTACCGCGTTATTTTGTTTTAGAACTTTTTGATATTCTTCATATATGTCAGCCACTTTTGTTTGAAAGTACCCATATGCTAAGTGTTTGTACTTTATGAAACTAACATAATTATTCTTAGCCATGGAAATATTTGAAAGAACAACCTTTGGAATCAGCTCTTTTGTTGATATTTTTAAATTATCCATAGCAATCTTTATTGCCATTAATTGATCTTGTGAATCGTATATTGAAAATTTTGGATTTATACCTATTAAATGTCCATACTGTTTGAGTATTTTTACACACACAGAATGAAAAGTACCTATCCATTTTAAATCATGTATATTTATATTTATATTTGACTTGTTCAGTAAACTCACCAATCTTTCTTTCATTTCACCTGCAGCTTTATTGGTAAACGTAACTGCAATAATACTCTGAGGGGAAGCCAAACCTGTATCGAGTAAATAACCTATTCTGAAAGTTAACACTTTGGTTTTACCAGAACCTGCTCCTGCTAAAACTAACAATGGACCATCAGTGGTCGTAACAGCAGCTTTTTGTTGTAAATTAAGATTGCTTAAATCTATCATATGAAATTTGCTTTATTTAGATTATACTTGTAATATGCTAGTCATGATGAAAAAATTTTTTTTCATAAAAAATATCTTTAAATTAATAACCATATTACTGTTTATTGTTTTTTTTATAACACCAGGGAAAGTAAAACTACAAGCTCAAAGTGAATTGATTGTAGAAAGAAACATCAACAAACAATATTTTTTTTATCAAGAATTTATCAAAGTTATAGAAAATATTAACATATCAGTAAAAAAGCCCAACTGGCGTATAGGTTCAAATTCATTAGAAACTTTACAGATAGTATTAATTAACAATAATTTAAATGATGATATTTTAGAAAAAATCAAAAAATCTATCAAACTTACAACAAAAAATACTAAAATACAATCAATTAGAGAAGAGAAAAGTGAATCTAAAATTTTAGTCGATATTGAAATTTTAACTGACATAGTATTTGGCAAACCTTTACAAATAACAGTTGAATATGACAACTACACTCTATTGAATTCTTACGGATTAATTTATGATATTTATATCCCTGGTTATTCAAAAACGTATGAGTTTCAAAGTGGGAATTCCGCAGAATATGTAACCACTGAGTTTATAAAACCAAAAAGTGCTCCAGACATCAACTTTGTGAGTATAGATTACAAATCGAAGGAGTATAAAGACAACATAATTCTACAATTTGATACAGAAGCTATGAAGGGAATAACTCCGAGAATTCAATTAGGCAATAAACAACAATATATATTTAAATTTGAGCAAAAAATTCCGAGATCGAGTACTGCACCTATAGGTGTAAATATTGTTAAAATGATGATACCAGGAGACAAAATCTACAAAAATTTTCAACAAAAAACGTTTTACCGATATATAAAACCAGAGCCATTATATGTGGAAAAAGATAGAGAAAATAACTTAATTGGAGTTTTTAAAACTCGATCATATGAAGATACCACCATAACTTTAGAAGGTGTTTTTGTATCTGAAATAACAAAAACAGGCGTAGAGGATATTAAATTTTTAGATAAAAGTAGATACTTAGAAAGTGCTAAATACTGGGAATCTGACCACGAAGAAATTGTTTTATTTGCTAATACAATAAAACAAAAATCTGCTCTAAACAAACAAAATTTGATAAATACTTTGTACAATGAAATTGTAGAACGAATAGATTACAGTGAAGTTAAAAAATACGGCATTAACAAAAGACAAGGAGCACTAGCAACTTTAAGAGGATCTGGGGCCGTTTGCATGGAGTATTCAGACTTATTAATTGCTACATCACGAGCACTTGGTATACCTGCTAAAGCAGTTTTTGGATATGGGTATGATGGATTTAAAAATTCTGTAGAACCCCATCAATGGGCGGAGATATTTTATGATAATCATTGGAATTCCGTGGATACAACTTGGGGTGAAAGTGGTAGACAAGTAATAGGACCTGAACTAAATCATATTTTTTTATATACAGCTAGTAAAAGTCCAGATGATCCACCCAGGCTAACATTAACATCATTAATACAAAACAATAATTTACCGGATATTAAATTCGAAATAAAAGCATACAAGGATGACATTAATTTAAAGACATTACAAAATATTGATGAAATACTCAAGAAATACTCAAAAAATAATGAGTTAGAAAATAACTATTTAATAAGTCTTATTGAAGATTTCATACAATATATAAATGAAGTTACATCTGCCTTTTTTAGTCAATTTGGTATCAAGTTCCAAAACTTTGTCGAAATAGCTATAATATTCATAATTGTTTTATTTATTTTAATAAAATTGAAAAACAGAAAAAATGTAAAAATTTTTAATAAAAAATATTAATAATAAATTAACAATTTTTATACATGAATGCTAAGAAACTATACACAGATTTGAATAAGGGTAAATACTATGAATTGTACCAATGGACCACTCAATCAAGAATTTGGGAAGAAAAGCCTAGAGAATGGTACATAGGTTATTCTGCTTTGTTTATTTTTTTAGTAATAATTGGATTGTTGATAGGTCAATTGATATTTGTTCTGGCAATCATAGCTTTTAGTTTTTTGTGGTTTACACACGCAATAATACCTCCCGACATTGTTGTATATCAAATTATGAATTCTGGTATAAAATTTTATGATCAATTAGTTAGATGGTCAGAAATCAGACATTTTTGGTTCAGCAAAAAGGGCGATAACATATTATTACATTTGGATACATACATAGAGCAGGCTAATTTGGAAATATTGTTTAAAAGAATCTCAATTTTAGTCCCAAATGAAAATGTAATGAAAGAAATATTTGAAATACTTGAAGGTTACATTGATTATGGCGATAAGGTAGAAGTAGGTTTTAATTTTTTAACCAAACTTGTACATGGTGAACATGTAACAATGGACACTTTTATTCGAGAAAATTAAAAATCAATATTTATATAAATTTATAAAAACGCACTTGTAGCTCAATTGGATAGAGCACTTCTTTGCGGAAGAAGCGGTTACAGGTTCGAGTCCTGTCAAGTGCAACTATACAAATATAACCTGTGGAGAGTTGCCTGAGTGGTCTAAAGGGCTCGTCTCGAAAACGAGTAAACAGAAATGTTTCACAGGTTCGAATCCTGTACTCTCCGTTTTTGTAAAAAGAAAAAAAATCATAGTCTTCTTCTTCTAAAAGGACTTGCTCACTATTTTTTTAAACTAAAATTTTAATTTTTTGTCCTTCTTCCGAACAAATAGATCCCAGAAACGGGCTTCTACTCCACTCTTGTTTTTTCCCCGATTTATTTCATTTTGTCCACTTGATTATGGATTTTAAACTATTATTTACCAATCCATTTATACTATTTATACTATTTATACTATTGAATCAGTATGACAAGTGGAAATTGATTAATGAAAGCGTCAAGAAATTATGAGCAAAACTCAGCTCAAATCACGAGTATTCAGCCAAAAAGCATTAAATACACATGAAATTTATTTTCAATTTGCCGGACGATAATTAAAAGAACTTGAAAAAAGATAAAAACTAGAATACTATCTTTTAAATGGAAGAAA
>CALDYZ010000019.1 GCA_937944235.1 Candidatus Dojkabacteria bacterium | reverse complement strand
AAATACAAATGCTATAGCTATAGGTATTCCAATTATTAGAGTTCTAATGTCTTGAGGGTTATCAAATATGTTCAACACTATTCCAAGAGAGATATAGTATGCTGATAGCAATATCGTACCTGCAAGTATGAAGTAAAGGAGTCTGGAGAAAATGAATCTTATTTCAAAAAGTCCATATTTTACAATTCCGTAAATTATTGCAAAAACCCAGATAATTGTTGATAACTGACCTACCCAGTTTAGAGTAAAATTTCCCAAAGTTGGCATAATCAGGTTTGTTGTCATTGCAATAGTGCTTGATAAACTTGATCCAAAAAACAATAACAATATCTGTTTTTTCTCAACAATGGATTTTGATTTTAGAGCTTTAATAAATAAGTAAATCAAATTTCCGCTGAAAACTACAGGAACATAAATTGTAAACAATAGATAATTTTTGTTAAAAATTATCACCTTCTCTCCTACATCTGGAATATTCAAGTCAGTTATCATATCGAATAAAGATATATAAGCAAAGTATGATCCAATCAATACAATAGATATATTGATAAAGAAAAGAAAAAAATTTCGTAATTTCTTAAATGTTGTAATAAATAGAGTTAGTGAAACAGGAATAAGTGAGGCTGTAAGATAAAGCAATCTAGCCCATGAAAGCGAATCAAGATACGAATTTGATATCCTATAAACATACATTGACACTGACCATAGCGTTATATTTAGTATAAACAAAGATAGAAAAAACAAGTACACTCTTTTAATTTCATAAGTTGAGATTACTACAAACAGTAAAAATATAAAATTAATAACTATAGTTATTAATAAGAGTATTGATATCGTATCTATACCTATGTGTGAAAGCATTTTTTTATTTGATTTTAAAGTTTATGGTTTAATGTATAATTATGATTTATGATATGATAAGTAAATATATCTTCATATCAAATTATAAAATCTTAAAACTCACTGTTCTAGTGAGTTTTGTCCATGATATAAGCGTCGACCTGTATAAATTCCCATATATTGAAATTGTCTGGGATCTACTGAACCCATGACTAATGCAGAAACTATTTTGGGAATATTTAATATATCTTTCCATTTTACTCGTTCAAAATGTGCAAATAGTCGCCCTAAAATAGATAATATCAATGCTTCTAATTCGCATCCAAACATTGCAGGACCTAATAAACCGGGATTACCATTTGCATCAACTGGTACACCATATTTGTACTTATTTACTGGTTTAACTGGGTCGTCATTTAGAGGTCTTCTAGCTATATCTGCAGTATTTGGCAGCTTATTTGGTTCTTCTTGTTGTTTACCTTCTGAAGTTACTAATTTCATAAGAGGTCCAAGTGGTCCATCTTCGTTAATACCTGCTCGGATTGTTGACAGGTCTATATTACCGCTCAAAGGCTTTATAGGGATTATTCCTCGAGTTTCCCAGTCAGATGGCAAAGAGCTCGGTTCTGAATCATCTACAACTATTCTACCTTTATGATTTTCTCTTAAAGATATCTTCCCAGAAGGAGCTGCGGCAGTTATTAAACACTTACTTAAGACTTCATCTGGATCTTCACCAATTATAATTCTATTGGGATATTTTCTTTGCAAATTTTTTGATTTCTTTCTTTTTATGTCATATATTACAAATCTAGCATTTGGATATTTATTTACAAAATAATCTACTATAGTTTCACCAATATACCCGCATCCTATTATCCCTAAATAGTTATTTTCACCTCTAAAATATTCTTCTAGAGAACTGTATTGTGGGTATTTGAGCAATATTGCTTTCTCTATAGATGCAATCATAAGCAAAATTGTTATTCTATGACCGTTGGTAATATTTGGAAATTCTTCATTTATTCCTGATCTGTTTAATATTGCAGGTAAAATAGCTCCTGCTCCAATAGCAGAATCATACAAACCAAATACTTCAATTGCTTCCTTAACTTTATAGCGAACATATTCTTGTATTTTTTTACGTATGTTTTTTGAAAATACTAACATTGAGCCAATTGCTAAATTTAGTTTTATTTTCAAAATAAGAGGGATATCTGATAGATTGTTATGTAAATTTCTTAAAGTTTTTATGTCATTTTCATTAAATGGTATACCGCTAAAAAATATATCTTTGTAACCTCTTAATAAAATTTCTATAATTATTTTTATCCTATCAATATATTTGATTTCTTTGCTATTTAGTCTATCTAATAATGGAAATATGTCGTGGGGTAAAGGTATATGAACCAAAAACCCTGATTTTATTGTACCATCTCCTATTGGTAATTCGTATTCAGCTATTAATAACGGTGGTAAATTTGATATTAGTTGTTTTAATAAATCAGCTTGTTCAGGGTCGTTTGTATCAAGGTATTGTACAAGGTTGATTATGCCTATTCCTTCAGATGTAAATTCTGCTCTTGCTGGAACAAGGAAAGCGTGTGCCTTATGGTTTTTCTTAATTCTTTCGTATAATTCAACATATTCTGATCCTAAACTATGAAATACATTGGCAAAAAAACTATTTTCTTGTGTATCTTGATCTTCGATATGATCTTTAGATATTCTGTATGCAGAGTATATACATAAAAAAGTTAAATACTTGAGATCACCTAAAAACCTTTTTATTAGATGTTCATTTGGCTCACCTATTTCTCTGCTTCTTTCTTTTGCTTTTTCGATGATTCTAACAAAGCTATTTAAAAATTTGTTGAAATACGTTTCGAAGTTAATCGTTACCTTTTTTACTTTATCATTGTCAGTATTGGTTTCTATTGACAAGTTTGATTCGATTAGGTATAGAATTTTATCTCTAAAATTACACAATTTTTCTTTAAAACCTTCACAATCAAAAGTTTCTTCTTGTGATAGGATATCTGCAATTTCTTCTTCTAAGTTTGCAAATTCAATTTGCGACTGTACAGTTTCCGATAATTTGCCTCCCTCTTTTTGATGTAGTGATGAGTCTGTGCCTCCTGAAATTTGCTTATACATAAGCATTTTACTAAAAATAGTTTATAAGTTTCCTAATTTTTTTATATTCAATATTCCAGTTCCCCTATACTGTAAAACGACTCTATCAATTTTATCGTATTTTGATATTAAAAATTTACAGTTATATATTAAATTAAACTTCTAATTTGTTTTGACAAATAAATGTCATTTATATATAATCTAACCATTGAGGTTTTTATCAAATTGATGAAAGTTTAACAAAAGAAATTTTTAAAATCAATAATTTTTGACATTTTTTATTTTAACATAGCATGCAAAAGGAAAATTTTAAAAAATTTATATTAGATATTGTTTTACTTATTGTTTTAATAATAAACGGATGTAGTGAAATCAATAAATAAATAACCGAAAAAGATACGCAATTTCCCTGACAGCACTCATCTATCGACATTAGAGAAAACAACCATTACAAGGTACAAGGTTTTTTTGATGTTACTTACTAGCTTTGTTACCAACAATGACAGCGTTTCTAATTTGCTCTGCTAGATCACTTACTCCCGATGGAGAATGAGGCAGTAAAATTGTGTTAGCATTTGATGCATGCCCAAGATCTTTCAAAGTATCAAAGTACTGTGTAAGCATAACAAGCGTCATAACATCCTGAGTAGTTGCACCATGCACGCTTTCTTTAAAGTGTTCAACACTATCACGTAATCCATCAATTATTGCCTTTCTTTGATCAGCTATACCTTTACCTTGTAACGCTTTTGATTGAGCTTCTGCTTCTGCTGCTTTTACTTTTAGGATTCTGTCAGCTTCTCCTTTTTCAGCTGCTGCTACTCTCATTCTCTGAGCAGCATTTATCTCGTTCATAGCTTCTTTAACTTTTTGATCAGGTTCAATATCAGTGACAAGTGCATTCAGTATCTCAAATCCAAACTCATTCATAGTTTCATTTAATTCATTTTTAACTGCCTGTGCAATCTCATCTTTTTTTTCAAATAAATCATCAAGCTTTATTGATGGCACTCTGGCTCGCACAACATCGAAAACATAAGAGTTTATTTGTCTACTAGGATCATTGAGTTTGTAAAATGCATCATATACCCTGTCAGGTAGAACATAATATTGTACAGACACTATTACATTTACAAAAACATTATCATAAGTTTTAGTTTCAGCTCTTACATCTAACTGTAGTACTCTCAGAGACAATCGTCCAGCTATACTGTCAATAATTGGAAATCTAAAATTGAGACCTGCATTTGCTACTCTTACGAACTTACCAAATCTTTCCACAATTGCCACTGTTTGCTGTTCAACAGTGTATATACTTGCAAAAACAAGTATAACGAACAAAGCCGGTAAACATATGAATAAACACAAAGCAAATATAGCTTCCATAGTTCTAATAGTTAACTTTCATTAATTATAATTTCATAAAATTTTATTGTCAAATAAAATCAAAAAATCCACTCTAGTTGTTCTGTAATTTGTTCTGTTGAATATATTCTTTAGCCAATTCAATTAGAGTGCTTTTTTTGTTTAAAATAGGTTCATCTATAACTTTTTCCAGAAGGTATGATAGAGTATCACCAATAATTTTTGATGGTTCTAGATTAAATTTTTCCATTAACTCATTCCCATCAATATCAAGGTCACTTATGGTCATTGCGGTGCTCTTGGCTCTTACTTGTGCTATTCGATTTGATAAAATTTGCAGTTCCATTGGATCAAAAGGTAATTTTTTGTTTGAGGTAGCATCAGCTAATCTGAGCTTAAGAAGTTTTTCGATTTGGTCATCACCACCAACATTTTTGATAAGTCTTCTTACGGCTCCATCGCTCCATCCATGATC
>CALDYZ010000018.1 GCA_937944235.1 Candidatus Dojkabacteria bacterium | reverse complement strand
TTTATACGTACAAAATTTTTATTTATTGAAGTTTTATGTAAATTTTGGTAATATGAAAATAGGGAATGAATGGTTATAAAAATAAGGTGCTTTGCACCGCAACATGCTCCTGGCTTTGTGTTTATTCATGAAGTTCAGGAGCTTTTTTTAAAATTTAATTCTTTGCTCATGAAATTTAAAAATGTTAATACATCAAATTTTGATTATTTAATAGGTTTAGATTTAGGTGTTACGTCTTTGGGATGGTCTGTAGTAGAAATATCTATAGAAAATGGCACTTACCACCCTGTGAGATTGATAGATGCAGGTGTACGAGTGTGGGACAAAGTGGATGATAATAGTAGAAATTCACCCTCGGTAAAAAGGCGTGAGGCTAGGTCAGCACGAAGAAGGTTGAGAAGAAGAAGATCTAGATTGAGTCAAATTAAAAATTTATTTATTCAAAACTTTAAAGAGTATTTTAGTAAAGAAACTTTTTTACAACATGATTATTTACTTATAGATCCGTACTTTGCAAGAGCTAAAGGTTTGGATGAAAGGCTATCTGTGTTTGAGCTTAGTAGAGCAATTTTACACTTAGCAAAAAGAAGGGGGTTCCAATCAAATATAAAAGAAGAGAATGCGGGTGGAAATCCTAAGGATTCCGAGTATCAAAAAGCAATAGCTGAAATATCACAAAAGGTGTCTGATAGAGGGTATAGGACTTTGGGAGAAATGTTGTATAAGGATCCAGAGTTCAACAAGAGGAAACGAAATTCCGAAGATTTATCTATAAGTTTAGCAAGTCGAGAGCAGATTCTAGAGGAGTTAAAAGTTATTTTGGAAAAACAAGTTCAGTTTGGGCTGATATCACAAGATTTATCATATGAGATTTTTGAAATTGTTAAATTTCAAAGACCTTTTGCAAGTTCGGATAATATTATTAATTTGGTTGGTCGATGTTCAATCTACAAAGATGAGCCTAGAGCACCTAAGTTTTCCTTGATTGTTGAAGAGAAAAATATTTTTGAAAAGCTAAATAATGTCAAGTTGGTAAGTAGAGAATTGAAACTTGGATATGACAAACTAACAAAAGCACAAAAATTTAAGGTCTTTGAGTATGCAAAGACAAAACTATCAGTTAGTTATTGGGACTTGAGATGTGTTTTGGATATACCTAGTAATTTTTTGTTTAAAGGTTTAGATTATCATACTAAGAAAAAAATAAAAAACACTTCAAAAGAATTGCAAGATCAGTCTACAGAAGAAACTGCGAAATTTGAGGACATGGAAGGTGAAGTTTTACAAAAGCATTTGAAAAAAGTAGAGAGTATACAGTTTATAAGCCTAAAAGGTCATTACTACATCCAGGATATTATAAATATGATGCTTGATAAACAAGGTAAGATTGATCAGGATAAACTGGAAGGCATAATATATGTGATGAATTATTCGTATACTGATCAACAGCTTTTTGATGAATTGGCAAAGCGTGATTTATTGGGTTACTATGATTTAGCAGTAAAGATTTATAGGAAGTTTTCTGGTACATCAAATTTAAGTGTGAAAGCATGCAGAGATCTACTTCCTTTTATTAGGGATGATGAGCTATATTATTCTGAAGCAGTATCAAATATACTAGCTAATCATTCACAAAGCTTTACAAAACTATCTCACCTTCCAGAGGTAGAGTATGACGATGTTCGAAATCCGATAGTTCATCGCGCTATTTCACAAACTCGAAAAGTTGTAAATGCTTTGATAGATAGATATGGTGCCCCTAGTTTAGTTCATATTGAGTTATCCAGAGAAATGAAATTACCAAGGAGTCAAGCTAAAAGATTACAATTGAAAATGCATGAAAATGCAAAAACAAATGAACAAATATCTCAAGAAATAAAAAGTTTAGGCCTAAGTCCATCTGGTTTTGCTATAACAAAATATAAACTATGGAAAGAGCAAGATCATAAATGTGCCTATTCCGGCAGGGAAATTTCTGTTCATGATCTTATGACAAACACAGACATAGATCACATCTTACCATATAGCAGAAGTTTAGATGACAGCATGAATAACAAAGTTTTGGTGTTTGCTTCGGAAAATCGAGATAAGAGGGACAAAACTCCTTATGAATATTTTGGTCATGATACTGTTAGATGGGAAAGGATGCTAAACATCTGGCAAAATGTTATGAAATTAAATAAATCTAAGCTGACTAGACTAGTTAGTCAAAATTTTACGCGGAGAGAATTAGATGAATTTTTGGATAGGGATTTAAATGATAACAAGTACATTTCAAGGTTTGTAAAAAATTTTATAGAGTTGAATTTAATGTTCAAGCCATCTCAAGAAATCAAAAGACGTGTATATACCTTTCAAGGCATGTTGACTTCACTGTTAAGAAGAAACTATGGTCTAAGCAAGGAAAGATCAGACAGCTTAAGGCACCATGCACTTGATGCTGTGATAGTTGGTATTGCTTCTCAAAGCATGCTTATGAAATTTACAGAATGGTACAAAAAAAGAGAAAATTATGAAAAATTGATCAAAAATCAGCTAGATGAAAACTCCATTAAATTGGCACCTGAGCCTTGGATTAACTTCAGAGATGATGTTTTGATTAGAGTTTTTTCAGATGATCCAAAAAAAGATCTTCAGGAAAAAGGTTTACTTGATCAATATGCAGATAGACAAGTATATATAAGACCCATATTTGTATCGCATAAATCAAAACGTAAGTTGACTGGACCGATTCATAATGAAACAATTAAATCAATAAGAAATATCAATGGCAATAATGTTTTTGTCAGAACTATTAGTATTCATTCACTTAAAAAAGAATATTTTGATGAATCAAGAATTGTGGCAGACGAAAATACTATTGAAGTACTTAGGAAGCGTTTGGAAGAGAACGGTTGGGATACCAAGAAGGCATTTGCAGAGCCAGTTTATAAACCATCTAAAAATCCAGATCGGCAGCATGAAATTAAGAAAGTGAAAATTATAGATGGACCTGCTAACACGTATGTGACAGTACATGGAGGAAAAGGCTTTGCAGACAATGGTAGTATGATTAGAGTTGATGTATTTAAAAAGGATAATAAATATTATTCTGTACCGGT
>CALDYZ010000017.1 GCA_937944235.1 Candidatus Dojkabacteria bacterium | reverse complement strand
GGTTTTTCAAATGATTCAAAATGGAGTTTTGCTGTATCAGAAGAAAATTTTCCTGAAATTGAGTCAAAAATGAAAGAAATAATATCTAGAAATTTAGATTTCGTAGTTGAAGAAGTTAGTTTAGAAAAAGCGAAAGAATTATTTAAGGATAACCCCTATAAACTTGAATGGATAGATCAAAATTATCTAAATTCCCCAAGTTTAACAATTTACAAAACAGGGGATCAGTACTTTGATTTTTGCAGGGGTCCGCATGTGTCAAATACTTCAGAGATTGGTGCGTTTAAGTTATTAAGCTTGTCAGGAGTTTACTGGAGAGGAGATTCGAAAAATGAACAAATCACAAGGATATATGGGGTAGCTTTTGCATCACAAGAAGAGTTAGACAAATACTTACAGATTTTAGAAGAGTCAAAAAAAAGAGATCATAGAAAAATCGGTAAAGATTTGGATCTTTTTACTTTTTCTGACTTGGTCGGTTCAGGATTGCCTTTATTTACACCCAAGGGAGCCTTTTTAAGAGATAGATTATCTAAATATTCAGAAGAACTGCAAAGAAGTGCAGGTTTTGAGCAAGTTTGGATACCTCATATGACAAAATCCGATCTTTATAAAGTTTCTGGTCATTGGGATAAGTTTGGAGGGGAGTTATTTTTGGTAAAGTCTCAGGAAACTTCAGATGAAATAGTTTTGAAGCCAATGAACTGTCCGCATCATGCACAAATTTATGCATCTCAACCTCGAAGTTACAAAGATTTACCTGTTAGATACTTTGAAACTACCACAGTATATAGAGATGAAAAAACCGGTGAAATGTCTGGACTGTCTAGAGTTAGGTCAATTACTCAAGATGATGCACATATATTTTGTAGAATTGATCAAATAGAGCATGAATTTGAAAATATAATGCAAATGATTAAAATTTTGTATAAAACTCTAAATTTACCATTCCACGCTAGATTATCTTTTAAAGATCCTTCGCATCCAGAAAAATACCATGGAGATGATGAAGTTTGGCAAAAAGCTCAGCAAATTTTAGAGAATATAGCTAAAAGTCTTGAAATTGAATATTTCATAGCAGAGGGAGAAGCTGCATTTTATGGGCCAAAGATAGATATAATGATTACTGATTCATTAGGTAGAAAGTGGCAGTGTGCAACTGAACAACTTGATTTTGTACAACCAGAAAGGTTTGGTTTGAAATATACAGATAAGGATGGTGTAGAAAAAACACCTGTTATGATACATAAGGCATTATTAGGTTCAGTAGAAAGATTTTTATCTGTATACATTGAGCATACAGCCGGAATTTTCCCAAGTTGGTTGTCTTACAATCAGATTGCAATAATTACCGTATCATCAGAAAAACATAGTGAATATGCAAATGAAATTTTTTTCAACTTAAAAACCTCTAATTTAAGACCTGTTATGTTTGATGAATCAGAAACTTTAGGAAATAAAATCAGAAAATCTCAAAGTGAGAAATACCCATATATGATTATAATTGGTGATAAAGAAATTGAAACAAAAACTATATCTTTACGTTTACGAGATGGTAGGCAATTTAGTCAGATGAGTTTAGCTGAATTTATTGAAAAAGTCAGACATCTTGAAGATATGAGGAGTAATGATTTGTGGATATGAACCATTTAAAGAAAATTTTAAAATGGTTAAAGCTATCAGGTGTAAAATCAGATAATAAACCTAGCTTGCCTAGTAAGCAGCAATTCGATCTTTGGTATAGATTGATGCAGGAAGAACTTGAAGAAACGAAGAAGGCTTTTGAAGCAGGTAACTTGATAGAATTTATAGATGGAGTAGTGGATTTACAATGGGTACATGCAAACATAATAGCTATGGCAAGTTTAGAAAAGGATTATGATGCTTTTTTTGAAGCTGTAGAAAAATCAAATTATTCAAAATTTTGTAAAAGTAAACAGGAAGCAATTGAAGCAGTAGAAAATTACAAGAAAAAATCAATAGACACTTATTATGAAAAAACTGGCAAATATTTTATTGTAAAAAGAAGTAGTGATAATAAAATACTGAAATCACCTCGCTGGATACCTCCAAAAATTTCTATCTAAAGACTTTTGTGATAAACTAAAATCTATATTAATATTTACATAAAATTTTTATGATAAAACAAAATCTCAAAGCTTTAGCAAAAAGTAGTATATTTTTTGGATCAAAAGTATTGATAGTATTTTTGGCAATTTTTTGTTTGTTTTTATTAATCTTAGGATACTTAGATAAATATTCATTAAATTACCTGCAAAGAAATACCATGATTGTGAGGGGCGAAGCATCAGAATATGTTGTTCCAGATCAAGCTACATTAGTATTTGGTTTAGAGATAAAAGGTAATAATGCAGTAGAAATGCAAAACAGTTTGAATAATAAACTAAATAAATTTTTATCAGATATTGAAAAAATAGGAATAAACAAGGAACAAATAACAACCTCAAGTTTCGAATTTGTTCCTAGTAACAATTCATACAAAAATGATAAAGATGAAGTTCTTCTAGTCTTGTCTTCATCAGTAACTATTAAATTTGAAGGAGTAGATAAAGATGCAAGTCCAGTGAGTCAAGTGATTAATTTGGCTTTCTCCAACGGACTTAACAAAATACAAAGCCTTTATTACTCAGTATCAAAACAAGAAGAGATTAGTAAAAGATTAAAAGAGAAAGCAATTGAAAACGCTAAAAAAGAAAAAGAATTCTTAGAACAGAAGACTGGTGTAAAACTTGGAACAATACGTAGAGTTGATGTTGATAATAGTTTTTATCCTCCTATTTATAGAAATGTTTACTCAATGGACGCGATGTCTTCTTCACCTATTGTGGATTCATCTGTATCACCAAATCTTCAAATAAATCCTGGAAAACAGGAATTGACAAAATATGCAGTTTTAGAGTACGAGATTTTGTAAAATTTTTATCTATTTTTGATTTGGGTACTTTCTAAATTTCTATAGTAATAAATTTGGGTCTAGACTAGATAACTTTAAAATTACGTATCAAAATTTTTAAATCTTTTGCGAGATTTTTTCTATGATTAAATCTCCACTCGGATTCTAACAAATATTCTTTAAAACTTCTTTTACTTATTCCATTCTCTCTCTAACAAATTCATTCTCATGATGCTTCACTTTCTTGTGGTTGTATCCATAGATTGTTAGTGCATTGCAGCTTCTCCATCCGTC
>CALDYZ010000016.1 GCA_937944235.1 Candidatus Dojkabacteria bacterium | reverse complement strand
GTAAAAACATCATCATAAACTTCAACCTTTAAGTTTGAGCTCCATGTATCTGTCAGAATTTTGCCCGTTTTAATATTTCTTAGTTTTACTCTGTTAAAAGCCCCTCCCTTGCCCGGCGAACAAAATTCTTTATCAATTATTACATGGGGTTCATTATTGTACTTAACAATTAATCCTTTGCTTATATCTGATGTTTGAGACATAATTTTTATCTTAATCTATCAAATTTATCTGGTACCATTTCATCAGTGCAACTTATTGCACCAACATTGAACCATTCACCAGATTCTAATTTTACACCAAATGCATACTTATCATCAACTACTTTGTAACAAAATATTGAACCTAGTTCTGACGAAGTTATATCTGCATTTCTATTGAACCTTAAGTATATTGGAAGATTGATATTTTTTATTGATTCTTTTTCAATTTTGACTGTAAATCTCAAATCTATGTATTGAGGTAATGCGTTGTTTTCTCTCATAAATTCATCTACTTTTGAATTTACGTTTTTTACTAATTCTTTTCTAAATGTATCTCGTTCACTTTTTAAGTTGTTAACATACCATAAATAGTATAGATACAATGAAACTGCTAGAGAAAAAATGAGTAGTACTATGAAAAATAAGATTAAAAAAATTTTTTTCAAAATTCTATTTTTAAATAGTTTACTTATCATATTTGTATTTTAGAAATTTTTGAATAAATAAATGTTATTATAAACCCCAGACTAATTCCTGCTACTGCTAAAATTCCGTTAAATGGCGAAATCATTAAAAAAGCAAATCTAACAATGATGGATGATATGATTAAATTTGCTTCATAAAAAATTTCCTTTAAATTATGTGTTTTGTTAAATGTAATCAACAGCAATATAACATCGATTATGACCATTAAAATAAACAAATCAGATATGAAATCTAAACTTTTAAATATTTGAAAAAACTCTGAGGAGTTTGATGAATTTAGTAGCTTTACTAGATAATTTACTAGGTTTATAAAAAAATAAGTTGTTAATATTAAACTGCCAAGAGATTTAATTTCAACAAATGACTTTTCACTCTCTAATTTTTCTAACAAATGTACACATGAATTTTGGATTTTGAAGTAAAATGTAACTAACAAAAAAGATAGTATTGCAAAGAAAATATCAAAAAAAATTGGTAAGAATATATCAGTAGGAATAATATTGTTAAATCCAAAGTTATAACTGGAAATTATTTTGAACACATCTCTAATTAAAACTAAAACTATAATTTCATATTGTTTACCTATGGATATAGGTAATGATTTAGCAACAGATAAAACCAACAAAAACAATTCAAAAACCAATATTATAGTAAAAGGAGTGGAGATCACCTGTAAATATGACTGGCTTGATAGGTATTCATCTTCAATTATCGAATGTTTAGACAGAAATATAACCAGTAGATGTAGTAACATACATATAACTGCCAAAAAAAATACAAATTGTTCTATTTTTTGAATATTTTTTTTGTCAACTAAAAATAATATGTATCGACTAAACATATGAAAATATAAATAATTCATCTGTGGCCCTAGTCACTGCTGTATAGAGCCATTTTTTCCACATGTCATCATCTGATTTATTAAACTTCTCTTCAAACAATATTACACGTTTGTATTGACTCCCTTGAGCTTTATGTACAGTTATTGCATAGCCAAAATCAAAAAAATCATATTCCATGTTACTTTTTTTTTCTGTAATTAAATTTTTACTATTAAATTGTTCAGGAAGTATCAATCCAGAAAATCGGTGAACATCTTCAAAATTTATTTTAGCAAAAAACAAATCAAAATCTTGTTCTATAGATTCTATTTTACCAATCATGCCGTTGTAAATTTCTTTACTACGATTATTTTTTAGACAAATAACTCTATCTTTAAATTGAGGCATATCTGATTCAAAATAAAGTTGTTTTCTTACATACTTATTTAGTTTTATTCTAGAATTATTGTAACCACATAATATTATAGTTTCATCATTATATTGAGATATCAAATCAACTAGAGTTTCTTGATTTTCTTGTAAATTAAGTTTTTTTATATTGTTTCCATATGTTCCAAAAGGTATAAAGCCTGTATTTCTTGCTTGTATTGATAGTTCTATTATAGGATTATCTTTAGCTTGTCTATGAATTTCTGTTAACATTATGTTAGGTTTAGACATCAGATTAAATTTGCCTGAGATTGGTGGTAATTGTCCATGGTCACCAACTGCAATGATTGGAATATCATAAGATAATAGATCCGTCCAGATTGCTTCATCTATCATTGATGCTTCGTCTACAATTATTAAATCAAAATTAAGATAATCTTTTCTCGTCCAACCTATTATTTCATCATTTTGATTTAAAATTGCAGAATAAATTAATGAATGAATTGTGCTTATACTATCCCCTTTTTGTACACAATCATTTTCTTCTAATTTTGAGGCTAGTACTCTACTAGCTTTGCCAGTAAAAGAGCAAAATGCTACTCTTATATTTTTATCTATATCAAATAATTCTTGTCTGAGAATTGATATTATCGTTGTTTTTCCTGTACCTGCATATCCGCCTATGGTTATGTATTTACTATTTGGTTTTTTTAACCAGTTTAATATTTGTCTGATAGCATTATTCTGATCTTTTGATAGATTCATATGCTTGTTTAAAAAATGCTTCAAGTAACTTCATATCATCATCCGACTCGGCTGATACAGCTATGCATTCTATACCCAGTTTAGTAAAGAAAGCAATATCATTGTTTAGTTTGTTTTCATCACAAAGATCTTTTTTGGTTAAAACTATTATTTCTTTTTTCTCATCAAGTCCATTTTTTATCTTTTTAATTTCATTTTTAATAGTGTGATAACTATCAGAAACTTCATTTTCCAAACTAATGATGTGAGCAAGTATTTTTGCTGATTTTGTGTGTTTTACAAACTTAGTACCTACTCCCTTTCCCTGATAGGTTTGTTCTATCAATCCTGGTAGGTCCAATAAAGTAATATCGTCCATTCTACCTTGTTGTGGATTTATAGTAGTAAAGGCGTAAGCTCCTATTTTTGCATCTGCATTTGTAAGTTTGCTGAGTAGAGTTGATTTTCCAGAATTTGGTAAACCGATAAAAATTATGTCAGAATATAATTCCAAGATAAAATTAAACGATCCCTCCTCTCCCGGCCTTCCTGGTGTAGATTTTGAGTATCCCTGAAAATGTTTTCTAAAGTAATAATTTCCTAATCCTCCAACTCCTCCTGTAAGTAATTTGTAAATCTCTCCATCTTTGGTGATTGCACATATTTCATCATTATTTTCATTATAGATTTTTGTTGTTAGAGGTACTTCTATTATTAAATCCTGTCCATTTTGTCCAGTTTTTTGATTTTTTCCACCATCTTTACCATTTTCAGCTTTAAACTCTTTCTTATTAATTAAATGACGAAAGTCATAATAATTTTTATTTCCTAATATTAATACATCACCACCTTTTCCACCATCTCCCCCATCAGGCGTACCATGTGCTGAGCGGTTTTTTTTACCGTCACCTCCTTTACCTGCAACAATTTTAATATTTTTTAACTCATCAACAAACATAATTTATTTACTAACAACAGAATATACAAAAACCTTATGTAATGTATAAAACGATAGCAATAATATACATACTACTGTAGGAACAAACAAATTCTGAAAGTTTTGAAACTGATATGCAATTCCTATTAAACTCCATAAAATCACGAGTGTAAAGTAAAAATCTCTATATTTTGATAAAAACAATATACCTATCACCGTTGATATAACTATCATGATAATGGCCCAGTACAGACTGTTTAAACTAAGTCTATTCCAATTTATTGTGACTAGATAAATACTTACATTTGCTATGGTTGCAACACATATCCAACCCAAATAAATACTGAAAAAATTTTTTAATAGTAATGAAGAAAGCTTATTTCTAAAACTTATTCTGACCATTGTCTTGTATGTAATGATTAGTGAAATTAATATCAAAAACATTAACAAAATACCCAAATCAAATCTCAAATAATGCCAAGCAATTACCCAAAATGAATTAAGTAAATTTATAACAATAACTAAAAATCTAATCTTATTTGAATGTGGGTAATCCAAATCGAATTGTTTTATGGAGTAGCCAATTAATAAAATATAGATTATAAACCATATGCCAAACACATAGTTTGCAGGTCTAAAAAAAACAAAGAACAAATCTGTTATCTGTTGTGGTGTTAAATTATTTATTGGTAATAAAACTGATAGTAAATTTACAGTCAAAGTAAAAATTGTGGTTGAAATAACTGATATTTTTAGTATCATGAAAATATTTTAAAAAAACAACGTATTATTATATCACTGTTTATTATATTCGAAATCTATGTTAGAAGAGTTCAAAAAATTTGTTTCGAGAGGTAATGTTGTTGATTTAGCTGTAGGTATTGTCAGGGGGTGCATTTCAAAAAATTGTATCATCGCTAGTAGAAGATTTAATTATGCCAACAATTGGTGTATTGATTGGAGGAGTTGTGTTTTCTGATCTGAAGATTGTTTTAGTTAATTCTTTTCAAAATGATAAAGGTGTAATTGTACCTGAAGTTGCTTTTAGATATGGAAACTTTATACAAGTACTATTTAACTTTTTGATTATAGCTTTTAGTTTGTTTTTATTTATTAAGGTCTATAATAGGTTGAATTCAGTGAAAGTTTTAGAACATATAAATGTTGAGAATACATTTATTAAAAAACTTTTTTCAGGCCAAAACAAAAATGTAGATAAAGATTTAGATAACTCAAATTCACAACAAAATAAGATTGCAGACAAAAAATCTTCCGATGACGAAACCTTAGAAGTCCTGAAAGAAATTAGAAATCTACTTAAGAAAAACAAAAAATAAATATAAAAATTAATTATTTCTATAGTTTTGATTTCATTAATACTATATTGTCATCCTTTCCCAGAGGTAGCTCAAACCAAATCTTTTGGGTAACAAATGGTATAAATGGATGTAACAATTTCATGTATTGCTTTAATACATAAATCATTACATTGCTAACTTCATTTTTTTCAGTTTTATCAGGTTCTGATATTACTTTTTTGCTTGCTTTATCAATTACTGGTAAAAGGTATTTTTTTGATTCTTCTATCAAGATATCGCAAAATGTATGCCAAAATTCATGGTAAAGTGTGTCTGTTGCTCTACCAAATTCAAACGATTCAATATTTTTTTCCACATTCGATGTTACTTCTGCTATATGATTAAGCATTTTGATTGAGAATTCTAGCTTTGGTGTACATAATTTGTATTCTTGTTCTAAATTAATTTTAGATGACCTAATGACGTATTTTGATGCATTCCAAATTTTATTAACAAATTGTTTAAAGTTTTTTAATTTATCTTCTGTAATTGCGTAGTTAGCTCCGGCTGTATTTTGATAGAAAAAGCTTAATCTAACAGCATCAGTGCCGTACTTATTTACTATTTCATCCATATCTAGCACGTTACCTTTTGATTTACTCATTTTTTGACCATCTTTTC
>CALDYZ010000015.1 GCA_937944235.1 Candidatus Dojkabacteria bacterium | reverse complement strand
TTCTTCTCCTGGTTTGTAACTTTCTTTATTGGTTTTTAGATTTACATCTATTTTTCTATAATTTTTATTTACTTGTATTACACTTCTTGTTTCAGAAATAGAATAATTGTTAGCAAACATATTTAAACTTATGTATGTCTTGGGATAATGTTTGTCGCTTACGTTGACAGTTATTTCAGTTAAATCATTTTTCAAGTTAATAATTTTATTTTCTACATCTTCATCGTTTGATAGTATTAACCATGCTCTCCCGGTAATGCCTGGATGTACAACTTTTATTTTAACTTCATCTCCAACATTATACTCTTTCTTATCTACAAAAATTCTTACTTTAGAATTTTCAGATCCAAACATCACTTTATTTTTTGCGACTACAGTAACATAATTAACTACGGTAATTTTTGAATTTTGGGTCTCATTATAAGTTATTACATATTCACCATCATTTGAAAATTTAGTTTTAAGTATTGCACTTCCAGATTGATTAGTTCTTAAAGTACCTGTTTCTATATCTTTAGTCTCATTTAATAAAATTCCTTTTTCGTTATAAACTTTTTTATGAACTTTGTATTCAATCTCTTTGCTCTTTATTGGTTGACACTTTGCGTTGTAAAGTGTAACTTCTGATAAATACTCCTCATCTACATTACTATACCAGTAGTCTTTGCTTGTAACTAAAAACACATCCGAAGGATAATACTTTCTTTTAATGTTAATATTTGATTGTGTTGATGTAACGTCAGAAACGGAAGCAGATACACTAACAGAACTTATGGTATTTAGTTTTGGATGTTCTATTTTTACTTTAGTAACTGCTTTGCCAGTTTCATCAGTTTTTACAAAAATTTGTTTGAAAAATGTTATTGTTGGATTATCATAGTAACTTGATACCAAATAATTTTCACATGTTTCACTGTCTATAAAACTCATATCTGTATTACCAGCAGAGATATTTAATCTAATCTCTTTGTTGGCAACTGGCATACCATTATAAGTGTCTAATTGTATATCAATTTTTACTTCATCGTTATAGTTATATACCTCCTTATCAAGTGACATTTTTATTTCGTATTCAGGCTTTTCATAATTTTGCCTTTGTACTGAATCTACATAATAAACATCATTTAACGTTATATTTAAATAACCTATGCCTTTGTCTAGCGGTAAATTTGTAAACTTAACTATTGCAAAACCTTTATCATTAAAATCAACTTTTTGAGAAGCTAAGGTTACAACATTAGAGCCTTGTCCATTGTAGTCTGTGTAAATTAACTTTACTTCTTGAGATTTGCCTGTAAAATACTTAAAAGTGTTTTGATCTTTAACTCTACCTATAATTTTAAATGTTATAGCTTCATTTGGCTGATAAATATTTTTCTCTTTTATAACCGTAAATACTTTACCAAAATGCTCAGGAGCATAAACGCCATATTTTAGCCTGTTCAAGGAATACGGCCAGTTTATAGAGGTCTGTACGACTACAATTTCATTCTGGAATATAGAGTAAACTGTAGGTTCTATAACTTTATCTTCTGCTTTAATAGATAGCAATCCATCCTCATTTGTCGTGCCAAGAACTTGATCATACAACATATTATCCTTATATCCAAATGATCTTATAGTAATTTTTGGTGATAAACCATCAGCTAAGCTTTGTACAAAAAATTGATTGACAGTTGATGAAGAATTAGCTCTATGTATCAAACCTATTGTATTAACTAATAAATAAAAGTTTTTCTCTGGTTGATTATTTTTTTGTATGGTAACAAAGTAAACTCCCTCTTCATTTAGTTCAATCTCTTTAAAAAAACCATATGAATAAAAATCAGTGTAAGATTCGGTAATCTCATTTTCTTTTACTTCTAATATTAAGTCTCCATATTTATCTGGTTCCATCAATACAAGAGTTTTTACTAAGTAATCTTGATATTCTTGCGTTCGTTCATTTAAACTCTTTTCTGTAATCAATTTATAGTATTTTTTTAAACTTTCTAGATACGATTCATGAGATGATTTGTAAATTTTAAAACTAAAGCTGTAGGACTTATTTTGTTGTTCATTATTAATACCGTTAATGTAGGAGAAGTAACTAATTTTTTTATCAGGATCGTACTTACTAATAGATGTGGAAAAAGTATATTCACCAACAGAGGCTGATAAACTTCCACCTTGCGTTAAAAAATAATATTTGTAAGGCTCTTTTAAGATAAAATCACCACCATAGTCTCCAGCTAAAATAGTAACTTCATATTGTGTACCTTCTTGTAATTTGCTCTTGGGAAATATTTCTAATGTTGATGAATCATCAATTGAAATTGCTACATCAAACAAAGTTAATGGTGTAAACTTTATAGAATCTTTAAGCAGTAACAAATCCACTTGTTCATTAAACGCTTTAGTAAATGTTATCTTTAGTGGTAAAACAACGGGATGAGGAGCAGAATTTTCATTAGGTAAAGTTAATAATACTTCTATAGCATCGTTATCTTTAGTATAGTAAGTATCGTTACTATTCTTGGTATTACGTATAGTACTGATCGATACAATCAGTGCAATAATCACTATAACTATTAAGCTTATAAAAGTTAAACCTAGTAACTCAATTTTTTTCTTATTTTTAACAACAAAAGAATACAGTTTTTCATTTTTTCTGATTATAGATTTTATTTTATTTATTAATACTTCTGGAAGCAGTTTATTTAGGAGCCTACCTAGCATAAAAATTATTTAACATTAAAAAAAAGTATTTATAAACTAGTTTTTTTGTACAACAAATTTGCAAAAATACGAGATTGAAATACACCTAAAAACCAATTTGTAAATCTTTTGACAATTTTTCAAAAACTTGATTTAACAGCTCAATTTCGTAATTGTGAAAATTGCTTAGTACATAGTCGCTACCATTTATTTTTTTTCGTAATTCTTTATCTCTATTATCGATACCTAATCTAATTCTCCAAAAATTCTTACTATTTATAAAACTTTCCACACTCCTCAATCCATTATGTATTTTTGGACCTCTAGCAAACTGTATTTTATAAAAGCCCAATCTAATATCTAAATCATCATGCACTAATATTAACTTATCTAAAGAAATGTTACAATATCTCATTACAGTATAAACACATCTCCCAGAATAATTCATCATAGTAGTAGGTTTAACAAGTAATAATTTATTTGATTCAGCAATTTCTGAAAAAAGTTTTTTATCTGGCCTAAACTGAGTATTAAAAAAATTTGCTAAAAAGTCCAAAAACAAAAAGCCTGCATTGTGTCTTGTGTTAGCATATTCCTCACCTTTATTACCTAAACCTACAATTAATCTTATTCTATCTAAGTCAAAATTATCCACTTTAATAATTCATAAATTTATTTCAGAAACTAATTAAAGTTTATTGCGTACAAGGAGTATTCTTTGCCCAGATCAATTATGGATTTTATCAGATCTGTATGTATTTTTACTATTATTTGATTACTTTCTTTGTCTCTGTAAAACATGTTGTAATCAATATTTTTGATTAAATCTTCTGATGATAAGTTAAGATACGAATCTTGAGGTTTTATAATAGCTTGTTGTTCACTTGAAGAATAGTTTTCTCTATATAAATTTAGTATTTCTCTATTAGGCCATACATATAAATTTGTCTCTACATTTAAAATAATTTTTGAACTAGGTACACCTTCGGATATAAAAAATTGTACTGTACGCTCTACCAAATCTAGATCACTTATCTTAAAGGGCAATATGCTGTATTCGTTTGTAAAACCGAATGCGTCTATAACCCAAATATCAACTAAATCATTTAATTGATTCAATGAACTTGGAGTTACTGTTTTATTAATTAACTGAAAAAAATGATTATAATTTACTTCGTGACCCCAAACAGGATAACAAAAAACTCCGAGCACTATGTCAAGACTATTTCTCATCTGTTGAAGATTTTGAAGAACATGATCAAAATTTTTAAACTTCGTGAACTCTTTAGCAAAAAATAAATTTTTTATTTTATTTTTAATAAACACACTTTTTATTGAATCAAATAATTTATCACTGTTTAAATCAAAGATTGGATTTTTAATTAAATCATCTGATGGATGAACAACATAAAAAACCTTTTTACCATCTTCATGTTTACTTACTTGATTAACTGTATTTAGGCTAAAATCACTTTGTAACTCCAGAAAACTTACAAATTTATAATCAAAATTTTCCAATGATAAACCTAACTCTTTGTTGATATATTCAGCAGCAGACTCATTTGAAAAAGAATATAAAACATCACTCTTAAGTATTGTTTTAATTTGTTTTAAATTTAACTTCTCGGCTTCATCTTTGGTTTTATCATTCAGTAATTCATCTTCTTTTCTTATAATGATATTCTCTTCAATGTCTACACGTGTTGTTGCAATTAACAAAAACGCAAACACTGATCCAACAAAATACAAAAAAAAGAATATGTATAAAAGTTTTTTCATTAATCAGAGCTAATGCTAAAAGGTTTTGAAACTTCTTCAACCTCTACTCCTATTGGTGTTCCAGTAACTTTAATTATATCTTTATCTATTTTAACAAACTCTTTCATTGTTGCGTCATAAGAGTTAACTGCTGTGGCTAATGATCGACCTAATTTTCTTAACTGTTCTTCATGTGCTAAAAGGTGCTTTTGCAATTGCTGAACATTTTGTCTTATTTCTTTTGCTGATTCTTCGATTTGTAAAGCTCTCAAGCCCTGCATAACAGTCTGCAAATAGGCTAAAAATGACGTAGGAGAGACTATAATAACTTTTTTTTGATTAAAGGCATAATTCATGATTTCTTCTGTGTCAATTTTTAATACACCTAAATTATTTATCATTAAATCATAATATATACCCTCAGCAGGTAAAAACATAAATGCAAATTCAGTAGTACCTTCTTCTGGTCTTATATATTTTGATGTTTCATCTATGCGCTTTTTAAGATCTTGTTTAAAAATTTTTTGGAGTTCTGCCCGCTTATTTTCATCTTTCTCTTCTACAATTTTGTTGTAATTTTCTAGAGAAAACTTTGAATCAATAGGAACTATTTTATCTTTTACAAAAACTACTGCATCAACTATATCTCCATTTTTAAACTTATATTGCATTTTATATGAATTTTGAGTCATCACATTTTGCAGCAAATTTTCTAAAAAATATTCTCCAAGTACGCCCCTTTGTTTAGTATTTCTCAAAATATTTTCTAAACTTTGCAGCTGGCTACTAAAACTAACTACTTGTTTGTTTGTTTCTTCGAGTTTTACTAGCTTCTCTGTGATATCTTTTAAAGTTTTTACTGCCATTTCCGAAGAATCCTTTGAGGTTTTCTGAGCTATAGCAAACTGCTGAATTAAAGATTGATTATTTTTTTGAAGTTGGTCGTTTAATAATTTGTTAATTTCTTGAATCTTTTCATTTATCGTTTTATCTTGATTTTTTAAACCTTCATATAACTCTTTTATTGTTCTATCAAGTTTTTCATTTTGTAATTTACTGATCTCTAGTATCTGTTTAGATATTGTATCATTAATTGATGAATCATTGTTTTTGT
>CALDYZ010000014.1 GCA_937944235.1 Candidatus Dojkabacteria bacterium | reverse complement strand
GTTCCACTAGGTCCAGATCCAGCTCCTACGAGGGTCACATTACTAGATTTAATTATTAGGTTTTCATTAAAGGTACCAGCAGCAATATTTATAGTATCGTGTCCTGGGGTAAGAGCAGCAGCATCAAGCGCAGCTTGAATCGTATCGTAACAAGTAACAGATCCAGCTATGGTTGCAGTTGTACAATTATCATTTGAAGTATTTCCATTACCCGCTGGGTTTGGATTAATTACTACAAATATAGTGAAGTGATCACCAACTATGGTTATAAAATTATTTGAAACACTTGAAATGTTTGCTTCTACAAAATTATCACCATCTTCAGTATATTTAACTTCTGCATCATTACCAAATGGGTTTGGTAATGTCATGACATAACTAAAGGTACCATTTTCCATGTTTGATTTAAACTCATATCCTACATAATTTACTCCATCTATTTCAACACTCTGTTCTTGTATAGTTACCCAGTTACTTATAATATTAGAAGGAAGATCAGTAAATTTAATTTTTACATTACTGTCTTTGTGGTAAACATACTCTGTATTTACTAGTAAATTAGTGAATTTAATTTTATCGCCTTCAACCTTTGAATTAATCGATGGATTTACTTCTAGTTTCTTAGCTGCTTCTGAATTAAAATCAGCTATTTTGTCAATATTTACTACACTAGGTAAAAATATAAATTTATTATCATCATAAATATTTTCATTATCTAAGTCTCGTTTAGTATTAACGTTATCTTGATTTTCTAACTGCTCATCTGGCTCATTTTTTTCCGTTTGATCTAAAGCAGCCAGAGTATCAGTTTGGTTAACATCAAAAACCGGCTCAGATAGGACTTCAACTTTTAAGTTTTGATTTGCAGATAGATCCTCTGCAAAAATTAAAAAGGAGGGTAAAATTGACTGCATCAACATAGCAAATACTATGTAGATTGTTGTGAACACTCTAAAGTGTTTTGATATTTTGTTAGTACTCATATCAATTACTATTAAATAATAAATAAAATTCATTGCAATGTTACTATTATTTTGTAATGATGTCAATAGAAAATAATAAGTATTATAGATTGAAATATGTTTTTATATTTTTATAGTTAAAAGAGAAAATTTATGACAATATCATTAATCGGATCAACAGGAAAAGTAGGTATAATTTTGTTAAAAAAGTTATTATCTTCAGAGTGTCATATAAAAGTTTTGGTACGAGATAGAGAAAAACTTTTAAAACTTTTATACAATCAGCATTATGAAAACTTAGAAATCTTACAAGGAGATGCTTTACAACAAGACAGTTTAGAAAAGTTAGTTAAGGACTCAGATATCATAGTTAGTTGCATAGGACATGGCAAGCACTCTCCTCCTCTATTGCAAAAACGTATGTTTGAAATATTGATAAATCTTTTACAAAACTCAAACAAAAAAGTAATAACGTTAACTGGATCAGGAGTCTTTGTGCCCAACGATAAGATTAGCTTATGGGATAAAATCTTATTGCTACCAATTAAACTGATTGATAGCAAAAGAGTTATCGACGGTGCTGCACATGTTGAGGTTTTAACAAAGTCTAATTTAAGATGGACAGTTGTAAGAACTCCTCTGCACATCAATTACACTAAATCTTACAAGGTGTCAGAATATCTAGATGGTGGATTGAAGTTATTTGTGGGTAGAAATTCGATAGTCGATTTTTTAATTAAATGTATTGAAACGGATGATTATGTAGGAAAACTACCAGTAATTTATTCAAATTAGCAATTGTAATACAAAAATAGACAAGAATTAATTTTTTATTGATTTTGATAGAGAAACTTTAAAAAATTTTTTGTTTGAAATTTTTTATGATTTGGTTTTAGAACTTGAGCTGTTACTGCATCTAAAAGTTTAATATATTATATCTTAAACTAAACATCATATTTTGTAATAAGTATCGTTGTGATTCCACAAAACTTTATCTCCCCTAAACTGTATTCCTTTTGGTCTCTCAATTATTAATATTTTTTGATCTGTTAGATAAAAAGCGCTGTGTTTATCGATTATAAACTTTTTGTTTTCAAAAAATGTTTGATAAATACACAAGTCAGTGTAATTAATGGTGAACTGGGAATTATTAGGATCAATTGGATATACAAGTTCGCATAACTCATGTTTATTTTGTTTGTCAATTATGTACATTTTTAAATTAAAATCTTGCATTTGTCTGTGTTGGGGTTGTTTTGAAAGTTTTAATGTAACTGTATCATTTATATAGTCTACCTGAAATACAGGGTTATTTAAGTTAAAAGCTAAAACAAGCAATCCACTTCCAATTTGAACTTGTGTGATTTCTTTAATTAAAAAATCCCTGATATTATTAGATTTTTGATATAGATCTATATGATATTTGACGAAAGCCAATGGAGTATAAAAATCTGTTCCGAAATAAGTAAATCTATATAAAATCATTAAACATAGGCTGTAAAGTAAACTTACTGAGATGACACCCTTTAGAATCATTTGTTTATAAAATTTGAGTTTTTTAATAAATTCAAAAAATTCACATAAACCAATAACTAGAAAAGGTGTTGTGTATAACATGAATCTGCTACCATAAGATCCCCCACCCCACCAGTTTGGCCAAAAACCATAGATTATAACTCCAGCAAAAATTGCATACAAAGATGATATTGATAAAGTTTTGTATTTTTTAATACCCACAAAAAGACCTATTAAACCTATCAAAGCTAATGGTGAATAAGTAAACCAACCTCTGTAAATTGAGAATAATAAGTTTAAGCCGTTAAAAGTTGAAGTAAAATTTTCCTGTCTCGTACTATAACCTGATGAGATTATGCTTCCATAAGATTCGTAGTTATACCAAAAGTAAATTATTATGAAAGGTAATACAGACAAGATAATACCAATAAGTAATCTAAACGATGTTTTTAAAGCCTGAGTCAAGAATATTTTTCTGATTATTAAAAATAAAAATGGTAAAAACACAATTATCATGATAGGTCTAATTAAAGTTATCGTCGATACAGCAATTACCAGAAGGTATACATAATTAGGTTTTATTTTTTCATTGATCTTGAGGAACAGATAAATAATTAAAGTAGAAAAGAATATCTCTGCAGTGTGAGTAAATATTGGTAATATAAAAACGTACCACAATATATATTGACTTATTGTAATTAATAATATTGCAATTATTGCTGCTTTCTTTGAATAACCAAGTTTGATTATGATTTTGTATATTAGTAGAAAAAAACCAATATTAAGAATTATCGATGTTGCAAGAATTGATAAACCATCAAAGATTGTATGTCCATTATACGCTAAAAAATATTCATTATTTGCATCAAAATTTTGTTTGATTATTTCAGCTACAAATAATCCGGGTAAGTAAATTAATGAAGTACCTACAGAAGCTACTGATATATATTTATCATTTAAAATAGTTCTTGTATGTAAATCCATATTGTCCCAGTAATTTGGTTTTGTACTACAAGTAAATTTGTTTTCATTCAACAAACACTTAGCAGTATGAAAGTAATACCAACCGTCAGATCTCACATAGGGTTCGGCATTTGTGATAAATAAAAAAACGTAAATAAAACCTATTAACAAAAATATAATTTTTGTTTTTTTAAAAAACATATTAAAAAAAACTTAAATATTCTTTAATTTTCTACTTATTAATTTTTTTTGCAACAGTTTTAATTTTTTTTAAAGATAAAAATTTAACTTTTAGCAATTTATCTGTATAATTAGTTAAGATAAATAATTGACATAATTTATTTGTATGGGAAATGTTTTAGAACAACAAAAAACTAAAACTACAAATCAATTAAAAAGTAGATTTG
>CALDYZ010000013.1 GCA_937944235.1 Candidatus Dojkabacteria bacterium | reverse complement strand
TATTCCTTGATAAATTTCAAATAATATTTTTTCAATATATTCTGGATTAAAAGATGTATTTATTTCTACAAAAGACCGAGAGTACAAATCTAAATTATTTATTGAGACATCGTAGACTAAACCTAATTCTTCTCTTAACTTTGACCACAAAATAGAATTTTGATATCTTGACGAACAAAGCACACTAAACATAATCTCCATAATACAACGATCTTTTTGTGAATAAGATTTAATATCAAAACTAGGAAATGAAAACCCAAGATATATTTTATCTATATCTGATTTAGTATCCGAATTAACCTTGAATGTGGAATAACCTGGATAATAATCAAAATAAGATGTTTCAAGACCAGCTCCAAATCGATCATTGTCAACATCATCACAAAAATATTTCTTTACAAAACTTTCAGCTTGCAATCTATCAAAATTACCTACTATAAATAACTTAATTCTATGTGGATCATAAAATTTATGGAATGCACCACTTATCATATTACTGTCAAATTTCGTTATACTTTCCTTTGTTCCTATTATTTTTCTGCTAAATGAAGTATCATTTGTCATAAATCTATTTTGCAGAGTTAAATTAAATAGTTTCTCATTAACTTCATCTTCATACAAACTAAGTTCATCCAATATTATTGTCTTTTCTTTGTTTATTGAATCGTCCGAGTGTGTTGGATGAAAAACTATCTCTGAATAATAAAATAATGCTTCTTTTAAATATTTATGTGGATACACACCATAATACACAGTATCTTTATAACCTGTATAAGCATTACCAGTTCCAGAAATTTCGTTATGAAATTTATTTACATCTTCCCATGATGGCATATTTTTTGTACCATCAAAAGCCAAATGTTCTATAAAATGCATAATCCCATCCTCTAAGGTATCTTCATCTAATGATCCAGATTCAACTACCACGTAAATAGCTATAGAATTGAATTTATTGGTCGGATAAAAAAAACTTTTTACACCATTCGGTAAATCAAAAGTAATATAATCAATGTTAAAATTGTCCATAGAAAACATAACAACTAAGAAAATTATATAAAATTATTTTTATGTTTGTAACAAAAAAAAATTATATCAATCCAAACAATCCTGAAAATTTAATTAAATTAAAGCATTTAGCTTTAATAATAGTATTGATTTTTTTTGTATTTGTAACCTGTTATTCTATCTACAAATATATTACCTTTGATCCAGCAAATAACTTACGCTTTCCAAACGTTTCATCGAAAGTATATGATAAAAACAATTTACTGATAGCAGAAATATCTGCCGACAATTCTGTAAAACGCACACCTATTAAGTTTGCAGATATTCCAAAATTTTGCGTGGAAGCACTAGTTTCTGTAGAAGATAAAACTTTTTTTGAAAATATAGGAATTGATGCAAAGGGAATAATTAGATTAATAGTGAGTATATTTTCAAACGGTTCGATGGGGGGAGGTAGCACTATATCACAACAACTTATAAAAAATATAAATGACAGAATTCATAATAGAACAGCCAATGATAAATTAACAGAAATCATCCAAGCCATAAAATTAAATAAAGTATTCACCAAAGAGGAGATTCTAGAATTGTATCTTAATAATATTTACTTTGGGAATTTAAACTATGGGATAGAATCGGCAAGCATAGAATACTTTAATAAATCAGCTAAAGACTTAACAGATATAGAATGTGCTTATCTAATGGGTATACCTCAAAGTCCAGGGATATTTAATCCAAAAGGTGACTTAGAATTAGGAATTAAAAGGATGTATAGGGTTTTATTAGAAATGTATAAAGATAAAAAAATAGACTTAACAAAATATACCTTTCTCAAAAGTCTAGATATCAAGCAATACATAAATACAAATCCAACATTAGTAAATGCCCCTCATTTTATTGAATTTTTTACAAATGAATTGAAAAAAGAAAGAAAAGATTTATACAACGAAAAAATATTCGTAACAAATTACAACCTTTCACTCCATCAAACAATTCTAAAAACAATACAAGATTTCACAAATAACTTTGATGGATCAAATAATGCAGCTGTTGTCTTAATAGACAAACAAGGAAAACTTGAAGTAATGATAGGATCTAAAAATTTTTTTGATGATAACATACAAGGTAAATACAATGCCGCTCTTGGATTCAGACAACCTTCTCAATTATACCTAGATTTAATAATGAGGCAAGAACCACTAAAAAAAATAAAGATAAATGAAGATATGACCATAACTGATCAAAATTTTAAACTATTTTTATCGAATGAAAACATCGTAGCACAAATAGATCCTAGTGTGAGATCAAGATGTAGTGAAAAGTTACTGTTAGAAGGCTGTGAGATTTCTTTACTAGACATTGTAAAGTCATACTATAGTATATTTTCAAGCAAGATACTCAAAAATCAAGACTTATTTTTTTTAGCAAATGAACCAGGAGAAGTAAGACATAACTTTCCTACAATATCTATTTTTGCTACTGATATTAATGCAAAAGACAATATATCAATTTTAATTTCAGAACACTATTTACTGGGAATATGGTTAGGCAATAGTGATGGGTCAGCAACCACATTTTCAACAAAACAAGCTCTTAGAGACCTTAGTGAAAAAATTTTTAATACAATCTCAAATTCAACATAAATTTTGCCTTATTTAATTTCTATTTTAATCAAAATGAAAGAATGGCCATTTAAGACTAAATACATATTAACAATCAAGGAAAATTCACTTAATCTTATGACTTTAGAAACATAAACACTAATAATGACAGTTATTATTTACTTCAGAGATGTTAGATCGTATATAGTTTTTTTAGGAAAAATTAACACAAATTAGGATCTAAAATAAAAAAAATATTATTTATCTAACAAAGGTAATTTTAAATTTGTTAACAAGAAAGATTAAATTTCTCAATTTATTGATATTAATAATTAGATATAGATACTATCTTTTAAACTTTTTTTAATTTCTCGCACAGCATCACAAAAACATTATATATGATATATGTGACATTTTTCAAATCCAAACTTGGTTTTTAGTTAAAAAATAATTGCAAAATTTATGTTTAAGAATTTATAAATAAAATTGTTAATTATCATCTGTGATAGTAGAGTAACAATTAATCTCTATCTCATAAAATTAAAAAATCTTAAAAAGAAAAATTAAAATAATTTTTATGATAATATTTTTGTAAATTATATTTTAAATCCTATGATAAACAACAATCTAAAAGCTTTAATAGAAAAAGAAATTAATAAGTTAAAAAACACCATCAATTTGATAGCAAGCGAAAACTTCCCAAGCAAAGCCGTAAGAGAAGCATTATCTAGTGTATTTGTGAGTAAATATTCTGAAGGTAATATAGGTAAAAGATATTACGAAGGTAATCAAATAGTTGATGAACTTGAAAGCGAAGTAATTAATTTGGTTAAACAATTTATGCTACAAAATGAAGAAGTTGAGATAGCGAAGAATTGGGAAGTTAATGTACAAGTACCTACCGGGAGTATCGCAAATTTGGTTGTATACAATGCTATTCTCAATCCTGGTGACATAATATTATCTATGTTTTTACCTGATGGAGGCCACCTAAGTCATGGATGGAGTTTCAATAAAGATCAAAAAGATGATCAATTTATCCACTTTAGTTCCAAAAATAAAACAACATTTGTATCAAAAATATATAATGTAGTTCAATACAAAATAGATCCAATAAAACATATAATTAACTATGAAAAATTATCAGAAATTGCTGAACAAATTAAACCTAAATTAGTAATTACAGGAGGAACTGGTTATTGCCGAGACATTGACTACGAAAAAATAAGCAAGATCGCAAAAAGTGTAGATGCATTTTACTTAGCTGATATTGCTCATGAAGCTGGTTTGATAGGCGCAGGAGTATTGAATTCTCCTTTTAGATACGCTGATTTTGTTACTTTTACAACACATAAAACTCTGAGAGGTCCGAGAGGGGCTGTTGTTATGTGTTTAAAACCTTACATTGATCAAGTTAACAAAAGCGTGATGCCGGGACTACTTGGAGGACCTTTTAATCACTCTATAGC
>CALDYZ010000012.1 GCA_937944235.1 Candidatus Dojkabacteria bacterium | reverse complement strand
AACATTATCTAAAATATTTTCATTTCCCATATGATCAATAAAATTTATTTTAGTATTTAGTTTATTTTCTAATGCATATAAAATGTTATGTTTGAAACTAAGATTATAATTGTATCCTGAAGGCCTACCCAAATGTCCTATTATAGAAACTCTTTTAGCATGTTTTAGTAGATATTTTATTGTGCTCAGAGACTCTTCTATCCGTGTGAAATCTGTTATTTGATTTTCTTCATCTAATGGAACATTAAGGCATGTTCTTAGGATTATAGATTTAGATGGTAAATTTTCTATATCTTGAATAGTCTTATTATGTAGATTTTTAATCATGTTTTTATTTATATATTTACAATTAAAAGTATACAATACTTTTTATATTAAGATAATGTATAATGTGGTCAGACTTTATATTATTTTTCATATGATTGACCCGAGCATATTACGTCAAAATCCAGAAATAATCAAAAAATTAATATCTTTAGGTAGGGCAGATTCAACAAAAGTTGATTTAGATAAATGGCTTCAGTTAGATAAGAAAAGATCAGATTTAATATATGAAATTGAAAAATTTAGATCTGAAAGAAATCAAATAAACACAAACATAGTTTCAAGACCATCACAGGAGATTGTTGATCAAATGAATAAGTTAAAAATAAAAATTCAGACATTAGAGAAGGAATTAGATAAAGTTGTTTACGAATGGAAGGAAATTTTGGATTGGATTCCTAACATCCCATTTGAAGAGGTGCCTTACGGAACTGGTTCTGAGGATAATGTAGAGATAAAAGCATGGGATCCTGAGAATGGTTATTTTACTCAAGACAAATTGGGAAAAAATAATCATAGTGCTAATTATTTTGCTAAACGCTCATACAACACTTCAAAAGATTTCAATCCAAGGCCACATTGGGAAATAGGAGAGAAGTTAAAACTTTTTGATTTAGAGTCTGGAGCTAAGGTTTCTGGTAGCAGATTTCATTATATAACTGGTGATGGAGTCCTGTTGATTTACGGATGTTTTGACTTATTGTGGAAAAAATTACTTCAGGAGGGTTTTTCACCAATGATAGTACCTTTATTGGTAAAAGAAGATGCATTGTATGGATCATCACACTTTCCAGGGGATGCAGACCAAGTATATAAGTTAGAGTCAAAAAATGTTGAAGATAATAATGCTTTGTACTTAGTTGGTTCTAGTGAACCCAGTAACTTTGCCTTCTTTAAAGATAGAGTTTTAAATTTAACAAATCCTATTAAAATTATGGCAAGAACTCCATGTTTTAGATCAGAGGTAGGTAGTTGGGGCAGAGATGTCAGAGGCATAAAAAGAACTCATCAATTTGACAAATTAGAAATGAATATGATAATTGAAGCTGATGACAATAAAGCAAGAGAAGCTCATGAGTATTTATTGAGTTTAAATGAATGGTTATTGCAGCAACTAAAAATTCCTTATCGTGTTATAAATATGTGTACGGGAGATTTAGGTTACTATGCTGCGGCTAAAAAATATGATATTGAATTTTGGACTCCTAGCCAAAATACTTTTACAGAATTAATGTCCGATAGCATAACTACAGATTACCAAGCAAGAAGGTTGAATATAAAGTATAAAGATAAAGATGGTACATTACGATATGCTTATACTTTAAATGATACGGGTGTTACAAATAGAATATTGATAGCAATAATAGAACACTATCAAAGGTCTGATGGATCTCTTCTTGTACCTGATATACTTGAAGATTATGTAGGTAAAAAAGTTATAAGTTAGAGCTTTAAGGTGAATCTTACTGGTATTCGTAAGTTGTTTTCAACAAAGTTATTAAAAACGGTTGGTTTTTATTTTTCAAGAATTTTTAAAAAAAGTAAAACTCATGATTATTTCATAAGCATTATTATCCCAACTTATAACGAAGAAAAGTACTTAGGCAACTTACTAGATGACTTGAGAAATCAAACTTATAAAAAATTTGAAATTATAATATCTGATGCATTTTCTAATGATAAAACAAGAGACATAGCAAAATACTTCAATGCAATCGTAGTTGATGGTGGTAAACCATCTGTAGGTAGAAACAATGGAGCATTTATCGCGAAGGGTGATATAATTGTTTTCTTAGATGCCGATGTTAGAATAAAAAATAATTTCATTGAGCAAGCTTTGTCGTCTTTTTTGAGCAAACAATACGATCTTGCAAGCGGTTTGTTTGATACATCTACTAAATCTTTATTCTTCAAGTGTATCTATGGTATTTGGAATTTATCAAAAATACTCAGACAGTTTACTAATAATCCGGATGCAGATGGTCAATTTTTAATGTTTAAAACTAATGTATTTAAAGATTTAAACGGTTTTAGAGTAGAGCTTGTAATAGGCGAAGATGCAGATATAGTGCAAAGAGCTAAAAAAATGGGTTATAAATTTGGAGTATTAAAAGTTAAGTACATACCATCAGAACGAAGATATAAAAAGGTTGGTTTTGTAAGAGTTGCCATAGGAAGTTTGTTGGGAGGTATCAGTGCAAGCCTCAATATTAAAATTCTACAGAGGATTTCTGAAAAAATATACGGAGGTATGGGGTCAAAATAAGCTCATTACTTACTCGAGTTGTGAAATTGCTAATTGGTGAATAAGGCGGTTATTTAATAATCTAAAAGAATTTATGCCTGCTATTATCTTATCTTTTCCTTCATTATTGTTTGCAATAGCTATTTTTTCTATTACTGATTGTAAATTTTTATCATGTATGCTTCCAGTCCATGTAAAAGAAACTGGAGGATCGTACTGGTTTAATACTATAATATACTTGTTTCCCTTTTTTTTTACTATAATTCCTTTTGTGGAAGATGAGGTTGTAAAAGATGGATTGCTCATACCCATGGTATTCATTATATTCCGAATTGTTACAGCAACAACATCAATGCTAGGTAAAATCAACTCACCTATTTTGTTTATTTTTGAATTGTTGAATAGTTCTAAAAATTTCATAATTAAGATTATACTTTAATCAACATTATATGTCAACAAATAATCTAATATATTAGTTAATAAATTTAAAAATTATTTACAATTTTTTTGTGAGTTATTATACTTAAAATTGATTAATTTTAATTTTTTATTTATGAAGTCTCTTTCATCAAAACTATTCCTCTTATTTTCAATATTAATTTTATTTCGATTTTTTACAAATAAGTTCTTCAAAAAAACAACTTCAGGTCAACTATATCTAAATCGTAAAGAAATAGAAAAATTAAAAGTTCAAATACTAGAGATCAAGGACAGACTCATACCTTTGATTAACCATATCAAATCAATTATTGATGATAATTTTTTATCAAATGTTGACAAAGATTTTCCATCGATAAGAAATGATCATAGATCTGACTTTAATCCAAGTGGACAAACAAATGTAATGATTGATTCATCTAGTCAAGATGTTGTAACAAAAAAACAAGAAGATAAAAATGATCACAACACAAAATTAAGTGTTAGACAAAAAAAGATTCTTGACTATATGGAAAATTCAAAGAGAGTTGATATGAGCGAAATAGTTAGGCTAATTCCAGATGTATCTGAAAGAACGTTGAGAAGGGATATGGATGTGTTAGAAAATTTAAATAAAGTTAGACAGATAGGTAAAACAAGAGATAGTTACTACGAGTTAATTAAATAAAATATAAGACGATTTTTATTATGACGGTAATACCCTATGTAATTGTTTTTTTTGTTGGTGTTTTTTTACTTGTAAAATCTGCTGAATTAATAAGTGATTCTCTGATAAGTATCTCACAAAAGTCGAAAATAAGCGAATTTTTTATTGGTTTTGTTTTGTTAAGTTGGATATCATCAATTCCAGAAATATCTATAGTATTAAATTCTGCAAATGTAATACCGGAACTTTCAGTTGGTAACTTAATTGGAGCAAAGGTTGTTTTATTAGGTTTGTTGGGTGGAATAATGGTTGTTAAATTTAATGGTATAAAGTTTAATGGCAGATTTAGTGATAGATCTATGTTACTGGCTTTGTCCATCATGTTTTTGATGGTATTAATAACAGTAGATGGAGTTTTAACGGTTTTAGAAGGATTAATTTTAGTTATTATCTATTTTATTTACGTATTTATGTTAGCACACAATTTTAAATATTTCCCTGAACATTTTCACATAATGCATCTTAAGTTTTTACCATTAGGTTCTAATGTAAAATTTCCAAAGTTCTTTGAATTGTTTATAAAAGTAATATTAGGGGGAGCTGGAGCTATGATTGCGTCAACCATAATAGTGCAAGCAACTATAAGTTTAGGAGAATTACTTAATGTAAGTGAGGCTTTAATTGGGCTAATAGTGTTAGCTTTGGGAACAAATTTAACAGAAATAAGCGTTTTATTAACTTCAAATATAAATGCAATTCCAGAAAGAAAGTTAGTTACTGGGAATATCATAGGATCTGCCTTCATAAATTCAATGATTTATGGTTTATTGATATTACTAAGTGGAGGAATAGCATTATCTAACAACGATTACATATCAATTGTACCTAGTTTAGTAATTTTAACTTTGATATTGCTAGGCTTTTTGAGATTTGCATGGACTGGGAAAATGGTGACTAAATTTGAAGGTAGTATTTTAATAAGTTTATATATAAGTTTAATAGTAACTGAATTTATACTAATTATTGCTAAATAAGTTTGCATATGCTAACAATTTATTTGAAGCAAAAAATTTTTAATGTTGTTATTTATTTTTTTTGGTACAATTTTTTAGTTTATTGTTAGGAGAAATATCCATGGCAAATATTAAAAACATCAAATGGCAAAAGTTTATGCCAAATTTACTTCATTTATTACCTGCTTACGTTGATGAAGATAAGAGTGTAGTAAATACAATAGTAGAGATAAATTCATTTACATTAAATAAGTACGAATTAATCACTGAAACTGGCCATTTGAAACTAGACAGAGTTGGTTATTCTAGTTTATCTTATCCTTTTGTTTATGGAGCTATACCTAGTACTTGGGATGAAGATGGTGATCCGCTAGACATAATGTTGGTTAATGTTACGGAGCCTGTAGTTCCCGGTGCTTTAGTAGAAGCTAGAGTAATAGGTCTGATGAAATTTGTTGATGGTGACGAAGTTGACGATAAAATAATAGGTGTAATCGATGCCGATAAAAGAGTATCTCATATTAATTCCATAGAAGATCTAGGAGATCATTGGAAGAAAGAAACAGAATATTATTGGGAGCACTACAAGGATTTAAAAAAGCCCGGAACATGTAAATCAAAAGGTTTTTATGGAATAACTGAGGCACAGAATATCATCGATGAATGCATAAATAGATACGATCAAATTAAAAGTGAGAAATTAGAATAAATAACTAGAATATCAATACCTTCAAACATGTTTAAGATTGTAAACTCTCGTAAGTATATAAGTGATTTAGAAGTTTTGAGAGCTTGGACAAAGGAAAATGGGTTTATTTATCCTTCTTCGGAGATCTATGGGGGCTTTTCAGCTGTTTATGACTATGGTCACTTAGGTTATTTACTAAAGGAAAATATAAAAAGAAATTGGGAAAAATCTGTAGTTCATTCTAGAAATGACATGGTACTACTTGATAGTGCCATTTTTATGCACCCAAAAACATGGCATGCTTCAGGTCATGTTTCGAATTTTTCAGATATTTTGATTGAAAATAAGAAAACAAATATAAGGTACAGAGCGGATCATGTGGTAGAGGATTGGTTGAGTAAAAAAACAGATCAAGAATTAGAATACTTTTGTACGAAAACTGCAAAAAAGAATATTCAAGAAATGATAAAAAAAAGAGATTTGGATAAGTCTACGCCAGAGGAAATTTATGAAGTGATGAAAATTACTGATTTCCCAGATTTAGAGAATTTTACTAAACCTAGAACTTTTAGTCTGATGATTAAAACTAATTTGGGTATAACAGATGGAACAATAGATAATGATAATGCTGTTTTTCCGCGAGCAGAAACGTGTCAAGGAATTTACCTAAATTTTAAAAATGTTCTACAAACATATAGGTTAAAAATTCCATTTGGTATAGCTCAGACAGGTAAAGCTTTTAGAAATGAAATTATTGCAAGACAATTTATTTTTCGCACACGAGAATTTGAACAGATGGAAATGCAATATTTTTTGCATCCCAATGATATGAATTCAAAATTTGAGGAATGGAAAAATTTAAGATTGGATTGGTACGTAAATGAATTAGGTATATCACCTTCTAATTTGAGATTAAAAAAACATGAAAAATTAGCTCACTATGCTTCACAAGCTTTTGATATTGAATATAAATTTGAATCTTTAAGTGGTTACAAAGAATTAGAAGGCATTCATGCTAGAGGGGATTGGGACTTATCTTCACATTCCAAAATGTCAGGTGAAAATATGGAATACTATGATCAACAAAGAAATGAAAAATACATTCCTCATGTACTAGAAACTTCTGTAGGCTTAAATAGGTGTGTAATGATGTTAATAGAAGAAAATTTATATGAAGAAGAATTCATAAATAATGAAAAAGATAAAAATACTGCAATTGACAAGAGAATAGTATTAAAAATAAAGAAAAATCTTGCACCAATTCAAGTTGCTATATTACCGTTATCTAAAAAGCCAGAATTAATACATAAAACACTAGAAATTCAACAACAATTGAGAAATAGATTTATTACATCTTATGATGAAACAGGTTCAATAGGAAAAAGATATAGAAGACAAGATGAAATAGGCACACCTTATTGTGTTACTGTAGATTTTGATAGTTTAGAAGATAATTGTATAACTATTAGAAATAGAGATGATATGACACAAATAAGAGTTCCAATATCTGAAATACAAAGTTACTTAATGTTTGATTAAATACATGTCACAGATTTCAATAGATATAATTGTCCCCTATTTGCAGAATGATTTCCAATTTACTCAGACAATAAAAAACATCGAAAGCTATGTAAATAAGTTAAATAATATTAGATTACAAAACATTATTGTAGTACATGATAAAGATTTAGATGAAAATATAGATATTCTTGAGAATTTTGACTATGTAAAGTTAATTTCCATTGTACAAGGTAAAGATATAAAACATGCTTTAAAGCAGGGTGTGTTAGCTTCAACTAGCAAGTTAATTTATATATATTATGATATCGATTTACCTAACGTTATTGATGATTTGACTGAAACTATAAATTATTCGCAAAATTACGATGTTATAGTTCATTTAAATAATATAACCACCAAATTAATTACCCAAAATTTGTTTATTAAAATCTTTTTTACATTTACGAGGAAAATAATTCATATATTTTTAAAAATTAGGTTTGATGATTTTAAATACAAAATTAAATTACTTAATTCTGATATTAAAGATATTTTTTTGAATTGTAAAAATGAAGTGTTAGAATTTGATCTCGAATTTTTGTATTTATGTAATAGAAAAAAAATACGTGTAAAAGAAATTATTTTTTTATCAAAAGATAAAAACGAAAATAAATTAACATTTTCTGAGTATTTTAAGTTTGTTAAAGAAATTATTAATGTATTATACGTACATGAGCCAAGATTCAAAGTCTTAAAAAGGTTTGTAGTTTACGCTATAATAGGATTTTCTGGTTTGTCAATGGATATGTTACTATTTTACCTCTTAGCCATAGTACTAAATGTTAATGTGTATATATCAAACTTTTTTTCTATGGCTTTAGGCTTTACGAATAATTTTTTTTGGAATGCACATTTTAATTTCAAAAAAAAGGATAGATTATTCAATAGATATATCAAATTTGCAAGTATAGCAATATTTGGTATTTTTATAAGTAATGTTATCATATATATATTTTATAACTTGCTAGGTTTCTCTGAAATAGCATCAAAATTAATTTCCATAATTATCATTGTAATAATTCAGTTTTATTTAAATTCAAAAATTACATTTAGAAACTGATAGGTCAGTGCGACTAAGCAGACTATTAGTATATGTAGTGGCTAGACAAAAACGTAATTGAAAAAATAAAAAAAAGTGCATATTAATAACCGCTTTTGATACAATCATTACAAAGCCCTTTATTTTTGTTTTCACATTGTTCGCATAATATAATTTGTTTATTACATCTACAATTAGTACAATTTTTATATCTAGCAATTTTTTTGTTACAATAAACACATTCACTACATATTGAAGGATTTACGAAGTTTACAGGTACATGAACTCTTCCATCAAACACATACATCTCTCCCTCGAAATTTTCACCGCTAACCTCATCAGAATATCTATGAATACCACCATGTAATTGATAAACATTTTCGACACCTTGTTCAATAAGGTATGCAGATAATTTTTCACACCTGATTCCTCCCGTACAATAAGTTACAATTTTTTTATTTTTAAAAATGTCCTTATTTTTTTCAAACCAAGTTGGGAAATCTCGAAAATGTTCTATGTCTGGTATTACAGCATTTTTAAATCTTCCTATTCTTGCTTCATATTCGTTTCTCCCATCTAAAATTAAAAAATCTTCATTATTATCATACATTTGCTTT
>CALDYZ010000011.1 GCA_937944235.1 Candidatus Dojkabacteria bacterium | reverse complement strand
AGGTATACCTAAAGTAACAAGTATCTTATAAATTAAACTTACCGCTTCATCAAAAGCAGACTGTTTATCTATAATATCGCCTAGAAGTATTCCTAGCAAATAGTCTTCAAAAATATCTTTATCAATGCTATAAAATATTTTTCCAACTTCAAAAATCATAGAATTCAACACACCCTGCTTCTTGAGTGAAGAATACTGGTTCAACAGACTTACTGCAATTGATGATCTTAAAAATGGTACTTCGTCGTTTATCGAGTTAGTAACTTTTATTGTTTTTGTAGATTCATAAAATTTTAAATCCTCATTTAGTTCATCATTCACCAAAACCCAAGATCTTACCTCGTCCAGCCCACTGGAAACTAATAAATTTTCTATGTGTTCCATAATTATCAATCTTTGAGGAGTGATGTTTGTGGTAGGACGTATTTGTAGGTTATCACTGGGAATTTTATTATAACCATATATTCTGGCAACTTCCTCTATAAGATCATATTCACAGTCTATATCTGTTCTACCTATAGGAATACTACACTCTATTAAATCATTTGTTAAATATTTTGGAGTAAATTCTAAACGTTTAAGAATTTCAAATATGGTATCATTGGGTATATCTACACCAATAAGCTGTCTTGCTAGGCTCATTCTCAACATTACATTATCTTTATGTCTAAACATGTTTTTGTTGGTCCATTCATAATATCCAGCTAACTCTCCTCCACAAATTCGTAGAATGTTATCAACTAAAAAACTAATTGCAAAGTCCACAGATCTATAATCTAGAATTTTTTCTAATCTTGATTGTGCTTCGGTAAAAATCTTTAAATCACGAGAATTATTTCTTATAACTGCAGGATTGTATATACCTATCTCAACAATAATGTTTCGAGTGTCTTTATTAACTGCATCCTCTATTCCTCCTATAAAGCTCAATGACAAAGGTCTTCTATCATCAGATATTAATAGTACATCTTTACCTATCCTAAATTCATCATTAGATAATGTTTTAAAACTTTCATAATTACAATTATTCATCTCCCAAATTAGCTTTGTACCTACTAAATCTACATCAAATACATGTGAAGGTATACCTGTTTCCAACATTACGTAATTTGTTAGATCTACCAAGTTATTTATTGAATTGATATCAAAGAGCCTAAGATAATCAGATAACCACTCAGGAGATTGACCAATTTTAATGTTATTTATTTGTACTGCAGCAACTCTCATCACGTTATTTTCTGCTCTGATTTCTATAGGTAAAATAGGTAAATTAAAAAACTTGTAATCTTTTACTTTCGGTAAAAAATATTCTAAATTAGCAGAAGCAGCTAATTCTTTAACCAAACCAAAAGTACCTAATAAATCAGACCTATTTTGTCTTACTTCTAAATCAAATAAATGGTCTTTTTGCCCGAGATACTCTACTTCCAACAATTTATCCAACATTTGACCTGTATATGTGTACAAATCCGCAATTTCTTTAGTAGTCATATTTAGACCCGGTATGTATTTTTTAAGTTGTGATAACAAAACCTTCATGTGTATATATTTAACAGATGTTTAAATTTTAGCTTACAATCAAAACACTCTTCAAAAATATTCACTAAATAATCTAAATTATTTTTTAACATTTTTGTATCTGTAACTATTGAATAATATGAATAATCTTTAAATGTTACGTCAACATAGTCTTGAGTATCTTTATTAAAACTTAATTTTGTTAATAATTCTTTTACATCGACAAAACCCTCCATAGAAAGTATATTTATCATCATGAAACATATATTTGTATAGACATTACCAGAAGAACCTAAAGTTTTAACAAGCAGATCATAAATATACTTAGATTTCATTCCTGGCTTAACGAATTTTAGAAATACATCTAAAATAAACTGCAAGGTTATTGGATCACACCGAAAATTATCATGATAAAAACTCTTTATCGTTTGGATTTCAACTACAACTGGCGTTTTATATTTACAATCAATAGAAACTTCAACTTTCGAAGCAGGTAAAAAGCAAGAAATAAACTTTTTCTTTGTAAGTCTCTTAACTAAAAGCTTTAACTGTTCACCTTCGTTAGTTATACAAAAAACTTCACAATCTCCATTCAGTTTACTAAATACTGATAAGATTATTGCTTCAAGACTTTTCAGCATAGAATCTAGCTAAGTACACCAGAGTAACTATTGGTCACTTTTAAAGCTTGATACTGTCTACGAATCTCTATAAAACCCGACACTATAATCAACAAACTTGTTCCACCTATTCCGGTCAATAATGCCAAATTGGCATAAGATCCAGAGTAAACAATACTTATAATGAATCTTCCGATAAAGGGTAATAAAGTTACAAAACCCAAAAAAACAGATCCAACAAATGCTATTCTAAACAATACTTTAGAAAAGTAATCTCGGGTAGACTTGCCTGGCCTTATACCTGGTATAAATCCTCCACTCTTTTGCAAATTTTCTGCTGTCTCATCAGGATTTAATACTATAAATGCATAAAACAAACCAAACAAAATTATTAATAGAAAAAGTACAATTTCGTATCCCCAATCTTTTATATCTAACGTATTTGAAGCATCTCCAACATTTGCAAATAAAAAAGAATTTTCAACAGATGCTAAAAATGAAGAATTTTTAAAAGCATCAAAATTTTTTAATATTGGAATCACCAGTTGAGGTACAGATAAGAAAGAAAAAGCAAATATAACTGGCATAACCCCAGTGACCGTAAATCTTATTGGCAGAAAAGAAGCAGCTGATCTATCAGTTTCTCTGACTCGTCTTGCATATTGTATGACAATGTTTCTCTGAGATTCATTCACAAAAATTATCAAAGCTATTACACAAATCAATCCAACAATTACTATTGGTAGTATCCAAACGCTAGAAGTTAAGGTAACTACGGAAAAATCGCCTGATAAGATCTGAGATATGAATATATCTATGCCAGATACACTCAAATCTTGTGCAATTAAAGCCGGTAAATTCGCTATAATACCTAGCATTATAATAATAGTCGTACCATTACCTATGCCTTTCTCAGTTATAAATTCTCCAATCCACATCAGTAAAATTGTTCCTGTAGCTAGTATCAGAGACATAAACATCAAAAGAGAAATTTCAGGTACATTACTACCAAATGCATGAGGAATTAAATATGAATTTGTTGGTAATGACTGTATTGCGGAAGAAAAATCTGTTTGAGACACTATAACTAAATATGCAAAACTATAAATAAATGACAAGGGAAAAGTTATAAGTCTGGTTATTTGATTAATAATTTGACGACCTCTTTCACCTTCTTTTTGAAGCTCCTTCAAACGATTAATTACATAAGGTAATAACTGCATTATAATAGAAGCATTTATATAAGCTGCAATTCCTAGACCTACAATACTAGGACTATCCAATCTACCACCAGTAAATAATGTAAATAAATATTGACTTTGTGTGGTAGATGTTGACTTATAAACTTCTCTTAAAACTACAGGATCTAAACCAGGTAATGGTATAAAACTCAGTAACCTCACTAGAAACACCATTGAAAAAGTGAATAAAACTTTTTTGATTAAAACTTTGTTACTCAAATATTTTGATATGATAAGTTTGAACTTATGGACACGACGCCTTGTAGATGCATGATCAACTAGCTTATTAGAAAATATATCAGAGTGGGCTTTTGACATCAGGGTTGGACCTAACTATTTAAGTAACTGAACCACCAGCTTTTATTATTTCTGAAACAGCCCTCTTTGACGCTGAAACGCCTACCAAGTTTATTGCTACACTTGGAGGCTCATCAAAAAGTACTTTAACTACATGATCTCTTCCGTAAGATAGATTTATAAGACCAAAATCTACAAGAGTTTGAAGATCAACCGTATTAAGATTATTCTCTTTTACTAAAGCATCTATTTTACTAAGATGAACGATAAGCTTTATTTGTTTTAACTTTACAAAACCTCTTGAAAAACCTTTTAGCTTTGGTAATCTACGAGACAAAGGATTCTGCCCTCCTTCAAAGTCTGGTCTAGGCTGCTTATGGCCTCCTCTGGCTGTTTGCCCTTTTCCTCCCCTCCCTACAGTATGGCCTCCTACACCAGAGCCAATTCCTCTACCTAACTTTTTTGACCTTTTAAATGTTTTTATACTTGTTATTTCTATATTCATAAATTTATAAAAAAATTACCTTATCAACTTAAGCGCATTCAAAAAGGCATAAGCATTTGTGACAGCATTATTCGTTCCCAAAATTTTCGCATACATATCTTTTATACCAGCAGCCTCTGCTATCAACCTTATAGATGATCCAGCAACAACTCCTGTTCCTTCTTTTGCTGGTTTTAACATAATCTTCGCAGCTTTATATTTATAAAATAAGTCATGTGGTAAAGTTGAGCCTGATAGCCTGACATCAAACATCCTTTTCTTAGCAGAAACAACTGCTTTATCCTGAGCTATTTTAAGATCCACACCTTTTCCTACACCTAAACCTACCCTCCCGTTACCATCACCAACCACTACTAAAACACTTAGTCTCAACTTTCTCCCACCTTTATTCATTTTAGTCACTCTTCTAACCGACAACAGCTTAGTTAAAAGCCTTTGTTCCGAATAAGAAGCTTTTGTATTTTTTTGACTAGATTTTGGTTTATTGTCACTTAGTACATTACCTGCCTTTGAAGATAGACTTTCGGATTCTTTTTTGTTCACATTTGCGCTTACTTCAGTATCTGTCATAAAATTTCAAATTAAACTTGTAAACCTAAATTTCTAAAATGTTCTGCTATCTGTTTGACTTTCCCATGAAACTTGTAACCATTTCTATCAAATACTGCTCTAACTATACCTTTACTTAATAAAACTTGATAAGCATCATATACTGCAGAATTCAAGGTTTTGTTCTTTAAAGTCGACCCAGAAGCTAAAGTATGACCATTCTCATCATCAATAACCTGAAAGTATGTATACTTATTTGATTTAAAAACTGTAATCCTTGGCTTAATAGTGGAGCCAACAACCTTCTTTCTAATTCTCATTTTTCTTCTTATTCTGCGACTTTGCTTTTTTAAAACTAAGTTTCTATTCATTGATTAAAAACATTAACTTTTACTTATTTGTCTTAGTTGATTTTCTTCTAACTATCTCATCTTTGTACCTGATTCCTTTTCCTTTGTAAGGTTCTGGTTTTCTAAAAGACCTAATCTTTGCTGCAACTTCTCCAACTTTTTGCTTATCTATACCAGAAACTATTATGTTGGTTTGTTCTTTGACTTCTAGTGTCACACCCGGCGGAGGTTCAAATGTTATCTTATGGGACAAGCCTAAAGAAAACACACAAGAATTACCTTTCATTTCAGCTCTGTAACCTATACCTTGTATAACTAACTCCTTGGTAAAGCCTTTTGTAACACCTTGTACCATATTATCTATCAATGTTCTATACAATCCCCATAACGGTTTGAATTTTTTGTTGTTAACGTTAATATTTAGATACTTACAATCACCATCCGTTGAATCTTGTATATTCAATTCTATAAAACCCGGCACAAACATGGTCAAAGAACCAAGTTTCCCTGTTACTGTAACATCAGAACCAACCTGCCTAGATGATATAGTCAACTCTACATCTTTTAAATTTATAGGTTTTCTACCTATCCTAGACATACTTCAAAAAACATAACAAACATATTCTCCTCCCACTCTGTTTTTAACAGCCTCATCACCTGTCATCAGACCCTTTGGCGTAGAAATCACTGCAATTCCCTTACCGTTGTATACTGGTTTTATATCTTTAACTTTAACATAGATTCTCACACCAGGTTTTGATACTCGTTTCAATTCAGTAATAGCTGAAACTCCTCTTACATATCTTAATTTTACTTCTATCTGTTTATCATCTATAACAGCAAAGTCTTCAATCTTATTGTGTCGTTTTAGAATATCTAATATAGACATAACAAAATTAGACCTCAAAACAACAACTGTGTTTTTCCCTACACTGATAGCGTTTCTTATCCTGGTCAAACAATCCGAAACTAAATCATTAGTAACCATAAACTCTAGTTGTTAACTTTTTTAACACCTGGCAACATCCCAGAAGATGCATATTTTCTAAAACATATCCTACACATATCAAACTTTCTAATATATCCTCTGGGTCTGCCACACATGGTACACCTACGTCTCAACTTTATTGAAAAAACGGACGCCTTACTGGAATATCCATTCGCTATTTTTTTTATTTTTTGGTATTTTGCCATTGCAGCCTTTGTTGCCATATAAAATCAGATATAAATCTATACTATACTATTTTTTAAACGGAAACCCTATTTTTCTTAAAAAATGTACTACATGGTCTTTTGACTTAGCGTCAAACACAATGGTTACATTCAAACCTCTTATCTTTTGTAAAGTAGAGGTATCTATCTCTGGAAAGATCGTATGATCTTTTATACCAAATGTATAATTATAACTCGTATCAAAACCATTAAGACTCAAACCTGTAAAATCCTTAATTCTTGGTAAAGCTATATTAACAAGTTTATACAAAAAATTCCACATCAAATCTTTTCTTAATGTGACCATCACACCATTGGGCATCCCTTTTTTAAGCATTCCAAAACCTGCTATTGAGTACTTGGACTTAGTCACCGTGGGCGTCTGTCCCGTTATGACATTCAACACCTCCTTCATTTCTTCTACCACAGATGGAGAATTTTTATATTCTTTACCTATTCCACTATTCACTACTATTTTTATCGGTATAGGAACTTCGTGAATATTCCTAAGACTCAATTCATCTTTTATTTCCGACCTCAAGACGCTGTAGTACCTTTCTTTTAACTTTATGTCTGACATTTGAAAATTATTTTAAATTTATTTGTTTGACTCAGCATTATACAACATAACATTTGATATGTGTATAGGCATATGTACCTCCTTAAAACCACCTTTTACTCCTAATGATGGATTTGGTTTTACTGACTTTTTTAACAAACCTATACCTTCCAAATAAACAAACACTTTGTTTTTAGTATCTATTTTACTTATCTTAACCTGTAAAACTTTTCCTATTTGCCCCTTGTATTTTCCTCTGAGAACTTTAACTGTTGAGCCTTTTTTTATTTTTCTCATAAATACAAAAATAAGAATTTACAAAACTTCTGGAGCTAACGAAACTATTTTACTAAAACCTTTATCTTTTAATTCCCTTCCTACTGGCCCAAATACTCTTGTTGCTCTTGGTTCTTTTGTGTTTTTATTAACAATAACAGCGGCGTTTTCATCAAACCTAATGTATGTCCCATCTGGCCTTCTTTTTTCTTTACGACATCTTACAACAACAGCATGCACAACATCACCTTTTTTTAATGAGGAATCAGGCAAAGCTTTCGTAACAGAACAACTCACTAAATCACCTATATAACCAAACTTAGTAAATGTCCTACCTTTCTTATCACCTAAAACTTGAATAACCTTAAGTTCTTTAGCTCCAGAGTTATCAGCACATTTCAAAATTGTCAATTTTTGAATCATACATCAATCGATTAATTTAAAAGCTTTTTTCTTAGATATTTTTATACACGACTCTATTTCTACTACCTGACCAATCTTGTATAGACTAACATCTTCAACATGACACAAAAAGTTCCTATGCGATTTAACTATTTTCTTATAAATAGGATGAGGGTAACTAAACTCTACCTGTACCTTTACTGTTTTGTTTCCGGAAATTTTTACCAAAACTCCTTTGTATCTTTGTTTTTTCGGAACTTTATTCATAATTTCTTCCTTCATATATTTTTAGCTACTAACTTTGTTTTTACTGATATCTTAGAAGCTGCACGTTTTAAAGCCTCTAGTGCTATTTCTTTACTCACTCCACTTATCTCAAACAATACTAAGCCAGGTCTGACAACTGCCACATAGTGATCAACTGGACCTTTTCCCCCACCTCTTACTTGCTCATCTGATTTTTTGGTAACAGGTTTATGAGGAAATATTTTAATCCAAAGTTTACTTTTTCTCTTCGTGTAGTTGTTAATAGCTTTCCTAGCGGATTCAATCTCTTTTGAATCTACCCAACCTCTTTCCACAGCCTTTATACCGTACTCACCATGCAATAGCGTATTTCCCCTGAGCGCAAGACCTTTCATTGAACCCCTAAACTCTTTTGTATATTTTCTGGTTTTTGGTTGTAACACGGATATAATTATAATATGTAAGTACTTTTCTCTCCATGATTCACCCAGACTTTTATACCATGTTTACCAGCTCTAGGAACCTGAGCTTCTATAGCAGCATAATCTATCAGCTTTCTTAATGTGTGCCTTGGGACATTACCCCAAGAGTATTTTTCAACCTTAGCCATATCTACCCCCTTAATCCTACCTCTTATCCATATAGACACTCCTTCAACAGCTTTAGATTCCTCCACTGATTCTAACACCTTTTGAACTGCTAACTTTGGTACAACTCTATTCTCACATTGATGTGCTATGCTTTGAGCAATCAACTCTGCATTTATATCTGGCTTTTTGACATCTAAAAGTTTTATATCAAAATCCATTTTGTATTTTCTTTCCAAGTATTTTTTTACGTTAGCAATATTTGCACCACTTTTCCCTATTGCAAAACCTGGCTTTGCCACGTAAACTTCTATCAAAACTTTTTTTATTGATCTATTTATGACTATTTTAGCAACTCCAGCTAACTTCAACTGATCTTTAAGATATGATCTAATTTCAAAATCTTGCTTTAAAAAAGAGATGTATGTATCTCTATCAGAAGCAAACCAACGACTATCCCACGTTCTATTTATGCCAATCCTAAAAACTGTTGGGTTTACTTTGTGAGAACCCCGGGCCATAAATTATTTGTAAATAACATTTACTAAAATATTACTTTTACCTCTTTTCCTTACTTCAAAACCTCTTCCCCTAGATTTAGCCTTATAACTTCTTAATCTTCTACCACCTACCGAAGTCACAACATAATTAACATAAAACTTATCTGGATCATAACCATCAGTCAAGTTAGATAAAAAGTTCTTAAACATATTTACATAATATCTAGCGGGCAGACTATTCTGCAACTCTAAAAAATGTATAACATCCTTAACTTTCATGTTTTTTATTACTCTTGCCACAACCTGCATCTTTTTATGAGATATTCCAACATTGCTCAATTTTATATTGAAATTAGTATTCATATCTATTAACCACTAATTAAATCATAGATCTACCAGTAAAGCCTTGCGTCTTAGCAATTTTGCCCTGTTGAGTATGACCTTTAAATTTCCTTGTAAGAGAAAATTCACCTAATTTATGTCCAACCATAGATTCTGTAACAAAAACTTTATTAAAATACTTTCCATTATGGACTTCGAAGGTCAAGCCCACCATTTCTGGGGTAATAGTCGAAGACCTACTCCAAGTTTTGATTGGCGACTTAACTTGAGCTTGCCTTGCTTTCTTAACCTTTTCTAACAATTTTTTATCAACAAAAAAACCTTTTTTTAAACTTCTTGACATTTAGACTATAGTTTTAAATGACTTAAATTTGTTCTTTTCAGTTCTTCTTTTTACTATGAACTTATTAGTTATATTTCTTCTTTTCCTTGTTCTCACACCTACAACATTTCCATAGACATCTTGCTTTACTCTACCTGTTCCATGTCTTCCACTTTTACCTTGACCAGCGCCGTGAGGATGTTTGTAGGACATAGCTACACCTCTTACAGTAGGTCTAACACCTCTGCGTCTACTTCTTCCTGCTTTACCAAGTTTCTCGTTTTTATGATCAACGTTGCTAACGATCCCTATTGTAGCATAAGAAGTAGATTTAAACAACCTTATTTCACCACTCGGCATTTTTAATTGCGTATAACCATCTCTACTACCCATAACATAAGCAGAAGTACCAGCTGCCAAAGCAACTTTTGCTCTCGTATTTGGATAAAAAGAAATTGCGTGCACATAAACACCTTGAGGTATATTTTCAAGCGGTAATCGATTACCAATAGCTACCGGAGCATTTGGACCTGACATCACTGCATCACCCACGTTAAGGCCATCAGGTGCAACTATATACCTTTTATCACCATTTACATATTTTATTAATGCAATAAATGCTGATCTATTTGGATCATATTCTAGTCTTTCAACTGTACCTGGTATTCCATGATTTTCTCTAACAAAGTCAACAATTCTATAAAGTCGTTTAGAACCCGATTGCTTATGTCTTACAGTAATTATGCCACGATTATTTTTCCCATAAGATCTAGGTATTTTTGTTAGTTTTGACCTTAAAGATCTTCCTTTATATAAACCAGACCTGTCTATTAAAACAGTTCCTCTAAGTGAAGGTGTTATAGGTTTAAAAGTTTTTAACGCCATACTTTATCATTTAACTTCAAATGCATCAATCTTAGCATTATTCGGTATTCTAATGTATGCTATTCTTTTACTCCCTACAAGAGTAAATCTTCTAGGATCACTTCTCATTCTTTTATTTTTTCCCAATCTATTTAAAGTCTTGATTGATAATGGTTTTATACTATATTTCTTATAAAAAATAAACTTAATGTATGGTTTCGAATAATGTATATTCACCTGGAATGTACAAATTTTTCTATCTTTGTATAAACTAATAGTTTTTTCTGTCACCACTTCGGTCATAAATTATTAACTAATTTTTTTAAAATTAATTCGTGCAAACTATTAGAATCTAGGAAAAATACGTTATCAACTAGCATTAAATCATAAACATTTAGATCTAATAAACTTCTAACGTAAAACTTATTATGTTTCAAATTTTTACAAGAATTTACTAGGCTTCTTATTGTTTTATCTGTAACTAATAAAAAATTATTTACAGATAAGAAATCAACTAATTCCAAAAATTGCTTAGTTCTAGATATACTTTCAACACCAGAAATTAAGTTTAGTGCATTTCTCAAATTGTGATAAGATAGAACACTCAAAAATGCATGTTTTTTCTGCTTTTTATTTAATGTCAAAGAGTAATTCTGTAGACCATTGGGTCCATGAGCCTTACCTCCACCTCTCCAAATAGGGGACCTTATCGATCCAGCTCTTGCCCTACCAGTACCCTTCTGAGAATAAGGCTTTCTCCCACCACCTCTAACCATTGCTCTAGTCTTAGAATGCGCATTAGACTGCCTTTGATTAGACAGATAAACGTATCTATAAAGATTTAAAGCGTACGTGTCAACAGTATCAGGTAGTTTGTTAAACCAGACCGGATCTTCAACTTGGTAAATTCTATTTTCTGAAAAATCATATTTATTCATTCTTTACTTAGAATAACGACAGATTTACTAGGTCCAGGAACACTACCGGAAACTAAAAACAATTTATTTACTGTGTCCAACGATAATAAAGTCAAACCCTTTATTGTTTTTGTCACCCCACCCATCTTGCCTGCCATTTTTTTACCTTTAAAAACCCTTCCTGGTATTGTTCTCATACCTATGGCACCTGGAGCTCTTTCTCTATCTGATTGTCCGTGGGTTCTAGGTCCTCCTGCAAAGTTCCACCTTTTAACAACACCTTGAAAACCTTTAGATTTAGTTTTAGCAGTGACTTTGACAATATCTCCCTTACTAAAAGAATTTATTATAGAGTCTATATCATTTCGTTCAGTATCCGTAGGATGAAAATAAATGATTTTAAAATCAGGATTTTTCAATCCAAACTGATACAACAGCGATTTATTACTTTTATTTTTTCCTTTTTTCTTTAAAACAAGAAATTTTTTATTTAAAGAAACAGCGTCAACCAAATCAACATTTTCATAACTCAACAAAGTAGATGGAACGCACCTACCCTGCTCATCAAAGAAACTTAACATATTTAATTTAGTACAAAGTATAACCTCAGACACATTAAAATGTTTAATATTTAATATTTATGTTTACTCCATAAGGTAAATGATAATGTGATATACTCTCTATAGTTTTTGAATTGTAATCTACAACATCTAATAAACGCTTATGAATACTCATACCATAGTGCTCTTTTGACTTCGCATCTATATGCGGACTTTTATGAACAGCCATTTTCCATCTTAAAGTCGGTAAAGGCACTGGACCCCTAACTTTAGCACCAGTTTCAATAACCATATTAACTATATCTAATACAGATTTATCAACTAGTCTTGAATCATAACCTTTTATTATTAGTCTTATTCTTTGCGACATAACTAAAAACTAAAACATAACCACAAATCAATACAACTGATACAGAAATGAATAAAACTTAAAAAAATTATCCAAGTATTTGAATTATTTTACCTGCTCCGACAGTTTTTCCTCCTTCCCTTATAGCAAACGTCATAGTCTCTTCTAGAGCGACAGGCACAATTAACTTTACTTCAATCTCAGCTGTATCCCCAGGTATGACAATTTGCTTACCTTCTGGCAAAATCACTTCACCAGTCACGTCGGCTGTTCTTATAAAAAATTGAGGTTTATAACCAGTACCAAACCCTGTGTGACGACCTCCTTCCTCTTTTGTTAGAACATACAATTGTGCTTTAAAATGAGTATAAGCTTTAACAGAACCTTTTGCTGCCAAAACCTGACCTCTTACAATTTCATCTCTTTTAATACCCCTCAACAACAAACCAACATTATCACCAGCTTGTGCTTCTTGCATCTGCTTTTTAAACATCTCAACACCGGTTACCACAACTTCTTTTACTTCATAACCTAAACCCAATTGAGCCAGAGTATCGCCTATTTTAACCTTACCTCTCTCAATTCTCCCGGTAGCTACTGTACCTCGACCCTCTATACCAAAAACATCTTCAACTGGCATTAAAAAAGGTTTATCAATCTCTCTTTCAGGAAGAGGAATAGCAGAATCAAGAGCGTCAAGAAGTTTGGCTATAGTTTCATCACCATCTTTAACACCTTGTTCTCCATACAAAGCACTTCCTACAACAAATGGAACTTTTTCTGCATCATATCCATACTTCCCCAGCAATTCTTTTACCTCTTCAATAACAATTGCTAACATATCTGGATCAGTGTTGTCATCGAATCTATTTACAAACACGACAATATTATTTACTCCAACCTGCTTTGCTAACAACAAATGTTCCTGTGTCTGAGGCATCGGACCATCGTTAGCAGAAACCACAAGAATAGCTCCGTCCATTTGTGCCGCACCTGTAATCATATTTTTAATATAATCAGCGTGACCTGGGCAATCTATATGTGCATAATGTCTCTGCTCCGATTCATACTCAACATGAGACGAAGCAACTGTAACTATCTTATTTGAACCTGACCTGGCAATACCACCTTTAGCTATTTCTGCATACCCTTTACCAGAATTTTGCCACCCTTTTCTTTTAGAGTAAGCAACCAATGCTGCTGTTAAAGTTGTCTTTCCATGGTCAATATGACCAAGGGTACCTACATTTACGTGAGGCTTAGATCGTATAAATTCTGCCATAAGTGTATAATTTAATTAATAAAATTATATTTACTTTTTAGTGTTTTAGCTATATTCTCAAAAGCTAACTATTCATTTTAGCCAAATAAAGAAAATTTTTCAACGATTTTACTAACTTTTACCAAATTTTGGTAATAAAATAAACAAACCTTACTACTATTTTTAATAACTATACTAACTAACCTAACTACAATTATCAATAAGTTCATCAGAATACATCTATCTTAGAACAATCCTTAAAGTTTTCTTCTTTTGTTCTTATTCTTGAATCTATTTTATTTTATATTTCTGTATACTTTTCATGCTTTTGGGCTCAAGGTGTTGTGACTTAGATCGCAATTAAACATTGTAGATCTCTAAAAATTATAATAGTAAATTTTACTTTACCTATTTAGTAAACCTTTATTAACTTAGCTTTATTTTAAATGGGATTAACTAAAACAAAAAAAAAGCACGAAATCTTGCAAACCTATCAAGAAAACTAAACAAATAAACCTAAATTACTACTAATAAAACAAGGTTAATAACAAAAATATTACTAATTCAAAAAATCCTTATTAACACTTTTTCTAACTTATCCACATTTCTTTCTATATTCGTCATCCATGGGCATTAGTTTAATTGCGATGCAATTTTAGTAGATCATCAAAACTTGTGCTTTTATCCATTAAAATAATGGAATATCTGGTTTACCAAAATCTTTTTAAAATTTTTTAAAATACACAAGATTAAATTATACCCGAATACATAAAAAGTCAATTTTATGTGTATGTAATTGTTATGACACAACCTAAGTAACAGGTAATTTAAAAAAATTTATGCACTTAAATTATATTTTTGAGTATTTTTTTGTTTGTTGGTACGATTTTGTTCAAAAGAACATACATATAATGTTTATCAATTTTTTATGAAATCAACACCATTCATTAAAAATTCTCTACTCCAGTCTACTCTAGTAAGTAAGTACATTTGTGTCTACACATTTTGATTTGGTGATGAAAATAGTTGATATATGAATTAATATCCGAATCAAAATCATAAAAATGTTAGTTATAAGGTATTATTACTGCCGCATATACAAACATAAACGCTCTTGTAATTTATCATTCAATTAATATGTCGTACGATCTGTATTTATACTATCTATATTAGAATCTTTATGTTTTCTAATGAAAGTATCTGATCTCTTTTATCTTATATGTTTATAGAATTGAAATTATAACTTACAGTGAATTACCCTAGCATTAAGATTAAGAAAGAGTTTAGTTGTTTTGAATTTTGTTAATTCAATAGTTAAAATAATTCTTTTCTTGCTAATACTATAACTTCTATTTAGATTTTAGATTTGTTTTTAGATTATACCAACAAACTTTAAAAACCTTTACTAATGATGATTCTATATTTGGCAAAAAAACTAAAATTGAAATTGAATTTCGCAAAAATTTTAAAGACCATATTACCAATTTATTAATTTTCTAACATAATTTGCATTCTTTCAGATAATTTCATCTTTGTCTATTTATTAATCTATATCTTATATAATTAGTAGTTTAATCTAGAAGATGGTATTTTTAAAGGGTCTAGACTAGATAACTTTAAAATTACGTATCAAAATTTTTAAATCTTTTGCGAGATTTTTTCGGTGATTAAATCTCCACTCGGATTCTAACAAATATTCTTTAAAACTTCTTTTACTTATTCCATTGAATTTGACTAATCTCCTTTTGGTCCAACTCTAAAAGGATTCAACACCATTTATATGTACCTTTCTCTAGATTGTTAGTGCATTGTAGCTTCTCCATCCATCAGTCAGTATATATGTCTGATCCTGTTCCTACTACTTTCTTAATTATTGGTACGAGTTCTTTTGATTTGGCACTATTCACTATCTCTGTATATATCTTATCGCTTCTTTTTAATAGTCCAAATACTATTATTTACTTCCTGCTCCTCTACCTCTCTTTCCTCTGACTCTAGTTGGTCCAAAGTAGCTTTCATCTATTTCTATTCCATTATGTAGGTTTACTTCTATTCTTTCTTGTATTGCACTGCTTAACATTACTTTTCTAAAAATCTTGTATACCTGTTTGTTGTATTTCTGTTCAC
>CALDYZ010000010.1 GCA_937944235.1 Candidatus Dojkabacteria bacterium | reverse complement strand
AAACAAAAATGTAAAATTTAACAACATGTTTAATAAAACCTTTGTGCGTAAATTTTTCATAATAATTACCTGATACTTAATTTCGTATAAATGTTTGGATTATACAAATTTATATTTTCATGCTTTTTATAAATCACATATTCAAAGTAAGCATCGTTTATTTTATTCCATCTATAATAAACTTCATCGTCTTTATCACCATAATCTCTAATCTTAATATTTTTTAATTCTTCACCAGCAAAGTTATACATGGTAATGTATATAGGTAATTCTCCTACATCATAACTACTACCATCGTTTTTTGGAAAATCTAAGTCATCAAAAATATAAGTTCTTAGTAAAATGAAGTTATTAATATTGGAAATTTGAGGCTTACTTACTACTTCATCATAATAAATGCTTGCATTAATCTTGTTTGTTAGGTTACCATTCGTATCAAAGATTAATAGCACTGTTTTATATGGAGCTCCTTTTTCTACCGCAGTAAATGCAAAAAACTCGTCATTGGTAGAAAATACGATTCCTTCCGCATCAATTAGAGACAATTCTTTGATGTCAACTTCATAAGATATTTGTGTTAAGTCATTCAAATTATACAGTTGTAAACCAGCAACATTTGTAAATGTTACTAATTTGTTTCCATAATGATTTAAACCGTATGCCTCTATATCCTTAAATTCTCTTAATGCACCATGATTATTAATCAAAGTTACATCAAATAATATCGACTCTTTGCCAACTTTAGCTGAAGAGGCAAAAATTCTCCATTTATTTTGAACGATTGTTTGCTTTGCATGTTTATAATCATAATTAATAAGGCTAACAACAACGGTAGATATCATAACTATAGACACAGAAATAAAAACTAGTAAAAAAATCGGAGAAGTAACAGCCTTAACAAGGCTGACAATACTTTTTCTTGTTTGTTTTATAAAATTTTTTGACATTTTATTCATAACTTTATGATAGGATAAAAGATACTAATGATATAAGAATAAAAAACATTTTCAAACGAGGCAAGCTTATTTTTATATATTTGTTTTATTTCAAAATACTCCAAATCCATACCTTGATTATTGCAAATAATTTTTAATGGTAAAGCCATATCTTTGTTGCCTAATACAATTGCTTTGTTGTTTTGTATATTTATATATATATCCTTGCATATCTCATTAGATAAGTAATTTTGAATAATAATAATTTGTAACTCCTCAAACATCTGTCTTATTTCATCTGTGATAAGATTACTCGTAATTAGCTCTGTAAAATTTACATCATCAGAATTGTGATCAATATCAATTAAAACATATAAATTTTTATAATATTTTTGTAAAGCTAAATCAATTAAAACTTCTTTTAAGGTATACAATAAATTTGGATCATTGGCTATCTCTTCTTGATTCAATACTAACAGATAATCATCAAAATAGTTAGGTATGATGGATAAATCCTTATAAGCTACAAGATGTACATTTTTATAAACATTAATACTAGTTAAAATCAGTATAATCAACAATGATAAAATTATTTTACCTAAGAAAGAAGTTAATACGCATCTGAGCTCTATTACATTTTCACCAGCAAGCACATATAACAATGTTCTTCTATTTAAGACAAACTTGTTATATTTTTTTAATTTCGTTCTTCTTTTCAAAAACATTTTTGTGTAACAATGTATTTATTTAATTTGTTATTTTTACCATCCGATTGATAAGTTTCAATGATTCTAAATTTATATATTTTTAACAAAACCTGAAATTCAGAATCTTGCATCCAATGACATTCTCTTACCGCTATATTGCCAAATTTCATCAAAAAATTATTTTTTCCGGGTATTTTTTTAATAATTTTATTTATTTGTCTCAAATCACTTAAAAAATCCCATATTGTAAAAACAAAAACTCCTCTGTAATTTAATTTTTCAAAAACCTTCCTGAAAAGATATTTTCTATGTTTTTGGTTTAATAGATGATGAATTACTCCAAAACAAACAACAAAATCGAAATTACTTTCAGGTATATCCCAATTTGATCTTAAATCTAAATTAAACAATTTTGCATTTCTGTCTAAATAACCTGCTTCCTGTAATAATTGTTGTGAATAATCAATACCTACATAATTAAAATCTATTTTGTATTTCTTTATAAACTTTAAGAACCTACCATTACCACATCCAATATCTAAAAACTTGGTCGCATTTATAAGGTATTTTTCTAATTCATACCATCCTTTCCAAAAATGTTGTCTTGTTCTGGAAAACTCACTAGCATGTTCCTGATACAAATTCATAAATTTAAAATTATTAAAATTGAAATAATAGAAATCACAAGTGTTAAAAAAATAATAAAAAGCAAATGAAAAGTTTCTCTGTTTATTTTTTTCTTCTTTTCTTTTATGGCAGCTAGATTTGGTTGATTAGTCAACAACTTATTACTCTTAATCGTCAATTCTGCTGCATTTTCTTCCTTGTATGATGAAATTTCTTCAAGTGTCTTGGGATTAGTTTTTTCAGCTGATGACATATATTTTGGTTCGACCAATTTTATAGCCAGTTGTTCTTTGCTTGATTTGTATTCATTAATTTCGTTTCGAAAGTTTTGATAATTAACCTTAACTACGCTACCCCAAGATAATCTTCCATAGTAAAAAATTAATCCACTGTCATTAAAATAACTATATATAGAGTATAAAAAAGCATAATTTCTATTGAGGGAGTTATTTACTGCAAAAAGTTCTTCAGAGCTAACTTTACTTAAAAAATCAAAGTCAAATGAATTTAAATCATTAATTTTTGTAGCTATCCAAATATTCTCTTCGGTTATTAGACCAAGCATGAATAAATTAACGTTTTTTAAAAACTTTATATCCGATTCTGAAAAAAATGAATACAAAAATTTTCCTTGATCTATATAATTTTTTGGATGTGAGTGCAACACCATAACAGGACCTACAAGATTATTATCACTCTCGTTTTTATTTTTTGACCACTGATCTATAGGAAAATCTCTAGTTGAGTAAAGTTTATCATTGATAGTTAATAAAAATTTAACTTTTTTTTGGTCTTTTGAAATTTGGTGATCTATGTTGGAAATTTTTAATATTGGCATCACAGAATAGCTACTTCCTTGTTTCGGTGAAGTAATTATTAAGTCTCCTCCAAAGTAAAATATTGTAGTCGAAAACTCCCAAGACAAAGACCCTTGCTTCCTACCAAATGAAAATACTTCTGACTTAGTATAATCTATTAACAATTTGATATTATTTCTTATCTTTTCTGTTAGGATTATTTTATCAGGCAATTCTGATTTTGTTGGATATTTAAAACTTGTCTGCCATTTTATTAAATTTTTTGATAAATCTTCAAAATACATTTTTTTTATCTAATATTTTGATTTTGTTACATGTGTTAACGGTACAAATAAATAGTTGTTATTCATCAATAATGATGAAGCTAGCATTTTGCTACTCAGTTGATTTCATATTACTCAGATTATAACAATGTAAGTTTAAGTATGATTACTCAAACTTATTCATGAATATCTAAATATCTTTGATACTTAGATATTCATGAATCATTTGTTGGCATTCATCTGATTTAATCACAAAAACTTCAACTTTAGATTCTTTTTGTGATATACAATATATATCTTTATCTATATCTATATTTTCATTCTTTTTTTGATTCAAGTATACAAAAAATATACTTAATCTATCAGCAATTTTCTGTCTTATAAATGAAGAATTTTCTCCAATGCCTCCTGAAAATATCAGTACATCTATACCATTTAAAGATGACACCATCTGAAATATATATTTAGTCACCATATTTAAATACATATCTACAGCCAATTTTGCCTTTGAATCAATGTTATACAAATTTATCAATTTTTCCATGTCACTACTAATAGCAGAAATTCCTAATAGACCTGATTTCCTACTTAGTAACTCGAAAATTTCTTTATCAGTTTTAGACAAAAATTTTTTTAAAAACATGTAAGCATTTACATCAAATTCACCAATTCTGGTTGAGGTTATTAAGTTTTGTAATGGAGTAAATCCAAATGAACTATCCACAGGTTGTAGCTTACTTATAGCACAAACAGATGAACCATGCCCTAAATGACAAATAACTATTTTTTTTGATAGATAGCTATTCTGTCTATTTAAAACAGATAGTATGTATTTATAAGATATACCATGAAACAGATACTTTCTAATGCCTAAAGTGATTCCGAATTCTTCCGGTAATGAATATAAATAATTTACTTCAGGTATACTGCTACCAAATGAAGTATCAAAACAAACATATTGAATAACATTTTTCTTAAGTCTTTGAATAATTAGTTCAATAA
>CALDYZ010000009.1 GCA_937944235.1 Candidatus Dojkabacteria bacterium | reverse complement strand
TGTATAATCTATTTAATAGTAATAACGAATATTCTGATCAAAATTCACCAATAGCTTCCGGACCTATTGTTATGCTTAAAAATATTGCTTCATCTACCATGACCACTTCAGATTTGGAGTCGGAATTTATTAAAGTTTATGGACCAGTGTTTAAAACTGTAGTCGGTGAGTGGCTAAAAACTCACGAAGCAGCTCAACTCAATGAAAATAGTCCTAAAAAAAGTCTAGCGAAATTAATAAGTAAAATGGAATTTGAACATTACAAAGAGTTATTTGTAATTAATAACGAGCTTGCTGAGCAGTTTTTCGCCAATATATCAGGTATGGGAGATCACAACATTGATACCATGCCTCTTGAAGCTTTACAAATTCTAAAACAAATTTTTGATCTAAAAGAATCATAATTAGATCATTTCTATCTTCGGTTTTCTGATAGACTAATTTTGTATAAGTTTCTACCTATGTTGTTGTTTTCATCATCTAATACTAGATATAGGGTATCCACGTTATTTATACCAAAATCGATTATTTTTTTACCTACTTCAGAATATAAAAGTTGCTTATTTTGTCCGTCATAGTCTATCTTCCATAATCTACTTTTTCCATCGTTGGTTTCGTCAGTGAAAAAAAGTACATCATTACTAAAGGATGTTTGTATCTTTTGAACATTAGAATCTACAATGAAACTAGTTTGTTTTATTTCATTTGATTTACCACCTTGTCGAGATATAAACTTAATTGTATTCCATGAATGTTTGTCATTATTATTGATTAAATTTTTATATATAATCAATCTAAGGTCATTTGAAATGTATTGTGGGTTAATATTACCTAAATTAAAAAATGTCTCATTCGAAATATCAGTCCAGTAGTAATTATTTTGATTATCGTTAAATATATAAATATTATTGCTTACAATTACAGAATTGATAAAACTTTCTTCTTTAAAACTTTCATTCAATAACTTATGTAGTTTATCATTGATTGTTTTTAATGTGTGTATCTTAAAATCTTTATATATATAAATAGCTGATTTGTCTTCATCTTTTACTACCAGATAAACTTCATTGTCACTAGTGTGGTAAAATATGTTAGAAATATCCGTTGATATGACATATAACAGGTCATTTATAAAGTCATACTCGTATAGTGAATCTTTTATTTGTATGATTACAGTTTTCCCGTATTTAAAAAATTGAATTTTATCAGGATAACTTGGAATTTTTAGAGAAGGTGATATTCTAAAGGTATTTTTGCTTGATAAATCAAGTATTTCAACTTGTTTTGAATCATAAGAACTCAACAGTAGGTATCTATTATCTTTAGACAAGTTGACATTCAGGTTTTTATCAAAGAAAATAGCATGTTCATCAGAATTTATTGAATAAATTAATTCTAGTTCACTGGAAACAAAATCAAATATTCCTCCTCTACTTAGTTTAATCTTCCATACTCCGTTGTAAGTTTGATTCTCTTTATCATTGATTATATAAATGAATTCTGAAACTTCATTTGTAAAAGAGGATACACCTATATTTGTATTAGTAACTTGAGTTAAATTTAAAGATATAGGAATTAGTTGTACAAACACATCATGGATGTTTCCTGCTTTTATATCTAATTCTTTTAACCATTCTTTATAACCTTCTGCAATAACTCTTAAGGTAATTTTGCCGGGTTTAATCCAATCAATTTTGCTGTCCTTAACCACAGTCAGTTGATCATCAATGTAAGCCTTAAATTGTACATTAGGCTTTATGTTGATTTTGATTATGCCAGTCGAAACAATTTTTTTATCTTCTATATCAACAGTTTTTCCTTGAGAGGATAAAATAACTATAGTCAAAGTCACTACAAAAACTATCAATATGGTAGTATAAATTAATGTTTTTAGAAGTATATTTTTTATTTTTTTCTTCATGGTTAAAAGCAGTATACCAAATAAACTAAAGATTGCTAGAATTGCAAAGAATCTATCAGTATACATTTTATCATATGAAACAGGTATTAAAGAAGATTATTTGGTTTACTTGGAGGAGGGAGAATTTGATAAGTTTGATAATTTATCTGATGTAATAAGATATGTAAAAATTTATGCTGATTTTTTAGGTCTTGATGGATATAACTTATCAAAGATAGTAGAGAGAGATATTAATCTACATCTGTACAAGCCAAAAAAAAAGTTATCCTATAAAATAAAAGCTTCAGTGGTGCAAAAAGTTTCAAAAACAAAAAATAATTCACTATTAAAATTATTTAACAAAATCTTAACTTACAACAAGTTTTTAAAGTTTATTTTTTTGTTTATTTTAATTTTTTTGATTGGAAATTACTTTATAAGTAGCTTTTTCAATACTGTAAGACCACCAATTGTTCATATTTATGAACCATTTGAAATAAAATTTGAAGAAGGCAACCAGTCTATAAACTTTTCAGGTCAAAAAATAACATTAAAAGGCAATGTAATAGGAGTAGGAGAGCTAAAAGCTAATAATAAAGTAATTCCACAATATCCTGGTGGTTTTTTTGAAATAAAAGATATCCCTTTGTTTGAGTTAGACAACTATGTTGTTTTTGAAACAAAAAATCTATATGGCTCAATTAATAGAAGTATTCTAAATATCAAAAGACAGGACTTAATAAGTTATAGAGATGAAGAGAAATACATAACAGTAATTGCTGGTGACATGGCTAGATTTGTATTAGTTAGAATTGATGACGAAATTGTGTATAATGATACTGTAGTGCCAAACCAAATTTTAGGTTTTAAAATAGACAAAAAAATCAAGATCGAGACATCTCAGTTTGATCAGTTTAAGATAAGGTATATGGGTAAAGAGTATAAGTTAACCTCAGAGATACAGTCATTTGAAATTTTTCAAGATAATTTAATAAAGTTAAATTAATACATTATGAACATAAAAACAAATTTTGTACCCGGCGTGTTTGTTTGGAATAAAGAATATTTGGTGCAGGTTCTCACAACAGGAAAAAACCCTGTGGTTACATCACCTATGTTGATAGATGCAATCAATAAAATAGACAGGAAAGATTTTGTGCCAGAAATGTTAAAACATTTAGCTTATCATGACACTGAGTTAAGCATAGGTCATGGTGAAAATCTCACCAAGCCGACAGTGCTTTTTAAAATGCTAAATTTGTTGAATTTGTCAGTCGGACAGAAAGTATTAGACATAGGTTCTGGTACTGGTTACTGTGCTACTATCATGGGTTATATTGTGGGAAAAACAGGTAGTGTATTTAGTTTGGATCGACTGCAATGGTTATGGGAGCAATCTAGGTTAAATTACAGTAAGTATAAAGATATTGCTCCTAATGTGCATTTTATGTATAGGGATGGCATGGAAGGCCTGCTGACTCAATCTCCTTTTGATAGAATACACGTTTCTTTCGCAGTTGATTCGGTGCCAGAATCCCTTAAAAAACAGTTAAAGGTTAATGGGGGTATCTTAGTTATACCTACAAAAGATTACAATATAAGGGTAATTGAAAGACATGGTATAGAAGATTACATGGAGGAAATAGTACCGGGTATTTACATAGATCATGGTAAACAAGGTTTAGCATAGTAATTTGATGTTCAAGCCTTTGTCTAAAACACAAATTAGGCAGTTAAACAGAAAGTCGCGCTTGACTTACAGCATCGACAAATTCAAATTGATCTTAGTTTTACAGGATGTTGAGAATCCATTCAACGTCGGATCCATATTTAGAACATCAAGTGCTCTTGGAGTGGACAAAATTTATTTGCTAGGTAAAACCCCTTATCCACCAAATGATAAAATATCCATTAATTCTATGGGGTTTGAGAGATCTGTAAAATGGTCTTATTTTGCAGATATTTTCCAATCGTTATATGAATTAAAAAATCAAGGTCTAAGGTTGGTAGGTTTAGATCTATGCAAAAATTCTGTAGACATAAATGATTTTAACTTTGATTGCGATATTGCACTGGTTTTGGGGAATGAAGTCAGAGGCATTTACAAAAAGTATCTAAGCATCATGGATCATCTGGTACACATTCCGATGTTTGGTTCCGGTCCATCTTTAAATGTATCGATTGCATGTGGAATAGCTTTGGGAATTAGAATTTCTAAGCTAAAATCGTTATGAATCAATTAAAACTAGACTACCCTATTAACTTACACTTAAGCGTAGAAGGTGGTCAATTGTTTAATTGGCTAAAAGTTCAGAAAGATCACTACATAATATTGTTTTCCAATTGGGCTATAGAGTTGCAGCTAACTGATAACACATTGACATGGCAAACATATCCAAATAAAAATGATTATGATAAAGCAACAAATTTCCTAAATTTAGATATTACGAATAATTTGTCACATTACATGAATCTACCAATTCTGAACCAAATAATTAGAGATACTGGTGTAATTTTTTTGTTTCACCAAGATCTACATCAAACAATTATAAGTTTTATATTAAGTGCACGTCAAAATATTAGATCAATAAGAAATCAAATACTTAGACTGAGTGAGCGTTTCGGTAACAAAATAAATATTCGAGGCATTAAGTACAATTTATTTCCAAATCTAGAAAATCTGTCAGAATCAAGCGAATTATTATTCAAAAACATGAAATTTGGGTATAGAGCTAGGTACCTGGATTTGACTATTAAAAGTTTGGTTAGTGGAGATTATACAAATTACAATTCTTTGTTAAAACTTTCAGGAGTGGGATTAAAGATTAGAGATTGTGTGGCTGTATTTTCCTTAAAGATGTACGACAAGGTACCTATAGACATATGGGCAAAAAGAGCAGTTGTAGATATGTTTAAAGCAGAAGATAAAAAAAATTATAAATACTATCAAAATTATTATAATAATTTATTTCCTTTAAATCCAGCTTATGCTGCTCAGTATATTTTTGAATACTACAGAAATTTAATTTAAAAAGGTTCGACAAACTCAAAAAGGAGTTTGTACAATCCTTATAACGTAACCTAGATTGGATATGAATATTTGTTTTTTGTTAGAGAAAGAGAATATGTTGTATGTATTCAATACTTATGAAATATCTAAATTATCAATTTCTGTTTAGATTATCAATTTCTGTTCAGTTACAAATTTTTTGACTTTATCAAAGTTAGGTTGACTTTTAAAATAAGTTCAATCTTACAATTGGAACAGGTAAATATAATCAATTAGTTTAATTATTTTTATAAGTATGAGATAGGATATATAATCTTAAATTGTTGATCACCTTTTAAAATCTATTTTATGTTAAATCTGTTTAATGATCTGTTTGATTCTTACATGTTATTGGTCTATATTAATTTAGCTAATTAATACCACTCAATTGTACTTTTCACAGAAGACCACTTTTATTATAAAAAACCTCTTTACTTTTCAAAAATGTGATGAAAAAATTTAGTTGTTTTGCATTAAGATAATAATGATCGCATTAATTGTTGAGGATATGGTTAGAGTTATTTTTTGTATTAATAAAAATATGTCCTATTGATTAGTTATTTGAGTTTTCTTTGTAATCAGTGAATAAATTTAGTAAACTTAGCAAGTGTTAAACACGGTTATATAATAATTTAAAATGCTAACTTATGCTAAAAGCTAAAACGTATCAGTTTGATGGCAAAACTATTGAAATTTCAACTGGTGAACTGGCTCTATTGTCAGCAGGTTCAGTCACGTTGAAACTGGGAGAAACAACAGTTTTAGTAACAACAAATGTTTCTCCAAATGAGTCTGAGCAAGATTTTTTTCCATTGTCGGTCGAATATATAGAAAAAATGTATGCCCGTGGTGCGATAGGTGGTTCACGTTTTCAAAAGAGAGAAATGTTTCCTTCGGATGAAGCAATTTTAAAAGCAAGGCAAATTGATCATTCCATTCGATCATTGTTTCCTAAAGGATTTAAAAAAGCAACCTCGGTTATTGTTACTGTATTGAGTTTTGATGAAAAAAACGATCCAGAGTCTTTAGCTGTTGTAGGTGCTTCATTGTCTTTAATGTTTTCAGGTGTTCCATATGCCGGTCCCGCCTCAAGCGTCGTAACAATTATTGATGCAAATGGTTTGATCAAAGTTAATCCGTACGTTGATGAAATATATGATAGTTATGCCGAAATGATTGTGTCTGGTGTTAATGATAAATTTTTAAATATTGAAGGCTGGGCAAAGGAGATAACTAATGATCAAATGGATCAGCTTTTGCTTAAGTCCATGGAGTATATAAAACAGTTGAATCATATACAAATGGATTTTTATAAATTTGTGACTGGAAAAGATTTTGTAAATGAAATTAGTACGGATTTAGAATATCTTGTAGATAAGGAATTGATAGATAATATATATCATAGGTACTCTACTGATATCAGATCAGCTTTGTTTGTGTCTGAAAAAAACAACAGATCTTTCAATATAGAAAATTTGAAGCAAAGAATTCATAAAGAATGGAATGATGAGCATGAAACTGTTGATGACAAAACAAAATTTGAGATAAATTTAGCTGTGGAATACATAGCAAGAAAAATACTAAGGGATGCTGTGTTAAACGAATCAAAAAGGGTCTCCGGTAGAGCTTTAGATGAGATTAGAGAAATTAGTGCAAAAGTTGATGTCGTGCCGTATGTTCATGGATCAGCTTTGTTTACTCGAGGCCTGACGCAAAGTTTATCGATAGTGACTTTAGGACCTTTAACTGATAGTTTGTCATTAGACGATATGGAGGGAGAATCAACTAAGCGATTTATGCATCATTATAATTTTCCACCCTTTTCTACTGGAGAATCTACTAGATATAATTATAAACCTGGTAGAAGAGAAATCGGGCATGGCGCAATTGGTGAGAATGCTCTGAAGAATATGATACCAACAGAAGTAGATTTTCCTTATACGATAAGGGTTGTTTCTGAGATTTTAACCTCAAATGGATCAACGTCAATGGCTGCAACTTGTGCTTCTAGCATGGCTTTAATGTCTGCCGGGGTAAAACTAAAGTCAGCAGTCGCAGGAATAGGTATAGGTTTAGTAACTGAAGATGGAAATGATCGAAATTATAAATTACTTATGGATATAGAGGGAATTGAGGATTTTTACGGTGATATGGATTTTAAGGTAGCAGGTACCATGAATGGTATCACAGCGATTCAGTATGAAAATAAGTTGAGAGGAGTCTGTTTTGAGATTATATCCGATGCATTAAGGTGGGCTGAAAAAGGTCGTAAACAAATACTTCTTGTTATGAATGAAGTGATTGATAAATCCAGAACTTTGATGTCTCCTAATGCTCCTGTGGTAGATAAAATAACTATACAAAAAGATAAAATAGGTGAGCTCATTGGTCCTGGTGGTAAAAATATTAGAGACATAATAGATAAATCAAAAAATTTTAACAACAAGCCATGTGACATCAATATCCAAGAGGATGGTACTGTTATAATAACTGCCGCTAACAATAGCCAGTTAGAGTATGTAAAAGATTTAATAACAAGACAATTTGCAGAACCTGTTGTAGGTGACGTGTATATGGGAACAGTAGATAAAATAATGCCTTATGGAGTATTTGTTAATGTATCCAGTAATATATCAGGCTTGTTACACACGTCTGAGATGTCTTCTGTAAACAAAAATCCCGATGTAGAAAAAATTTTTCAGCCTGGTGAAAAACTTAATGTAAAAATATTAAAAATAGAAAATAACAAGATTAACTTTACTCTGAAAGGTGTTATAAATAACGCGGATGTAATGAGAAAAATAGATACTCTAAAGACTCAGCATTTTAGAAAAAAAAATAATAATATTAAGTGAAATTGTTAGCCAAATTTTAAAACTTTTTTTATGGATAAAAATTTTGATTTAGTTTTTGCAAGATTTATATCGGTACTCTTCTCTCCCATCATACTTGTTCTGATATACATTTATTTTATTTATTCTAAATATTCTACTTACGGTGTTGAGTTAAGTATGATGATAACAATTTATCTGCTTTTGTTGATTCCTGCTTATTTTGTTAAATTAATAAAAAGATATCCACACTTAAGGTTTGGTGAAGACCCTAATAGGCATGATAGGGTATTGATTTATTTTGCCCTTGTTGTTGCTTCTTTATTTAATATTTTATTGTTTGGAAACTATTCGAATTCAAGTACTTTATTGACACTTAATGTGATTATGTTTTTGTTTTTTGGATTGTACTTTACCTTCAATTATATGATTGATAAAATAAGTGTACATACAGGTTGGTTTACTTTTGTTTTTATAGCTGTTGGAGGAACTTATCCTTTGTCATTTATTATGTTACTATTTTTACCATTACTTGCTTGGTCTAGATTTACTTTACATAAACATAATTGGTTTCAAATGCTATTTGGTATAGTTATAGGAGGGATCATTGGAATTTTGGCATGGTTAGTTTGATAAAATTTAACTTCAAAAATTTTATTTCTGTGTTGACGACTGAGCAAACTCACATATTGAACTCTGCTCTGCTTGCCATGTTTCCTGTTTTACTTACCAAGATAACAGGGCAACTTTTTTATTTGCTTGCTGCATCTTATTTTGGGACTGATGATGTTAATTTACAAAATTTTTTATTAGCTAGTGCTATTCCTGACTTTATCGGTAACATATTAATTGCGGGAGTCCTTGGTGGTGTTATTATACCAACTCTAGTTACAGTAAATAGCAGGTATGGTTATACTAAATTTATTGAAATTTTTAGTAGTATTACGAATTTTGTTATTTTGTTGATGCTATTTGTATCTCTTGTACTTTTAGTTTTACCGGAAAGTTTTTTTTTGTCATTATATCCTGACTTGTCTGTATCTCAAAGTCATGAAATAGTTTTCTTGATGAAGTTATTACTAGTACCTCAAGTTATTTTAGCCATCAGTGTTTCAATATCTAATGCTTTAAATGTTTATCACAGATATTTATTACCACAGTTAGCTCCCTTGTTGTTCAATGCTGGAAAAATTATTTTTTTAGTTGCCTTTTTTTACATTGATGATGTTTTGGTCAATTCTGGTAATAATAGTATTAGTAAATATGCTGCTTATGCAATAGTTTTTGGAATATACTTTGGTTCATTACTTCACTTGTTAATACAGGTTCCTTTGGCCTTAAAATTAAAAATTAAACTTCTGCCTGTTTTACATCTAAAAGACAAATATATTAAAGAGATCTTTATTGTTTCTTTGCCCCGTCTTTTTGCGCTTGGATCAGAACATTTAGCTTTAACTGTTAGTAAGTTTATATCCTTTGGCATTAATGGAGGTATTGCTGCTTTAAATTTTGCAAATTCACTAAGTTTAGTAATACCTCAGGTTTTTGCATATACATTTTCATATTCATCCTTTACTCAATTATCTGAAAATTTTGAAAAGAAAGACTACGCTAAAGTAATAGATATCGTTGTTAAAGTGGTCAATCAGATGTTGTTTTTATCACTACCTTTTATAGTTGGGTTTATTGTTCTTCGGGTACCAATCGTAAGGTTATCTTATGGATTATTGCCCAATACTAAGTTGTCGTTTGAGGGCACGTATCAGATTGCTTGGGTTTTGTTACTTTTTTCAATAGGGCATGTATTTGTTATATTAAAATGGTTTTTACAAAAGGTTTTTTATGCTGGTAAAAATTCCTTTATACCTTTTGTAACGTCAGTGATTTCTTTAATTAGTACTATTTTTTTATCGGTAGTATTAACAAATTTATTTAGTCACAATACTTTTTATAGCATTTCTAGTATATCTTGGCAATTTGAAAATTTTTTTATAAGAGGGGATCATGGAGCGGCAGTAGGAGGTATTGCGCTTGCTATGTCAATTGCTTATACAATCGAGAGTATTTTATTAATTGTGATTTTACCTAGAAAAATATTAAAATTTAATATTACAATTGTATTAAAATCGGTATACAAGAAGCTTGTTGCCGCTTTTGGTATGTTTGTAGTGCTTTATGCCGTTTATAAAACATGGCATGTTGTTTCCGATTTTTCAATCAGTAACTACAGTAGAGGATCACAACTACTAAACTTTATTGTTATCATGCCTGTCATTTTGATGATCATTTACTTAAGCATAAGATATCTCTTAAATAGAATAAAAATATTTACTCATAAATACTTAAAACGTTATGCAGTTTTGATTTGTTTTTTACCTATAATTATTTATTTAACTAAATTTAATACTTACAACGAATCTTTTGGTTATTTATATGGTATTTTTGCAATGAGTGTAGCTTATTGTGCATATCTTTTTGTTGTCAGTTTGGTATTTAAAATGTTTAGAAGTGTTTACAATTTTACCCATAAGAATCTCACAAAGTCTCAAAAGCACGTATTTATATTATTTTTGGTAGGTATATTTTCGTATATATCAATTAATGTAATGTTTATTTCCACATCCTTAATAGATTTAAATTTAATAAATAACGTTTTAACCTCAACTTCTATAAATTTGTTTTTTATTACTCTAGTATCATTTTTAACAGCTTTTATGGTATATTTGTTAATGTGTTTACTGATGAGAGTAGAAGAATTGATAACATTCAAGAAATACTTAAATCCTTTACTTAAATTAGGTGGACTAAGTATATGATAAATATTAAAGATATAATTAATGACATAAAAACCGGTGTTGTTGTTGTAGAGGTGTTGCCTGGAGTGTTTCAAGCAACCTCTATAAATTCTAAATACATAATAGAATATGATAGAAATAAGTGTATAGGTGCAGCTAGTTGTGCAGCTATTGCTCCATTAACTTTTTTTATGAACGAAGATGGTATTGCCGAAATTAACACTGGAGTTGAGGGTGATAAAATAGATATATCACCTGCGAGCAAACATTCACCTAATCATTCGTTTGATAGCGATGAGGTTATTCTGCAAGGAGCCCAGTCATGTCCTGTTTTGGCGATTAAGATTATTGAAAAAGATACAGGGAAAGTTGTTTTTCCTGTTGAAATTGAGTAATTTTTATTATTATTTATTAATAATTTACAATGAAAAAGATAATAGCTACTTTTCTAATGATGATGTTTTTTCAAGTTGCTATATTTGCTCAAGAGGTTCAGCAGCTGCCTCAGGCTATTGATCAACCCCCCGTTTTAGATATAGTTAACCCTGATCAAACTGATGCTAATATATTAACTAATTCTCAGCAAGACTTTTTAAATGGTTTAGTGGCTGGTGTTTTTGGAGGAATTACAATAGGTTTCATCCTTGGTTTGATAATACATAAAATAATATTTAAAAATACACTCAGATGAAAACAATATATGTAAAAGACCTAAAAAAGGGTGATACTATTCTAAACGAAGTTTTTTTGGTTAGTCAGGTTGAAAAAGCTCGAGATAAGCTTGGTCGGGAATATCTAAAAGTTATTCTTTCTGATAAAACAGGTAAAATTGAAGGAAAAATTTGGTCTGATATCTTAGAAAAGATTGATTTTGATATCATAAAACCTGAGAAGTTGTTATCCGTGCAAGCAAAAGTTGATGAGTATAAGGGTATGCTACAACTAACGATTCAATGTGTTAATCAAGTAGATGAGAGTAAATTAGATGAATATATATCGTCTAGTATGTATAATCCTGAAGAAATGTATAATGAATTGTTTAATGTAGTAAATAGTTTATCTGATAAAATTTTACAAAGAATTTTATTAGACATATTATCCGATAATGTTATCAAACGAAAATATATGTATTGGCCGGCAGCCAAGTCTCTTCACCATGACTTCCGATCAGGCATGTTACAACACGTTTTAGAGATGATAGAAATAGCAAATTCCATGAAAAGGTTTTATCCTGAAATAAATTATGACTTGCTTTATGCAGGAATTATTTTACATGATATAGGTAAGTTAGAAGAATTGGGTGCTGGAGTAGCGTCTATTGATTACACTAAACAAGGGTCTTTAATTGGGCATATCACTTTAGGTGTTATGATATTTGAAAAATTTGCAGCTAAGTATCCTGATTTAAATCAAGACAGTAAGTTACATATAATACACATGATATTGTCTCATCATGGCTCTTATGAATTTGGATCTCCGGTTCTTCCTTCTACTTTAGAGGCTGTGTGTTTACATTATATAGATAATTTGTCTTCGAAAGCGAAATTAGTACAGACAGCCTTACAACAAAAAAATCCTATTACTGGTTTTACTGATTATAATAAATGGATGGGAGGTGTAATTCTTTGGGATGGTGGTGGGTCAAGTGTTGACAATAGATGAGATTAGATATTTATTTAACATCTGTACTTCCATTTATTTCCAGAAACATTATAAAGACATTAATTAGACTAGGTTTTGTGAAAGTTAACGGTGAACTTTCTTATCCTAGCTATAAACTTAAGCTTCAGGATAAAGTAGATTATGATCTAAATGAAATAAGTAGTTATTTACTAAAGTCATCTAATTCCGAAATAGTACCACTTGATCTAGATATAGATATAGTGTACGAAGATAAAAATTTATTGGTAGTAAACAAATCGCATGGCCTTGATGTACATCCTGTGCCTCAGAACAAGAATAAAACCTTATTGAATGCGCTAGTTAATTATTTCCAACAAAATAAAATTAGTTCTAAACCTAGACTAATTAACAGAATAGACAAGGATACATCCGGTATTGTGTTAGTAGCCAAAAATTATAATGCTCATGTAAATTATTCTAAAAAATTTTTACAACAAAAAATACATAAATATTATTTAGCTCTTGTTGAAGGACACGTTGAAAAAGATAAATTTATTGTAAATAATTTTTTGGGTAGAAGTTTGATAAATAGAAAATATGTTACTGAAAGTACATCGTCTAATGGCAAATTTGCTATAACAGAATTTCATAAAGTAGGTAGATTAATTGATATCCAGACTGCAGAAAGTTTAGAAAACATTCTAAATAAGTTTATTTACGCTCATACTTGTGTATTTAAAACTTCATTACTTGAATTTTGGCAAGTGGCGCATAGTAAAAAAAATACAACGTTTATATTGTGTAAACCTATAACTGGCAGAACTCATCAAATAAGAGTACATCTTGCAAGTGTTGGACTGCCAATCGTGGGAGATAAAATGTATGGATTCACACCCTTTAGCAGAATGATGTTACATTCATGGGCTATAGGTTTTGATTAACTTGATTTTATAGTTTCATATAGGATCATGTGATCAAATCTACCACCAAAATCTTTCAATGTCTTAGAATTTTTTTTGTTGTCCCAAGGATCATTGATTATATATTCTCCATCTTTGTAACCCACTATAACCGCCCAGTGTTGTAAATTAGTGAACGGCACTTTATTGAAACCTACTATTATTGGATTACCTTTGTTTAGCTCTTTATGAACTCTGTCTATATTGAATTCATTGAAATAGGCCCATTTGAATTTAAGATTATTTGTAAATTGAATAGGTATGTACCACTTTATATCACAACCGTTGAAATATCCCTGATAATTTGCTTCTGATAATTTATCGTTCAACGTCTGAGGGTTTATATTTATCAGTTTATTGTAGTAACTAAGTATCATAGTAACACTGGTTATAGCACATCCTGCTGATTTTATGGTGTGTTTGTTACAACTTCCAAGTTTTTCATCGGACCAAAGTTTATCTTGTTGTGAAAAATGGGGAACTTCAAGTAATACTTCTTTTTTTTCTGTATCTGCTTTTATTGTTTTATATATTTCTATTTTCTTATCATTTATGTTTATTTTTTTAATTACGTCGTCTAAACTTTGATTATCTTCGAATAGCACTTCTTGATCATTTAGCCAAGATATGTTTAGATTAAAGTCTTTTGATATACTTGGGGCTATCTCAGAGTTTTTATCATTTTCCATAACTAATATATCAGTCGAAAAATCTTTCAGATAAGTTACTAAGATGGCAAACGGATAAATTTGTCCAAACAGTATTTTGTTTCCATCAGGTGATATTTTGGGCGAAGAATAGATGGTATGATTATAGCTTTCAGCTAGTTTATAATATTTTGTATTGACTCTATCTAACAACCAAATCGAAGAATTTCTTGCAGTTAAATCTTTGTATGCACCAAATATTGAGTATCTGTCATCTAAAAAATCTTGCCTTGAGGATTCTATAATTTGTAATTCTTCTGGAAAAGTTTTAAAGAATTTGTCCTGGTAATCATTTGGAATTTCAACATATAAACTATTGTCGTTTATAGAATTTAGTAAAAAATATAAAACAAAATTGAAAGATAAGGATAATATGAATGTTAAAACTAATATTAATTTGATAAATTTTTTCATATATCATCTTCATTTAACGATTTTTGAGACCATTTAACCTGTTTTGCATGTTCCTGTCCAAGCATCATTCTTGTACTAGCTTCAACAAATGGAAAGAAACTATACGTTAGTCCCACTACGAAATTTAGAGGAATTTCGCATATTATTATTAATAAAAATCTGAGCCAAGACATCTTATTCGGTTTTTTTGGTATTAGTCCAATTTTAATCAATGTTATAGGAATTATTAATAATGATAGATAGCCCAACATTGTTGACATTGTAGATGTTGTATATATACTAATAGTGCTGTCATCATAAGATTTGTTGAGAAATAATGTTATGGGGATTCCAAAAGCCATAAGAAAAGCGACCACTTTTGATAGTACAAATACATCAAATAAATGAATTAGTTTCCATACTCTCTCAAAAATAGAAATGTGTGATTCCCTAGATAATAAAATACTCATTGCGATAGGAAAAGATATAACTCCCCATCCCCAACGTACGTATTGCACATATTGATCTTTGTGATTTTTTAAGTACTTTTCATTGTATACTGCATCTGCGCTTAATTGTGCAAAGAAAACTTCACAGTGCCAATCTCCTTTGAAGAACTTGTATGGTCTCCAATAAAAAGTTGTATCATCTATACCTAATGACGTATCCCAATAATCTACATCTTTCATGACTTTTAAATTCACCGTGTAACAAGAGAAAGTTTCTCTTCTAAATTTCTCTACTATCGATGATCCTAAGATGGCTAAAGTTAGAGCAGTTGATAATACTCTTATCATCATGGGAACTTGCCAATAATTATTATTGAAAGTATATACTGCAGTTTGATAAAATTTTTTGTTTCTTTTCTCGGATGTTAGCCACTGATATGTACATTGTGCAAGATAATCTCTGCTAAACTTTATATCTCCATCTGGAGCAGTCACAAGTATCTTAGAAATATCCAGACCTCTTTTTTCTAATATTTCGACAGATTTTTTGGTTCCCCAAGTTCTATTTGCTGCAGCTCCAATTGCTTCTCCGGGGATACTGTCAGGGTGTATGAAAAACAACAATCTATCTTTTAATATGTGCCCAAAATCTTTTCTTAAATAATATTCTCTGTTGGCGTAATTCAAATCGACCTTGGCTTTTCTTTCTTCAATAGAAACTGTTACATAAATCTTCTCTATTGGATAGTTTTGATTCACTATTGCTGTAATCGTTCTTTTGAGAACATTATAATCTTCTCCATAGTTAGCAATCACAATGAGGTGTATTGGTAGTTTATCATCTGGTATTTCTTGACTATCATGAATTGTCCTAACATCCAATTCTTGTATTTTCTGCAGAAAATTGACTTTTTCACTGGATTTAAACTTAATAAATCCAATCACCATACCTATAAAGCTAAGGTAACCTTTTATAGAGTAAACTACGGTTATGAATAAAATAAAGTAAATGACATAGATCGCCAGACCATCAGAGCCTAATACTGGCAAGAGAATAAGCAACCAAATCAAGGCACCTGGTATTATGCGGTGTATTTTTTGTAAGTTTATTTTACCAAATTTAGTATGGTACATATCCATTAGGATCAACTGCTACTCCGTCTTTGAACATAGCAAAATGTAAATGTGTACCATAACTATTACCAGTATTCCCCATATACATTATTTGTTGTTTTTGCAGGACTTTATCTCCTTTTTTAACGTAAAAGTCTCCATTACCATGATAATAATGAGTTACTATACCTCCACCATGGTCTATTCTAACATTGTATCCTTCTCCATAATTTGACCAACCGGCGTAAGTTACTACACCATTAGCTACGGCTGTAATTATACATCCATCCCATTTTGCTAAATCTACTCCTGGATGATAGCTAGTAAATCCCCGAGAAAAAGCATATCCAGTACAACTTTCGTGACCTAATGGATTGGAAAACACACCTCTAGGAATGTCTTTTAAGGGACCAATTTGACTCACTTTAATGTTTCCATTAGGTATAAAAATATAATTTCGTCCATCTAAATTATAGGGTGGATCAATATTATTTAATTGAGCCACGTTTGCAAAGTTTGCTTCATCCACTGGTAGATTTGTATATTGCAGTATTTTTTCTATTGTATCTCCTGGATTGACTTTAGCTAAAACACCATTAATCTCTGGAATAGTTAACTTCATGCCAATTTTGATCTCATTAGTAAATGGACTTAATCCAGTGTCCATACTAGCCCATCTTATAGTATCTATAGATACACCATATCTTTCCGATATACTTTCTAGAGTTTCTCCATCAGTTACTTCATGTATCAGTGTTTTTACCCCTGTTAAAGGTGCGAAGGTTTTGTTCTCTGAAGCATTTTTAGTTACTCCTTGATATAATGCATCATTAAAGCCTATTTGTATTCCGCTACCAGATAATCTTAAAGCTTGTAAATTATTTGACGATAAAGCTTTCTGCACTATACCACCTGTAGCTAATATAAATGTTACAAAAATAATGAAAATATGTGTCAATTTTTTATAAAAATCATTTCGAACAGAGAATAAATTTATTTTTATAAGCGATATCAAATTATTGGCTAACGAAAAAAAGTACTTAACTATGTATATATTCATATCTATAAAACAGTCTACCAGTGTAAAAACACTTACTCTAAGAACACTTTTTTTTCTGTCTACCTTGATACCAATACTCATGAGTTATGAATATATATCTTAGATAAAGGCTTGATCTTCCTTTTCATTATTAAATTCAAAAAATTTTCTTTTGCTTATGTTAAACTGTTTTGCAATGTAATTTAAAGGAAACATTACTAGCAATTTATTATGATTACTAACTGTATCGTTGTAACCTTCTACTAATGTTTTTATATTAGATTCTACCTGTTGTAAATTAGATCTAAGGCTCAAAAATTTTTCATCAGATTTTAATTTTTCGTACCTGTCATCAAATTCACTAATTTTATGTAAATATTCTAACGCTGACTTCAACTCTACTTCCACACGTAACAACTCTTTTGGGTCTTCAGCACTAATTATGGTAGACTTCAACTCATTAATTTTTGTAAACACTCTATCATCATTACTAGCATGAGTTACAGTGATTTCAGCCACACTAAACATGAGGTCTAATTTTTTTTTCAGTTGTGAGATTATTTTATTCCAACTCTGCTCTGCTTGAAAATTTAGCTCTTTTAGTTTGTTGTAACTAACAAAAGTGTAGACAACTAAAGCTATAACTGACGTAGCCAAAACGCATACAAAACAGGAGCAGCAAATTAATATGATGTCTAACATAAAAAACAAAAGTAATTATCAACATCGATCATATTAATACGTCATAGTAATTTTGTCAAGCTACAATTTTTGCAAACATGTTTAATTGCAACTTCGTTATACCGCATGTTGTCTAGAAAGTTAATTTAAATAAGGAATTTATAACATTTACTAATCTCTTATTATTATTCTATATTTAGATAAGTCACCTTGTATATCGAGATACTCATTTGACTCTGTTTCATTTGATTCTGATTGTCTATTAGGCTTTAAGACTAAAGAAAACACAGTATAATAATCTATCTCCGTCTGTGGTAATTTCTTTAGTCTTACATCTTGAATATTTAATTTTTTCTTGTTTGTAGAAACTTTTGAGATTATTTTGCTAATGTAAGTAGTTATGTTGTTAGGTACACCTCGCAAAAACTTTTGATAGTCATCATAATTGAATATTTCAGTTGTAACCATACCAAATAATCTAACGTTAATTGTTAAACAAAACATAAAGACGAATCACATCTTATCACATAAAAAACATTGATAGCAAATATTTTAGATGTTTTAAAAACTCACAATTTTTGACAGGTTATACACATGATATTAGAAACATTTTTTGTGACACTAATTTAAGTACTAGATCATGAAATTATTTATAAAATTGTAAGGTGTTGCTTTTAAACTATGTTTGTTAATTCTAAAATAATTTAACAGTTCTGCAAAATATAATTGTAACGTAAGGTATTACAACATTTTGTCTATTTTTTTTGGAAAAAGTATCAATTTTTAGCTAACATTTCCATGATAAAATGAAAAAAATAATCTACATATTTAATTTTTTTTAATGAAAATACGTGATCTACAAATAAAAAACAGACCCAGAGAGAAACTTATAGATAAAGGAGTTGAGTTCTTAAGCAATCAGGAGCTTATTGCCATACTGCTGAGAACTGGAATACGTGGTCTAAGTGCCATCGAATTAGGTCAAAAAATTGTTGACTTGATAGCAAAAAAGGGCTTTGAAAATTTGTCTATAAATGATTTACTAAGTATAAGAGGCCTTGGCAAAGCTAAGTCAGCCGAAATTATAGCTGCTATAGAAATAGGAAGAAGATATCTAAAGCAAACTAAACGAGAAATTATATTAACCCCAAAAGAAGTTTGGGACATTCTGACAGACATCAGATCGTCAAAAAAAGAGCATTTTGTTGTAATTTTTCTGGATGCAAAAAATTCAGTAATTGTGAGAGAAGTAATAACGATAGGTACTTTAACAGAAAGCATAGTTCATCCTAGAGAAGTTTTTGAACCTGCAATAAAGCAAAATGCTATAAGTATAATTTTGGCACACAATCATCCATCTGGTAATTTAGTTGCTTCTGATGCAGATGTCTTGGTGACCAAGAATTTAATAAAAGCAGGAAACATCATCGGTATAAAAATACTTGACCATGTAATTGTTTCGGTTGACTCTTTTGTCAGCCTCAGAGAGCAAATGCCTGAAATTTTTATTTAGTAATACAATTTTCTAAATCTTTCAATATAGATTTAGTATTCAATTTTTTACCTACCAATAATATTCCAGTAGATTTTTTTCTATCCCATCCTGTTCTAAACCAGTCTTTACGTCCTGCAACATATTGCAATAAGTATTTAGAGTCTTTGATTGGAGCATCTGCAAAGTACACAAATCCTTTAGCTCTGATAACGTTGTTAGGTAGATTATTCTCTAAGTATTCTTCAAGTTTTTTAAAGCTTATTGGTCTGTCTGTTTGAAAAAAAACGTGATCAACTTCTTCATGAATATGCGGTTCATGATCATTATGCGAATCTTCATCATGTTTGCTGTATTTCATTTGCGTTTTTATTTGATCAACATCTGTTGGATCTAATAGGTCTTGGTCAAGTAGACTCATTGTATTAAATGTGTCAGAATCTTGAAAAATTATTGCCTTTGGGTTTATATCAGATAGTAATTCTTTTATTTGATCTAAGTTGTCTCCGGGTTTTGACTTAGTGATTAAAACTATATTTGAGAAATGAATTTGATGCCTTGCAATGTCGTAAATATCAAGAACTTTTTCAAAGTTTAAGTAGTCTACTACACCTACTATCGTATCAAGCCTAAATTTTGATATAAAAATTGGGTTATAAAAAGTTAACAGCAAAGCCAACGGATCAGATAAACCAGAAGCTTCAAGAATTATGTATTCAGTATTAGGTTTAGCATTTATAATTTTTTCTAAACCATTGAGTAATTCTCCTCTTGCCACGCAACATACACATCCATTGGGAAGTTCCACAACTTCTTCATCTGTCTTCACAAGAAATTGAGATTCCAACGCTACATCACCGAATTCGTTTAATAATATACCAATTTTAATATTATTACTGTTTTGTTTTATTATTTTGTTTATTAAAGTAGTCTTACCGCTACCTAAAAAGCCTGTTATTACTGTTACAGGAATTTTTTTCATAGCTATTCCAGTCTTAACTTTAGTTAAAAATAAGATAGCGTACATTGATTAAATTTGTCAAATTTGATTTGGAAATTTCTATTTAACAATTGTGATTATATCATAATTCACATATCATCCAATCTCCTATCTTGGTAAAGCCTCTTTTATAGTAATACTCCCTGGTGCCGATTGCTGAGATTACAGCCACTTTATTAAAACCATAATTTTTTGTTATTTCTTTTGATTTTTCTATTAATTTTGTACCCAAACCTATGTGTTGTGCGTTATTAGACCCTTGTTTACTTAATTCTAAAGCCGGTCCGTATACATGAACTTCTCTTATTATCGTGCAGTCGTTTAGTTCGTTGGTAATTTTATTTTTTCTATTTTTTGGAATGCTTAACCTTAGAAATCCTGCTATTTCATAGTCTTTATTCACAAATTCCAAGAAAAATTCAGTAGATCCTTTAGTTTCATATTTGATCTTATTTAACCTTAATTCAGCCATATTTACTTTTTTATTTCTGATTTCTCTTGCTCTGATGTTTAAATTTTTTCTTTTTTCCTCTTTTAATTTATCTTCAACTACTTCACGAAGATTTGTTGTAGTGTTGCCATCCGAGATTTCATTGGATGGGATATCTCTGATTATTCTGTTTAAGCGACAGTATGGGGGTGTGTACTCAATACATTTTGCAAGTAAATTGACTAGTTCTGCTGCTCCATAAGGTTTATACTTACCATCTCTCCATAATTGATACAGCTTTGTGAATTTTATAATGGATGTAGGGTATATTTTAAGTTCGTCGGGTCTAAATTCTTCACAATCAAACAACTCTTTAAATACCTTAAGATCAATTTCTGGTGTTGCACCGTATAAATTAGGCATTATATGTCCATGAATCTTAAAACCACCTTGTCTTAACAGTTCAAAAGCATTTACAATTTGTTCTCTAGTTTCACCCCTCTCATTAATCTTGCTTATTTCATCATTTAATGTTTGTATACCTAGTTGAACTTTAGTAGCTCCGAGTTGTCTCATAAGTAAAACTTCTTCAGCTGTTATGGCATCAGACCTTGTTTCTAATACTAAACCTACACATCTTACTCTTCCTTTCGAATTAACATCATGTTGTTTCTTTAAATCATCGATTGTCACACCAGATTCAGTACAAATATGCTTATGAGCAAAAATTTCTTTGTATTCCGGCTTTTGAATTAGTTGATTGTAAGGTAGATCTCCATATTTTTCTCTCAATAAATTGTTTAACTTATCATTTTCAATACTTTCTGAGAGAACATGTTTAGTTTCTGGTTTAATATTTATTAATTCATTTTTATACTTGTTACCAAAATCATTCATGGCTCTAAAACACTCATGAATAAACCAGATTTTATAATTTTTTGGGTAATAGCTCCAAGTGCCTCCTAGTATCAATAGTTCAATTTTATCTGTAGTGTGCCCAATATTTCTATAGGCTAATAATCTATTAAATACTTGAAAGTATGGATCAAATTTATTATCTAAAGCTCTTTGAGCTCCTGGTTCGCTGGCGATATAGCTTTTTGGCATTCGTACGTCATTTGGACAAAAAATGCACTTTCCAGGACACGCAAAAGGTTTTGTTAGTACTGTTACGGTTGTAACTCCAGATATTGATCTGGTAGGCTTCATTTTTATTGATGAAATTATATTATTTATTTCCAATTTTTCATTTTTAAATAATTTATTGTCTGTTAGGTAGCAAATACCTTGTATAATTTCATCTTTTGAGAAAAGCTTATTGCCCTCTTTGGGATATTTACGCAAAATCTTAATAAAATTTTTATCGTTTATTTCTTTTAGATTAGCTAATTCAATAGCTATTTGTTCAATAAGATTTAAATGTTTAATTTCTTCTTTTAAATTTGACATTTGATATTTTTCTAATTGATTTAGCTATTAATCATTTAATCTTGATGTACTTTATGCTATAAGTGAATATTTGTTGCGCTATCCGCGAGTATTATATTTAATAATCGATTATTGATATTTTTATCTATGTATTTCATAAATTTTATCTAAAAAAAATGCTCGCCAGTGAACTTTAAAAATTTATATAAAAATAACGTGTTATATTTTTTTGTAATTTGTAACTAAAAAAGGTTTATACGTATCTGTTAATTAAAAAATGCATATACAAATATAAAATTTACAATTTGTGTTTTATTGTAGAATTTCTTTCAATTCTTCAGTAGTATACAATTCTGAGGGATCAGTTACGTACTTTAAGAATAAAATACCATTTAAGTGATCAATTTCATGTTGTACTATGTGAGATTGATAACCTGAAAAAGTCTCTTCATGCTCTACTCCAGTTTGATCGTAATACTTTACTGTGACCCGTTCCGGTCTTGTTACCTGTCCCCATAGATCTCCATAGTTAATGCTTAGGCATCCTTCCCATTCAGTAGAGAGCTCATTTGATGTCCATATAATACTAGGATTTATCATCAGCAATATATCAAAATTAGTTTCTCTATTTTCTAAATCTAGCCTTCTAACTCCACAAATCTTTTTAGATACACCAATCTGAGGAGCAGCTAAACCAGCTGCTGATTCTGGGTTTTTCGTCAAGTAAGTGATGATTTTGTTTATCACTTTTTCCTCTGATATTGATATAGGAAATGTAACTGGTTCAGAAGACTGTTCAAGTATAGGATTGCCGAATTGAACTATTTTGATAGATTTTTTCATTTACTTGAAGACAATTTAATCATAGACACACTAAATATTGATGTAAATATACTCAGAAAAACAATTGTGACTGTTTGATCGAGCAAAGTAATCGTCATACCTGGAATTATTGTGATATTTCCTTGTCCAAGGTTAATTAGGTTAAGTAAATATTTAGAGGCAAAAAAGAATATAAATGATACCAATACACTCATTAAATATATAGCAGAAGTCTGTACACCTAGTTTAAAAAACTTTAATATATTTGGCACTAACATCATAAAAAAACCGTACAATAAACCTACAAGTATTGAATTTATATTTTGGGTAAAGCCAGGTATACCTTTTACTTGTATTGTTGGAGCAAATATATTCATAACAAAGAAGAAAACTAACATGTTTAGTAGAACTACAAAAAATTTTTTCATAACAATTAAACATTAAAAATTACATTTATTTAGTACTTTCGATTCTCGTCCAAGTGCTGGAAAAGCTTTTATTTATTATTCTTCTTTCCCAAAATATCATTAGCCATAAATACAATCTTATAGGGTAAATTATCAATGACCATAATAATTCTTTGAAAGAAGAAGCATATTTTAATGGAAACCAAAAATATTCTATTTCTCTAAAAAATGTTCTAGATTTTGTTTTTTTGTTTACTACTCCATACTTCCAAAGTTGCACGTATCCCCCAGTGGATCTTTTTTTTTGTTTTAGATAATCAGCAAGATTTTTTGGATATTTAACATAAACAATTGCTTCTGGCTCATACTTTATTTTTAGCCCTTTGTTATAAATAAAATAGCTGATAAAAGCATCATCTACTAAACAATCTTCTGGTATGCTAATGTCGTCAAATTTTTTTATAGCCATTAGGTAGCCAGTTGCGGGGAAAAAGTCTCTCTTTGGAATTATTTTTAGACTAAACCCTTTTGGATTGTCTGTCAAGTCAATAGTCCTTTTATGATGAGCAGCATCCGCCAACAGATGTCCCATATAACCCATAAAATTATCTTTACTGTCATGTGAGACCGGTCTAGCTGAAACAACACCAACACTCTTATCACAAAAATGTTTTAACATCATTGGTATTGCATTTGGTCCAATGTATACATCTCCATCAGTCAAAAATAAATGGTCACCTGTGACCTGTTTAAAAGCCATATTTAGTGCAGCGGGCTTTCCTTTTCCTAGATCCTTCACCACTTTTAAGATATTATAAGAATTATATTCTTTTGCAGTTTCTATAGATTTATCTATTGTTTTATCATCCGGAGACACCAACAACACCTCAAATTCAGTATTAATTTTAGAATATCTTCTATTAAATATACATTCTAAAGCTTTTGCTATACTTTTTTCTTCTTTTCGGGCCGTCACGATAACAGATAACATAATTAGTTACTAATTTTAGAATTAGTCATTTTACTATTAATTAAATGTTTAATCAATCTGTTGTTAATTGATTAATTATGTAACACCATATCAAATTCAAATTATTTTTTTATTCATAATCTACTAACTCGTTTACGTTTTTACTTTTGCCAAAGTACAGTATATAAATGAATCATCACATTTTTGATAAATCTACTCCTTTATCGAGACCAAATTTTCTTATCTGGTTCATAAAAAATATTATTGACCTTCCCCATCCCCAGCATTCTGGTTCTGAAGTACCGCAAAAGGTAAGCTCGTATATGCTGGGATTATTCATGAATTGAATTCCATACTTTTTTGTGATTAACATAGTAACAGTGTCGATAGCATCTTCGATACTGTTGAATCTCCATCTATGAATGCCACCGCCACCATATCCCCAACAATTTTTCATTTCCCAGCTCATGTAATACTTACACAAGTGAGTTTCATTAGCGGCAATAGCTGCTACAGTTACACAATCTCTGGGAGACCCATATTTATCACAAGCTTCAACAAAATTTTTGCCATAACCATATAATGGAGAATCCCAAGATTTAAAATATTGATCAAGCACCCAAGCCCTTTTGTCGATCAATGTCATTTTAGATATTGAAATATAATTGCTGTAATCGAATATTGTTAGTAACTCTTGGTTTTCTAGTTTGTCAACTAGGTTGTTTTTGATTGCTGGTATTTCAAATTCATTAAAAAAGTGTTCAGCCATTACTTTGTAAGTGTTATTAGCATTTTTTGTGTGCCAATTAAAGAAGTTATTGTTGATTGACACAATAATTAAAGCGGATATCACTATAGTGTAAAGAATTTTCCTATTATTTTTTCTAAAACTTTCTAATCTGCAATTATGTTTAATTAAAAACTTTTTTAGGTAATTTACGAATATAGTAGCATGATGAACCCTTTTAATTCTGCCAATTTTTTGCATATTAATTTTTTAGACCAAAGAATACAAGATAATATTACTATCATTTTTTTTAAAAGTAAAAATTTAAAATAAAGAATTTTGTGTTAAACTTAACTGTCTTTATCATTATTTATATTAAACTCAAAGGATGGTAGCAATAAAATTCTACGGTGCAGCGGGTACGGTCACTGGTTCACATTTTGTTGTAACCACGTCATCAACGAAATTTGCTGTAGATGCAGGAATGTTTCAGGGGGTTGAGTGTGAGGAAAAAAATCTAGATGATTACACCTACGATGTGTCAGGTTTAGATTTTGTTTTACTGACCCATGCGCATATGGATCATTCTGGTTTAGTACCTAAATTGTTTAAAAATGGTTTTAAAGGTAAAATATACTCCACGTTGGATACTTTTAAGTTATGTGAGCAGTTATTTATTGATTCAGCAAGAATTCAGGAAAATAATTTTTCTAAAGGAATCCCTTACGCAAAATCAAGCGATGAAGTAGGTATAGTTTATAATGTTGAAGAAGCTGAAAAAAGTTTACGGTATTTTAATTTGGTTAATTTTGATGAAACTTTTAGTCCTAGCAAGGGTATATTAGTGACTTATAGAATAGCAGGCCACATACTGGGAGCAGCTAGTATAGAAATAGAAGTTGTTGATCAAGGCACAAGAAGAAAGATAGTTTTTTCAGGAGACATTGGTAGGTTAAAAAGCCAAATAATTGACAGTTTCGATAAAGATTATACCTCTGAAGCTGATGTTATTATTATGGAGTCTTTGTATGGTGGCATTACTCATCCAGATAGAGAAGAGACATCAAGAGAGTTTATAAAAGTGTTACGACAAACAGTAAAGTCTGGTGGTAGTGTATTTATTCCCTCTTTTGCAGTCCAACGAACACAAGAATTATTACATGATCTTAAAACAGCTATTTTGCACAGAGAGCTTGATTCCAATGTTAGCATATTTTTAGATTCACCTTTAGCTCAAAGAGTGACGAGCATATATGAAAACTCTACTTATGTTCAAGTGCAGGATAACTTTTACTTTAAGCAATTGAGGTTTGTCAGAAAAAATAAGCATTCAATATCTTTAGCCAATAAAAAAGGAATAGTGGTTATAGCAGGTAGTGGAATGGCAGATGGAGGTAGGATAGTTTCTCATTTAAAAAGAGCACTGATAGATAAAAGGAATGCAATACTATTTGTTGGTTTTCAGGCTATTGGAACTTTAGGCAGAGAACTCGTTGATGGAAACAAAAGGGTTTCTATTGATGGCTATGAAATTGATGTTAAAGCTCAAATACACCATTTTACAGGGTTTTCAGCTCATGGTGATAGCAATGATTACGTAAATTGGCTAAAAAGATACGGTGATAATAATAAGCAAATATTTTTAGTTCATGCAGAACCAGATAGGCTGCTTGATATGAAGAGCTTATTGAGTGAGCGAGGTTATAAAAATGTTATAATACCTAACATAGAAGATGAGTTTTTTGTATGAGTGTACATATCAACTTAAAACAATTAAAGAAAATTGCTGAGTTAGCAAAACTAAGTTTTTCTGATGATGAATTAGACGCTTTTGCAGATGAATTTTCAAACATCCTTGAGTATATACAGCAAATAAATGAGTGTGATACATTAGATATACAAGATTTACATCACCAATTTGATTACAAAGCATATGTGTTGCAACACGATACTGTTTGTGTAGATGATATCTTAAAACAAGAAGACTTTTTCGTCAACGCGACTGAACGTAATGAAGGTGGATATATAACTACAAGTCAGATAGTATCAAAAAATTAGATGCCGAATGATGATAATATAAATAAGTTGAAAAGGTTCATCCTTAATTTACATAATATATCAAAATCCTTCGAAGTCTACTTTAGACTTTCTTTTAGAGATGTTGGTTTGTTTTTGTTTTGCTTTATTTTTTTTAATGTTACCTATATGATCGGTCACATTTATGCAAACTCAATATTTAAATATCCAAGTCAAAACGTATACTACTACGTAAATTTTAGTATAACTGATTATGCAAACATAACAGATGCAACTGGTTCCCAAGTAACTTTATCTCCTCTCAATTATCATAAAGTTGTTATAGATAAATTTAAAATCAATAATTGTTTTGATTTAGCAAAACTCATACCTGGTGTTATAGATTACTCTCCTCCCAAATTATATGTTACATCTTATCATTCTTTTACGAATCACTGTTGGTATTTAGCTAGTGTCAATGATTTTATCGTATTTAATGACCTAGACATTGAAGCTGTTAAGAAAAGGATATCAAATACTAAGTTAATTAAACTTAATATGAATGGCGAATTTTTCGAATTAGATTTGGACTATACTAGACATCAGTATATTTTTCCAGATTATTACGGATTGAAAGATTTTTCTTACGATGTTAATAAAAAAGTGTGGTTAATATTTCCTAATGATTGTAACAACCTAGATGAAGAGTACTTATCAAAAAGTATATACTATTTTCTAGTTTTTGATTGGCAAAGGTTCAGACTTGATGTGATAAATAAATTGGACAGTATCTATGACATTTATAAATCTAATTAGCATTGCTGTGCTTTTGTGTTAAAATTTTGCCATGCAAAAAGATAATACTGTGTATGTTACAACTCCGATTTTTTATGCAAATGATATACCTCATATAGGTACCTCATATACAGTGTTTTTAGCAGATACTATAGCTAGGTATTTTAGACAAAAATTGGGTAGAGAAAATGTTTTATTTATCACTGGAACAGATGAACACGGATCTAAGGTTGCTAAAACGGCAGAATCTCTAGGTAAATCCCCACAAGAATTTGTAGATGAAATATCAAATCTATTCAAAGATATTTGGTTGAGAGCTGGCGTAGATTTTGACTATTTTATGAGAACAACTCATCCAGAGCATAAAAATTATACTCAGTGGTTGATTCAAAAAGTTTTTGAAAATGGAGATATATATGTAGGGACATACGAAGGATTGTATTGTGAAGGATGTGAAGCTTACTACAAGGAGTCTGATTTAGTAAATGGTAGGTGTCCCAATCACCCAACAAAAGAACTAGTAATAACTTCTGAGAAAAATTATTACTTTGCACTATCTAAATATACAGAGAAGATCAAACATCATATAGAAAATAATCCCAAATTTATTCAACCGGAAAAATGGAAGGACTACGTTATGTCATTACTTGATGGTGGTATTGAAGATATACCTGTAACAAGAGCTAATGTAAGTTGGGGAATACCTGTACCGTTTGATCCTAAACAAACAATTTATGTATGGTTTGATGCCTTACCTAATTACATTTCTTACTTAAACTTTAAAGAGAATAAAAAAAAGAATTATGAAAAAGTATTTTGGCACAATGCAATACACGTCATAGGCAAGGATATAATTAAGTTTCATACGATATTGTGGCCAGCCATGTTAATGTCTGCAGGTCTAGAATTACCAAGAACTATTTTAGTGCATGGTTTTTTTACGGTAAATGGGGTAAAGATTGGCAAAAGCAACGGTAATGTTATCAATCCGGTCGAATTAATAAACAAATTTGGGGTAGATGCTTTACGTTATGCATTACTTACAGAATTTCAAATAGGAAATGACGGTGATTTTAGTTTGGAAAGATTAAAGGCAAAATATACAACAGAGTTGAGTAATAATTTTGGTAATTTATTGAGCAGGGTTATACATTTATCAAATAAAAAAAATATACAAATAAATAATTTCGAAAGCGTTCAAGAAGAATTTAAAATTAAGATTTTATCGTTTATAAAACAATTTCAAAATTTAATGGAAGATTATAAAATTAAGGAAGCAAATGACATTTTGCAAGAGTTATTTGCTTTTGGCAATAAGTATATCGATACACATAAAATCTGGTTAAGTAATGATAGTAGATTAGATAAACTGGTGTTAAATAACTTGTCATTTTTGTTGTATCAAGGTATTATTAGTTACTTATCTATAATACCTGAAGCGGCTAGTAAGGCACTAGAAGCTTTGATGGAGCAAAAGCCAATTATTTTATTTAAAAAATTATGAATACTACTGTCGGTTTAATTTACAGAAATTCCTCATCTAAATTTTTATTAGTTAAAATTAGAGAAGATCAAGCATCAAAGAAAAAATCTAATGAGGCATCTTTTTATAATTTTCCAACTTTGGCTTTGGGTGAGGAAGATACAAAAGAGTTTGCTGTTGATTTACTGAAGATTAGATTAATAGAATGCAACGAAGAGTTGAGTCGTGAAGTGTTCTTGTCCCATGAAAGTGATGATTCAAACGTAGACTTTTATTACCTATCAGGCGATTATGAAATTTCTAAAAGTTTTTATGAATTTTACGATTCATATTTATTAGTGGGGATTGAAGAATTTGAAAATTTGACAGAGATTTCCGATGACGCAAAACTAGTATTCACTGCGTTAAAATATATCGATGTTGCTAAGTAAATTTGTATGGAACAAATATCCTCATTGGATAGTCAACAATTATATATACTTTGTTTTGATTGTATCTTTCTTGGGGATGTTTGGAAGTTTATATTTTAGTGAAATATTGTTAATTGAGCCTTGTTATTTGTGTTATGTACAAAGATTGTTCTTGTATCCTATGGTATTTTTATCATTGATTAATGTTATTTTCAAAAAAAATTTGGTGAAACCTTTAGTCTTTTTAATCTTAAGTGTATCAGGTCTTTTTACATCAATTTATCATAATTATTTACAATTGGTACAAGAAGACTCGTTGTTTTGTGAATTAGGTGGTGTTTCTTGTGCAAAAATCGATCCTGTATATATATTTAACATGGCTTTTTCGATACCTTTTTTGTCTTTTTTATCATTTCTATTTTTAGTTTTTCTCATGATCATAGTTATATTTAATCATAAATTTCGTTCAAATTGATTATGTGAATAACTTTATTTTTATCTGTAATTTTTACTTAATTGATATATTTTTTAATATTGTTGTGTTTCTTTGATTTATATTCAAAATTTTATATATGAAAACTTTTACACTTTTTTTATTAGATTTATTTAAACATTTAAAATTTTACTTAAACAAATATAGTTTTGATCTCTAAACTGTAATTAGAATATATATTCACTTAATAGTTAGTGAAAGTAATTCTTAAAATTATTGTATAATAAAATGTGTTTTAAAGAATTTGTAAGTATGATTAAAGTCAATACAAAAATAAATTTATCTGCCGTTTCGTTACCTTCGAAACAAGGAAAAAATATTTTGTTTAGCGAAATTATCAAATTGCCTGCGGTTGTTTACTTTTATCCTAAAGATATGACTCCAGGATGTACTGAAGAAGCATGTAACTTTAGAGATGTAAACGATGATATCAAAAAGTTAGGATATCATGTATATGGAATAAGTTCGGATTCTTTATCGTCTCATGAGAAGTTTGCAAAGAAGTATGGACTTAACTTCGAACTAATTTCGGATCCAAATCATGAATTACAAAATTTGTTTGGTGTTTGGGTAGAAAAGACAATGTATGGGAAAAAATATATGGGTACTTTAAGGTCTACTTTTATAATTAATGCAGATGGTGTTGTGGTGGCAACATGGGGGGAAGAAGAATCATCAGAAGGCAAGGTAGTTACGAAAACTCATGGTCAGGATGTACTTAACTTTTTGACTAGACAATCTTAGCTATACCTGATCTTATGTCACTTTCTACTTTTTTGTATTTAACGTTCTCTACAATTCTGCCATCCTTGTACTGAATTGTTACTCTATCATTTCTTCCTATTTTTAATTTTATTTCCGCTTTTTTCTGAACGCTTTCTTTATTTGCATTAGTTTTAACTGTTGACTTTTGTTTTAACCTTGAAATCATTTCTTTGTCAATAAAATTATTGATTTTTATAGCATTAGGACTAATAAACTCTCTATTTCCTTCTGAAATATCTTTCACATCATCTACATTTGTCACTAGTACAGATTTATTTGAAGTTTTATCTTGTATTGTTTTGGTGATGAACATAAACTTTGATATAAAATTTTCGTAGATTTTAGTCAAAAAATTTTGAAACACAACAAAAGCTTTATTTTTGTATTCTATCAGGGGATCTTTCTGTGCATAAGATTGCAAAAATATACCTTCTTTTATGTCCTTCATTATTTCCAAGTGCTCTGACCATGTATTGTCCATAGATTGAAAAATCAATAATTTTACCAATCTGTATAAGTCTTCACCAAATTCACTATACTTTATTTCTAGAGATTTAGTTAAAATTTCACTTATAAATTCAATAAATTTATCAATATTGTTGTTTGTTGTTTTTATTTTAGCTAGTAGTTTATTGTGTATTGTATCTACTGCTTCAAAACTAACCAAGTTAATACTTAGCAACTGTTCAGGAATGTATTTCATAATTAGTTGTGGTATTTCCTCAATTTTTTTTGCCATCATGTAATTTTCCGTCTTTTTTGATAAAACGTCCATGTACATGTTGAAGATTGCATTTTTAATTTCTAATTTGTAATGATTGATTGTGTCATTATATTTATTTTTAAGGTTACTGAATTCTGGTAAGTTAAGATTTATAATGCTTCCATTTTCTAAAAAATTATTTTCAATGCCGCTTAACTTAATTAGGAAGTTTCGCCTCAGTGTATAAAATACTTCCCTATGCTGATTCATAACATCATCATACTCTACTAGATTTTTCCGAGCATCAAAGTTTAAATTTTCAATCTTTTTCTGAGCTGACTCAATTTGTCTAGAAAAGATAGGCATTTCTATGGGTTCATCATCATTTATCTTTGCGAATGTTAAAAGTTTTGCGATAATTTCACCGCCTAATATTTTCATAAGTGTATCATCCAACGAGACATAAAACCTAGAACTGCCTGGTTCTCCTTGTCTTCCGGTTCTACCTCTGAGCTGATTATCTATTCTTCTGGCTTCGTGTCTTTCAGTTCCTATTACATGTAAACCACCAAGAGCTGCTACTTCCTTCCAAGCTGCATCGCCTCTTTTCCCTCCACCAATTACTATGTCTGCTCCTCTTCCTGCCATGTTTGTTGCAACAGTTACTGCATATTTTCTACCCGCAGTCTCGATTATTTTTGCTTCCATCTCGTGGTATTTTGCATTTAATACCTCATGTTTTATACCCTCCTCATCGAGTAATTTAGATACCAGTTCTGATTTCTCTACTGATGTTGTACCAACTAAAACTGGTTGGCCTTTTTCGTGTTTTTCTTTTATCTCTTTGATAACCGCTTTAAATTTGGCTCCTTGGTTTTTATAAATTCTATCTGGATAATCTATTCTGATTACAGGCTTATTTGTTGGTATAGAAATGGATTCTAGCCCATAAATTTTGTAGAATTCTTCCCCTTCAGTCATAATAGTTCCAGAGCCTCCACACAAAATTTTGTACAATCTAAAGTAGTTTTGAAAAGTTATAGTAGCAAATGTTATATTTTCTGGCTTTATTTCCAAACCTTCTTTTGCTTCTATTGCCTGGTGCAATCCGTCAGAATATCTCCTACCATTTAGTATTCTTCCCGTAAATTCGTCGACTATGAGTACTTCTCCATTTCGAACAATATAGTCTCTATCTTTAATGAATTTAGCTTTTGCTTGTAGTGCCTTTTCAATATGGTAGGCTGATGAATAATCTTGCCAAAGATTGCTTATTCCTAAAATTTCCTCAGACTTCTTGATACCTTTTTCAGTTAAGGTTACTGTTGTACGATTTTTGTACTCAATTATATAGTCTTCTCCCTCTTTTAAAGCTTCTACTGCTTTGGCGAACTTTCTATATTTTTCAGTGTCTGCGTTTGTTGGAATACCAGATATGATCAATGGAGTTCTGGCTTCATCTATCAATATTGAGTCTGCTTCATCTATAATGCAAAAGTACAATTCTCTTTGAGTTAGGTCTTCTAAATTCCATGCCATGTTATTTCTCAAATAATCAAATCCAAACTCATTATTTGTTCCATATGTGATATCACAGTTGTAAGCTTCTTTTTTCGAGGTTTCTATTAAGTTTAAGCCATCCATGTTGCTAACATTGATGTTACCGCTTTGTAGCCTTTTTAGTTCATCATCAGATAAAGTTTTGTATTTCTCCAACTCTTCTGAGCTTACAAACTTATACGAAACATCAGAATTTATAATTCCGACAGATAAACCTAATTCGCTAGCAATATGACCTGCATACTCTCCGTCTCTTCGAGACAGATAATCGTTCACAGTCACTACGTGAGCTCCTCTACCTACCAATGAGTATAATATTGCTGGTAACTGAAAAGTCATAGTTTTACCTTCTCCTGTATAAAGTTCTACAAGTCTTTGTCCTTGAGCTAAAATGATTCCAGCTCGAAGTTGTACATCATAATAGCGGAAACCGGCTTTTCTAAAAAAAATTTCATCTATGAATGTATAAACTTCTGGAACAAAAGAATAGAGCTTTTTTTGAATATCTAACTCGTATTGAGATAAAGGTTTCGTTCGATCAATTTTATTTATGGACAGTTTTTCGGATTCAGGTATTTTGTCAGATATTAATTTAAGCTCTTCTTTCATTTCTCTAATTCTATCTTGCATCTCTTCTTTACTCATTTTGGACACTATAGCACGCAAAGCTTTTATTTGTTCTAAGTAATCGTTGGTGGTTTCAATTATTGCTTTATTAGGGTTAAGCAGATTTCTAATTAATCTTTTAATCATATCTAAATATCTAAATGCTTAAGTATTTTAACAAAATACAAAAGTGTTTTATATTATTTATGTCACTGGCGTTTTCTTTGTTCATATCTGTAATCAAATTAAGCTTAGTTGATCAGGGTTTAATGATTTAGGCTTCTTGGGCACATAGGATTTTTTAGTATTGGTTGGTTTAATTTGACCTGTTTCAGTTTCGAATGCATGTAGTATTTCATTAGCTCTATCTACAACTTTAATAGGGATTCCAGCCATTTTTGCTACATGTACACCATAACTTTTGTTGGTGGCTCCTGTTATTATTTTATGTTCAAAAATTATTTCATCATTGTGATTGCTTGTCTTGACGGAATAATTTTTTACTCCATTTAACTTGTTTTCCAATGATGTAATTTCGTGATAATGTGTGGCAAATAAAGTTTTTGCTTTTATGTATTCATGTATGTATTCTATTACGGACCATGCTATTGCTACTCCATCGTAAGTGCTTGTGCCTCTACCTATCTCGTCCAAAATTATTAAACTGTTGCTATTTGAATTATTCAAAATGTTTGCAGTTTCTATCATCTCAATCATAAATGTGGACTCACCTTTTGATAGATTGTCTGCTGTGCCAATTCTTGTAAAAATTTTGTCTAAAGGATTGAAATGAAATTCGTCCGCAGGTACATAGCATCCGATTTGGGCCATTAAGTAAATTATTGCTACTTGTCTTATGTAAGTTGATTTTCCAGACATATTGGGGCCAGTTATGATGTGGATCATACTATCTTGATCAAAATGTGTATCATTTGGTGTAAAATTTTCTACAATTCTCTCAACCACAGGATGTCTTCCTGCTACGATTTTGTTTTCATTTGATATTTTTGGCTTTGTATAGCGTCGCTCTCGGGATATATGAGCAAAATTTGTAAGTACGTCAATTTCAGCAATTTTTTCACTTATATTTATAAAAAGATCAAGATGCCTAGATAATTCATCTAGAAGTTTTCTAAAAATTTCAGTTTCTAAATCTATCAGTATTTGACTTGCCGATAAGATTTCTTCTTCTAATTGCTTCAGCTCTTCTGTCACATACCTCTCAGCGTTAGCAAGAGTTTGTTTTCGAATGTAATCTTTTGGCACTTTTGATAGATTGGCTTTTGAAACTTCAATGTAGTATCCAAAAACATTATTATATGAAATTTTCAGGGATGATATTCCGGTTCTTTCTATCTCTCGTGATTGAATATTTATCAAACTTTGTTTTGTGTTTTTCTGTAAAAATCTATATTTATCAACCTCAGCTGATACACCATCTTTTATTATTTCACCTTGAGCAGCAGAAATTGCAGGATCATCGTTGAGTGTATTGTTAATTTTATCTATTAAAAATTTTAGTTGGTCAATATCTACTTCAGTGAATATTTTTTCTACTTGGTCTAAAACATCATTGATTTGTAGGACAGTCTGTAAATTATTTAGCAAGGCTTTTATATCTTTTGGATTAGCAGAATTATTTCCTATTTTTGAAGCTAACCTTTCGATATCTCCAAGCTTTTGCAGATAAGATCTAATTTCTTGTAATAGTAAGTTATTATTAAAATAAATATCCACTCTATCAAATCTCTGTTGAAGCAAGTTTTGTTTTTTAATTGGATAGATTAGGTATTTTCGCAGTAATCGCTTTCCCATTGGTGTTTTACATTCGTTTAGTATACTGTATAAACTATTGTCAACTTCTCCAAAATTTGATGCAAATATTTCTAAATTTTTTATACTGCTATGATCTAGTTGTACAAATGGAGAAAAATCAACAAAACTTACTTTTAATATGTGTTTATTTTTAGTCTTTTGTGATTCATTTATATAATAAATTAATGATGTTAGAATGATTAATAGATAGTTTTTGTGCGTTTTTTCTATATTAGCTGGTAGCAAAAATTCAATACTGGAAGTATCAAAATGATCCATTAAAAATTTTTTAGCCTCTTCTAATTCAAAATTTTTTGGGAATGATGATAAGTAGGCTCTTTCATAAATTAATAAAGTTGATCTTACTTCATTAGTTATTATTTCTGTAGGACTTATTTTATCTAATTCTTGTCTTGCAAAAGATGCGTTATCGGTATAAAAGCAATTAATAATACCTGTTGTTACATCGGTGTAAGCAATATAAAAGTGATATTTATCAAGTGCTTCAAAAATACCCACAGTGGCTAAGTAATTATTCTTTGAATCATCTAATATTGTAGTATCAGTAACTGTTCCCGGTGTTATTATACGGGTTACCTCTCTATTAACGATTTTGCCCGGTTGCGCTTCTTCTGTTTGATCAGCAATCACTATTTTTAATTTAGCTTCCACTAATTTGGGTAAATAGTTTGCAATAGCGTGATAAGGTATGCCAGCCATTGGTAATTTATTTTCATCTTTACCTCTGCTTGTTAGAGTAATACCAAGAATTTTTGATACATTTATGGCATCTTCATTGAACAATTCATAAAAATCGCCTAATCTAAAAAGTACAACCGCATCGGGATATTCGTTCTTTATTTTGTTATATTGTTCTTGCATTGGTGTCATAAAATAAATTATATCAAAACTTAATATCCTTAGACTTGAAACTGATATTATTATTTTATAAAATCAAATCTAGTTGAGCGGTAGCTTAATGGCAAAGCTGGGAGCTGTTAACTCCAGGAGTGTAGGTTCGAGTCCTACCCGCTCAGTTT
>CALDYZ010000008.1 GCA_937944235.1 Candidatus Dojkabacteria bacterium | reverse complement strand
GAAGAAATGGATAAAATTTCTGTAGAGATTTTAATGCCCTCTTTAGCTTTACAAGAATTATGGCAAAAAACGAATAGACTTGATACAGTCGATGTATTATTAAAAACCACTGGAGCAAATAAACTCTCACAACAAAAAAACTCAACAGAATATGTCTTGCAAGGCACTCATGAAGAAACGGTTACACCATTAGTACAGAAATTTATACAAAGTTATCATGATCTGCCAGTTGCTGTTTATCAAATACAAACTAAATTTCGAAATGAAGCGAGAGCAAAGTCAGGTATATTGAGAGGTAGAGAATTTTTAATGAAAGATTTGTATAGCTTTCATAAAGATGAGTATGATCTTAAACAATATTATGAAAAAGTCAAGCAAGCATATATAAACATATTTGAAAGATTGGGGTTTAAACTAAATGAGGATTTGTTTGTAGTTCTGGCAAGCGGAGGTGACTTTACACCAGATTATTCGCATGAATTTCAAGTGAAGCTGGATGTTGGCGAAGATACAGTATTCAGAGTACCAAGCAAAGGAATAGTTTTTAATAAAGAAGTTGCCCCAAGTAAAGCGGTAGATCCAGAAGAAGTAGAGTATAAACCTAAAGAGGAGGTTTATGGCGAAAATATTAAAGGTATAGAACAATTGACAAAATTTTTGAAATTGCCAGTTGAAAGATGCGTAAAGACTTTGATTTATAAAACTGAAAATAACGACATAATTGCTGTTGCAGTTAGAGGTGACTATGAAGTAAATGAACTTAAGTTAAAAAAATTATTGAATTGTAAATCAATAGATCTAGCAAGCGAAGAAGATGTTGTAAAGGCAACTGGTGCCCCTATTGGTTATGCAGGCATATTAAATTTGGACAAATCAGTTAAATTAATTTGTGATGATTCAATAGAAAATCTCACAAATTTTGAAACAGGAGCTAACAAAGAAAATTTTCATATCATAAATGTAAATTGGGGCAGAGATATACCTAAACCTGATAAATTTTATGAAGTTAAATTAGCTAAGGAAGGTGATTTATATCCTGAAACGAACGAACATTATGAAGTTTTCAAGACAAGTGAAGTAGGCAATATATTTCCTTTAAATACAAAATTTTCTGAGGCATTTAATTTTTATTATCAAGATGAAAGTGGTCAAAATAAAATAGTATATATGGGCTGTTATGGAATTGGCATATCAAGATTGATGGGAGTTTTGGTAGAGAAATTTAATGATGAAAAAGGTATACTGTGGCCCATACAAGTTTCACCTTTTCATATTCATTTGATTTCCATAAGTAAAAATGCAGATGACGAGTCTTATATAAAAGCTAATGAGCTTTATCAAAAATTGCTTGAGCAAAAATTTGAGGTTTTATTTGACGATAGATTCGATAAGACACCGGGAGAAAAGTTAAATGATTCTGATCTTATAGGCATACCCATAAGATTAATAGTAAGCCAAAGAAGCATTACATCAGGTGGAGTAGAAGCCAAGTTAAGAAATGAAAATGATTCAGTAATTATTTCATTTGAAGAGGTATACGAATATTGTACAAAAGTCGTTTATAAAAATTATAAAACCGTTACTTAAAGCTAAACTCTTCATAGTAAATTTGATCTTGTTTGACATTATTCGCTTTAAGAATTTTGATTAAGCTTTTTATCATAGGTGTTGGACCGCACAACATAAACCGATATATTTCTAAATTTTCACCGAAATTTTCTTTTAAAAATTTTTCATCTATATACCCCATCTCCTCAGAGTAATGATTAAATACTTTTATTTGATCATTTTCTAAAGAATTAAGTTCTGACTCATAAACTGCTTCTTGTTTATTTTTAGTTGAATAAAGCACATATAATTTTCCGACTGTTTTGCTGCTATTAACTAAGTACCTTGCAATTGACAAAAATGGAGTAATACCAATACCTCCACCTATACAAATTATTGTTTTATTTTTTTCTGTTAAGTAATTATTTTGATCATCTAGAAAAAATCTACCATGTGGACCCCATATTTTAATTTCTTGATCTTGTTTTAGTTGAGATAATGTTTGTGTCCAATCTCCTAAATACTTTACGCTAAAACGCAAATTTTCTCCCGGCGCTGATGAAATTGTAAAAGGATGAAGCTCAGATGATATGTTTTTATTATTTATTACTGATAAAAATACAAATTGTCCAGGATGAAATTCAAATTTTTTTGAATCGTCATCTAAAGTAATTTCAACAACATTATTTAAATACTTTAAGTCTTTAATTTTATAAACTTTTGACTTTAAAAAATGATAAATAATTTCTCTATAAACAAAACTTAATATTCCAATTGAGATAAGAGCAATAAGCCAGATTTTGTAAATCAACATTTCATTGCCTGTTTTAAGAAATGAATGTAAAGAGGCAGTTACAAAAAATACTATAAATAACCTATGTGTATTTTTCCAAATATGATAAGGCAATTTAGCAAATAACGTTAAAAATACAAGTAAATTAACACCCCAGAAACTAATTATTCCATAGAATAAAGCTAAATTATTATTAGCTAAATTAGGTATAAAATAATAAATAGCTGATCTCAAGAAACTTTGTAAACTATTTGAAGAGTAAAGTATTATCAATAGTGGATGTAAAATTATCATTACACCAACAATTCTAGCAACATATAAATGCCATTTGTACACTTTATCGTATCCACCAAATATTTTTTCGACAAAATCTAGCCTGGATGCTAACAAAAAATTAACAGACATAAATGATATTGCCAATACTCCAGACAAATTCACAAAAATATAATCTGTAAACAAAAAAGATAAGTTATCGTCTATTATAAATAAGTTATATACCCAAAAAACTAACGAAATTACCGGTAAAAATATTATAAAAATTATTTTTTTAAACATATTTAGTTGATTACTCGTAAAATTATAAGACTTTATTGATACAATGTAAAAATTCTTGTGTTATAACAACATCACTTTTATTTGTATCTTGGAAATTTGTACATTCCTATTTAAAGCAAAAAACCGCTTGTAACTGAGGCTATAGCTTTTATACAACTTGACCTATAGTTTATTGCTCCAGCGACAAACTCATCAATCGGTACTTCGATCTTACACATACTGTCTTTGTGGAATTATCATTATGAATTTCTACATTTGATTGCTTGCCTTGAGATGCTTGTTTCATAAAATCAACAACCGCTTCATTGAAAGAATCATCCTAATATTCTCAACAAGCATATTAACCAGCATTTAAAATTTTGTATTATTATTTTTATATTGAACCTACAGGAAGGACGTCAAGTATATTTATACCAATCACTCTGAGTATTACTATACTTAATATCATCACAATTAAACCCTGGAACACAGAAACTATTTGCTCTCTTGCTTTTTTTATCTCGTCCTCTTTTCCACCCATGTACATCAAGCCTGCTCTAATCAACAATATTAACGATATCCCACCTACAGTACCAAAAACAATCCTCATTATTCCAGTTATAATTCCCAAAGGTGTGGGATCAAAACAACCAATGCCTATCCAAATACCTCCTTCTTCTACGCATGAAGCACATGACTCATAACCTGCATCTCCAGGTTCTCCTGAATTTAAACAAGCTTTAGTCAAATTTATATCATTTGCAATGGGATTGACTTCTTTTACTAAATTCGGAGATTTAGAATCACAGGTCAAGACTTTGTTTCCAGCTATACCTATCACATCTTTATCATTGTAACATTTCACACAAGAACCAATACTTCTACCTTGAACTGATATATCAGATGCACTAACTACTACGTTTGTATTTTCATCTTTCTGTACAACAGCACATGTAGCTGACTTGTTGCATACTTTGGCAGGAGCATTTAATGCTTCACGTTGTATTTCAATACCATATGATGATACAGAAATCGGAACACCATGAATTTCACTCCTATTGCGTTTGTAGATTACGATAGGAGTGTTGTTAAAAACTTGTTGAAACTCAATGGGTAAACTCGGTAAATGTTGTTTTATAGGTGGGTTGTCTCCTACACCTTGAAGATATCTAATAAGATTAATTGCTCGATTAGGTTCAGAAGAATCTATTCTAAATAAAGTTTCACCTCGCTTATTATCCTTTGCCTTATATGCGCAATCATTAATATATTTGTAAACATAATATGCATTATTTGGGTTATAACAGCAAATCATTGCATTAGCTAGACCTTCAGAAGATTTACCACCACTATCTTGATCAGTTGCAGCGCTATAGCCCGGAGGACAACATCCCCAAGTAATGTAAGGACTAAGTGCTGCAGGAGTTTCAGTTCTTGAAGGAAGCAGATTACCAACACATCCTCTTATTTGCTTGACACCGCCAAATGTTAAAGCATCGCCTTGTGGATCAAGA
>CALDYZ010000007.1 GCA_937944235.1 Candidatus Dojkabacteria bacterium | reverse complement strand
GTTTATCCATTACTCCCACAATTGTGCTACCTAATCCTGAGAAAGCTCCACTAACACCAAAGACCGTGGCTAAAGGTATAGATGCTAAGGTATCAGGGAAAATTCTTAAAACAGAGCCTAGTTTAAAGAATATGTTTTTATAATACTTGTTTAAACCACCATGTAATTCTACTCTACCTTTAATGCCTGCGACACCATAACCTAATCTTCTTTCATGCATTACAGAAGTAAATCCTTCAACAAGGCCCTTAAGTGCTCCACCTGATGCTAAATTACCTAATCCAAAAAAGAGCGATAAAATGTTATATCTCAACTCAACCAAACCTCTACTCAAATTTGCTATTAGAGATTCACTTAATCTTTCGTAAGCTTTAGGATACTTGTACTTATCAATCCTTCCCATTTGATTATAAGACTTCATTCCATCGATAAGATTATTTAAAATTGGCCCAATAGGTGTGTTTGCAAAAACTGCTCCTATGATTTTTCTAACGATAGAAACATCTGGTCTTCTGTGGTCTTTCTTTAAAAACTCTAAGAACTTTTCAATTAGCTTTCCTGTAAGAGTTTCTCTGTATTCCATTGTTATTCAGCTTAAATAAATAAAAAATCTAACAACAAGTACGCACCTGTTTAATCTTTAATTATACTATTAAGTGATTTTAAGTGATTAACTACATACTGCATTATGGACTAAAGTTTTTTTATTTTTTGTAAAATTTTAAAAATAATTTGACAACTAAACAGTAAAACAATACCAACTAAAAATAGAATTATGTAGTATTCAAACCTTATTCTCGTTACATTGTAGTATATATGAAAAGGAAACATGTTTATAATTAAAAGACCGCATAAAGTTAATACTAAAGATAAGGGTATTTTACTAAAAAACGATATTGATTTACTTAGTTTTAATGTTTTTATAACAACGAAGTAGATAAGTATGAACACTACAACATTCATAAAAATTTGAAAAAAGGACAAATCATAAAGCGAATTTATAGTGCTTGTATCTTCTACAACTGGATAAATTGTTTGTATAAAACCCGTTAGCACCATTACTGTATACCAAAATAATATATCTACAGTTTTTCTCATCCTATTTGAATTAATTAATAAAATTAAACTGACAATTACACTAGCAACCAAAACGAATAAAACAATAAAAGTATTTATAAAAATATCACTATATGATAGATGCTTAAAATGGTGATATGACAAAATAATACCAATAGATATTGGCAAACTACTCAAAACTGCGAATTTAAAAACTTCTGTAAAAAATTTATTTGAAACCTTTGTTTTTTGTCTTGTAAATATTACAAAATAACTTGGAGCAGAACTTCCTAAAAAACTAAATATAAGGGTTGAATTAGGTAAAAGGGGATAGGCGAAACCAAGAACTGAAAAATATACACCCGTGACAATAGCATAAAAACACTTTGTTAAAAACAATTTTGTAGATATACTCAAATTGTTTATTATATTTTCACCTTCGAAGAAAACTTTTGGTAACTTGTTGAAATCATTTTTTAATAAAACTATATCTGATACTTCTCTAGCAATTTTGGATCCGTACTCTAAAGATATCGACACATCTGCAGATTTCAAACCTAAGACATCATTTACTCCATCACCTACCATAGCAACGTTTTTTCCTTCAGCTTGTAAGCTTTGAATTATTTTTAATTTATCTTCTGGCTTAGCTCTACAAAAAACACCAATTTCCGACATTTTAAAAGAAGTACTATCTATACTTTCATCACTCAGATCACAAACTTTATCAACTTTGTACTTTAATTTCGATAATATTTTCAACACTGACCTTTTACTATCCCCAGATATAATTTTTATTTCTATATTTTGACTTTGTAATTGTTTAAATATGTCAACTATACCAAAGTTTAACATTTCTTCTATTTTAAATAAAACAACTGAATCAATACCCTCTATTTTTAATTGTTCGAAATCTTTTACTTCATCTACATTATTGATAATTTTATCTGTAAATAAAGCCAAAAGAACTCTAAATCCCTCTGACTCAGCAGTATCAACTGATATTTTTACTTCATAATATATGTTTTTTGAAATAGATTTATGTAAAACCTCCCAAGCACCAAGTACTATATTTATATGTTTATTATTTATTTCTCCATGTAGTAAGCTAAATTTAATTTTTGAATTAAATGGTATCTCTTTAAAATTAGATACACTCTCCAATGATGCACAAGAATAGTACCTATTGATTAAATCCTGAGTCTTGTTTGCAAAACTCATATTTTTAGATAAAGAATTATAAAACTTTGCAAAAGTCTCCTCATTTAAATTAAAATACTTGGCTTCAAAAATTTTCATTTCATTTGTAGTTATAGTTCCAGTTTTATCAAAGCAAATAGTGTCAATTCTTGATAAGTCTTCTATACTTCCACCTTTTTGTACCAAAACTCCAGTTTTATACAATTTATGAATTGAAATAGTAAAAGTTAAGGTATATAAAAAAATCAAAGTTTGAGGAATAATTAAAGACACGATAGTTGTGATACTTAGTAACCTTTGCTCTTCAGAAAAATTTTCCATGTCCATTAGTACAAAGTTCAAAAATCCAACGAGTATTGTAGCAACTATTAAAAAAAATATTATTTTATTTGATATTTTTTGTAACTTACTTCTTTTTTCTTTAAACTTCAATGCTTCACTTCCTAGTTTATTTAAATAATTAGATTTGCCAATATTTTCTGCTCTATATACGCAATATCCAGTTACAACATAGCTGCCAGCCCTTACTTCATCTCCTATATTTTTTTTTACATAATTTGATTCTCCTGTTAAAGAAGATTCATCTACTTGCAAATATTTTTCTTGTAATACTTTACCATCCGCTACTATACTTTCTCCTACTTCAGAAATTAAAACATCATTCACTACTATGTCTTTTAATGGAATTTCAGTTACTTTTTTACCTCTTAAAACTTTAGTTTTAATTTCAAACTGAGATTTTAACTTATCTAAACTTCTTTTTATCCTAATTTGATCAAATGCTGAAATTATAGTATTAGTCAGCAAAAAAGTACTAAATGCCAGTATTTCTTTATATAACCCAAAAAAGAATAAAATAGCTAGTAAGGGAATTAGTATCAGATTAATCAAACTGAAAACATTTGTTAAAACTATACGTATGTAACTAGGTGAATAAGTATCTATTGATTTGTTGGATAAACCAATCTTTTTATTTTTTTTTACCAATTCTTCAGTTAGACCCACTAAACCTTCAGTATTCATCGCTTATATATAAACATTACCATTATATAGTAAAATATGCAAAATTAATTATTGTTGATTCAGATAGATTTTATTTAAAATTCTGTATGTTTCCAGATGAAATTAAATTGTTAGATATTGTAAGAAAATATGCTCAAAATACAAGCTGTCTAAATGTGTATAGATTTATTCCTGAGATTTGTCAATTACAGGTACAACTTAACAATAAAGTCGAGTATTTACCATTGAACACAGAATCATACCAAATTAATATAAAAGACGTCTTTGTATGGACAGAAAATTTCTATGAATTTGTCGATATAGCAGTATCAACAAAGACAAGATACAGATTTATAATCTTAGCTCCAAATCAAGGTGATATAAATTTTCAACTGAATCACAAAAATGTTATCAAAACTCTGCAAAATTACATATTACATCCGAATGGAATTATGATTTTATTGATTAGAGACTCAAGTTTTATTCTAGATCCATACATAAGGCCAGGAGCTGACAGAATAACAAAATACACTTTATCTCAAAATTTAATAAAAACGAATGTGAAACCTCATCAATCGTACGCTTTTTATGGATTAGATTTTTAAAGATTTTCTAATTTTATACATTTGTAAAACTTCATCAACAGTATTTGGCAGAGATTTATCGTACCTTATCTTCTTAATTCTTGGGAACCTAAGAGACAAACCTTTCTTAGTATCGTCCTCTTGTAAATTTACACTTCTGTTAATTCCTGCCAAATATATTGGGCTTCTAGTAATTTCATCAGCATCTACTTCTACGATAAGACTAGGCTTGATCCAAACATCTGGTTTTTGATTTCCATAAACATATAAATCATCTGGAAAATCAATCTTAAGTTCACTTAATAGTGATACCAAATCATCTATTAGTTCATCAGAAAAACCACTGCCTATTTTAGCTATTGAATAAAATTTTTCATCAGTTTGATCAATAACACCACACAATAATGCACCGATACCACTTTTAGCCCTACTTCCTGACCCGTAATAATAACCCATAACAACTAAATCCAGTGTATCTACCTTTGATTTTAGAGCATTATACTTTAATTTAATCCATTGAAAATTTCTAGTTCCTGGTTCATATACACTTTGTTTATTTTTCACAATAATTCCTTCAAATCCTTTATCTATAAATTCATAATAAAGATCAGTCAATGACTGACAAGAATCAGGTTCATAAGTTTCTAGAATCTTAATAACTGATTTATCGGATTGTATAGATGAAAACAAATTCAATAACTTTTGATATCTATATAATGTATCACAATGTAGTAAATTTTCACCATTCAAGTAGATCACATCAAAACACATTGCTACCACTGGTATCTGATCAGAAAATTTATCTATGTCATATTTACGTTTTCGCTGCATAGTTTGTTGATATGAACCATATGTCATTGTTACAGGGTTGAATGATATTATTTCTGCATCTAATATTGCTGTACTTACTTTCATTTTTTTTATTGATTGAACAATTTCAGGAAATTGATTTGTCACGTTTTCTAAATTTCTAGTATATATGTACACATTCTTTCCATCATAATGAATTTGACCTCTTAATCCATCTAATTTTGGTTGAACCAAAGGACTAGGTATCCTATTCCAAACAGAATCAGGAGATAGCTCTCTTTCTACGAGTTTTGGTAAAACAGGTATACCTATTTTAGGAGACAAAGACTTTAGAATCTGTCTTATATCATGCAAAGTCAAGCTATCAATTTGATCTTTAATATCAAATATTTTGTTTGCTAAACATGATAAATCTGCATTTACACCATAAGCATAATTTATTTCCTCTTTCAATGATT
>CALDYZ010000006.1 GCA_937944235.1 Candidatus Dojkabacteria bacterium | reverse complement strand
TAAAGGACTTGGACTTGTTGAAACTAATTATCAAGAAAACTATAGGGAAACTTGGGAGCTTGATAGATGCGAGATAGTTATAGACTCTTGGCCAGCGTTAGATACCTACATTGAAATTGAAGCAGAGACTGAAGAATTGATAAAACAAACCTCTCGTAAGTTAGGCTTAGATTGGGATAACAGAATCTTTGTATCTACTGACGAACTTTATGCTAAAAAATATAATATTACTAAGGAGGAAGCTTTGGAAACAATGGCGAATCTTACCTTTGATAATATTCCCGATCGATTTAAAGTAGCTTAAGATTCATAAATACAATAAATTGGCTCCTAGCGCCTACTTAAATTTTTGTTTGTGAATTCTTTAGTAAAAAGTTCATATAAAAGAACTTTCATTGATTAATTGTAATTTTTTGTTCAATAAATTTTTTGCTTTTTGTCATAAAATTGTTGCAATATTTATGTTTTGAATTAACCGACACAAAAAACGTACTATTAATGTTGAATGTGCATTAATCTCTAAAAAAGATATAACGTGTTTTATGTTCTGTGTATGAGTTTAAAATTTATTGATTTAATGTACTCTATTTACTTGATCTTTTAGATGTCTATATTCTCTCAAGCTGGTAACTTAAGTTAGTTACGACTCTTGTTGCTTTCTTACTGTTGTCTCTGGTCTTCATTCATAGATTATCAGGTATTAAATAAGTTTTTCCATTTAAATCATATTCTTAAATCCATGTATCATCCATAATAACCTTTAAATCTGATTCAAGTTGTGTTTTTTCTGCTTTGTCTTCAATTTCACAGGTCTTTATAAATATTTGATATATTATATATCTCATATTTATGAGTTTTTGGTTTTCCTTAGTTTTTTCGATGAACGTGAATTTTTGGTTTTCCAAATAAAGCAAGAAAAATGTTTCCTATTGTACTATCGCTGTCACCGTCGAACTTTTTATACTTATCAAAGTATGGTAGTATGTATGTTAAACTAGTACTGGTTGTTGTGAGTATCGTATCAATGTTCAATTCGTTCGTTTAGGAAATTTAATAAACTACTTATATAGTTAGGCTTATCTAGTGAATTTATAACTGTTATTAAAGCTCTAGCTAAATCTTTACAGTGGCTCAAAATTTATCTTTTTCAATAAATTGCCTTATTTTGTTACAAAGTTTAGTACAATCTGGAAAATCTTCTCTTAATTTAACGTCATTTGTGTTTGTATTTCTTTCATATAATGAAATAAAAGATAAAATGGATTTATACAAATACTTCATTTCTGTCATTTTACTAAGTTTATATATATTGTTATTTATAAAGTTGTATAAGGCTATGTAGACATAATCTTTGATGTTTTGATCAGATGTTATGTCAAATACTTTAACTAAATCAGGGAAAGTGTGTTCAAACAAAGCCCACAAATCAACACCTTTCTTTATAGCTTTATCAATAATTGTTTGTATAGCTTCAAAGATAGAATTTCGTTGATTTTGATCAGATATAGATTGTATTGATTTAATAAAAAAAGGAAGTGTGTGATCATACAAAACCATCAGATCAACTTCTTTAACTATAGCTGTATCTGTTATTTTTTTTATATCCTCAAACATAATATTTCTTTGATCTTGATCAGGTGTGCTTTGTATTAACTCGAATGAATCAAATATTTTTTCATATCAAATCCCAAAATTAACATCTCCTGCGTTTATATCCTCAAGAGTATGCAATACCAACTAACTTGTATGATTCATATAGCTCATTGCTTTTAAGTGAAGATTTGCTCATAGTATTTAATAACTTTTTTAAAATAATCAAATTATATGGGTAATATCATATTTAATTTTTTAATTAAATTAGAAAAGGTATCAAGAACTATTGTGTAATTTTCAATTCTACACTACTATTTCTTCATATCAGATTCAAATTTTATATATTCTTGTTATGACAAAAGTTTCAATACAAGGAGATAAAGCATCTTTTTCTCATATAGCTGTTGAAAATTTGTTGGGGGACAATTGTGAGATTGTGTCTAGACCTAATTTTAATGAAGTTTTTAAAGATTTGGTTGACAAAAGATCCGATTTAGTATTAATTCCAATAGAAAATTCAACATACGGTTCGATAGTACAGAATTATGATTTATTGACTCAATATTCAGTATATATAATAGGAGAAATATACTTAAAAATTAATTTTCATGTTATAGGTTTTGACGAAGCGTCGTTAGCTGATGTTAAGTACTTGTATTCACATAAAGTTGCTTTAGGTCAGATACAAGGATTTCTGCGTTCTCATTCAGAAATACAACCCATAGAGTATGAAGATACTGCTGGAGCTGTTAATATGATTAAAACTAAATATTCAAATTTAAAAACAAGACAACAATACGCTGCAGCTGCTTCTGAATATGCAGCGAATTTTTATGGTATGAAAATATTAGAAAGAAACATACAAGAAAACCGATATAACTACACTAGATTTTTTTTGTTAAAAAATTCGAATGATACCAATAAATATAACATATCTACAGAAGATACTGAAACATCAAAAAAAGTGTCTTTAGAGTTTAGGTTAGGAGAAGAGTCAGGGTCATTATATGAATGTTTAGAACCTTTTGCTAAAAAAAATATTCCTTTAATCAAGATCGAAAGTCGTCCTATCATCAATACACACTGGCAATTTACTTATTACATAGATTTACAAGCAGATATTAAGTCTAATGAATTTAATAAAGCTTTTAATGACTTAAAACGGATAGTATCACATGTGCGTATATTAGGTGATTATGCCAATGGTGTGTATATTGATACTTAATAACTCTTTATCAGCTTTTTGTGATTTCATCAGTAAAATACTTTATCAGACTAGTGATTGATATTGCTGCTGTTTCAGTTTTCAGAACATTTGCAAAAACTTGACATAATTGTATTCCTGAATGTAAAGCTTGTTGAGTTTCTTCTGGTGAAAAGCCACCTTCTGGACCTATGATAAATCCTAAATTACCTTTTGTGTATTTTGTTTTTTTTAAAATTTCTTTTAAATTTTGTTTTGGTATATCGTTATTAATTGTAAACATAATCAATACATCAAGATCTTTTTGATACTTTAATATTTCTGAAAATTTAATAGCTGGAAGTATAGTTGGAACTGTGATCCTGTTGCATTGTTTGGCAGCTGAAATTGCAATTCTAGTCCACCTATCAAGTTTTTTAATCGACTTTTCAAGATCATTTTGAGAGTACTCGGAGTCAAATGGAATTATTTTGTCTACCCCTATTTCTACAGTTTTCTCGACTATTAAATCCATTTTACCTGCTTTAGGTAGTGCTTGAAAGAGGTACAATTCTATCTTATCTTTTACATCAAATGATTCTTTTCTTGTAACTTCGAGTATTTGGGCTGTAATCAGATCTTTACCAACTATTTTTAGTTTTGCTAAAAACTCTTTTTCTCCATTAAACAAAATTATTTTGTCTTCAGGTTTTAGCCTTAATACCTTTCTAATATGGGTGTAATCCTGTTTTCTTAATAAAACACTAGAATTTTTTACTAAATTTGTCCTTTCAGTAAAAAATCTATGTAATCTCATAATCTGCTAAAGAGTTCTCTGGTAAATTCCAACCCTTTTTCTTGATTTTGTGCAGCTATGTATGCTTTAGCATAAGATGTAGATGATGAGCTTAAAAAAGGATAAACTTTTTTTGATATTTGTACATTTTCATTATCTTTGAATTCTTCTATCATTTCATCTACAAACTGATTTACATTTTTACAATGTATACAGTTGAAATCAAAAAACTCAATTACGTTTACCTTCCCGTCTGGATTTTCTGCTAGTAATCTATTTACCTCCTTTTTCAATGCTTCCACTAATTCCTGAAGTGTTTTGCTATTTTGTCCGATGAAGGCTTGTTCGTTAATAAAAAAGCTTGGAGTACTACCTCTATTGTTCATTAATTTGTTGCCTAAGTCTTTATCTTCCTGAACTCTATTTGTAACTTCTTCTGACAATAGGTCTGTTTTAAATTTTTCAATATCTAAACCTATTTTTTCTGCTATTGATATTACATTTATTGGTAACCTATTGAATTCTAACATTGGGTCTGATCTTTTTTGATTGCCGAGCAACAATATTACTCCTAGTCCCAAAACAATAATAGACGCTATTATTATTTGCGGTAAATAATTTTTTATAATTTCTTTTTTCATAAATTTTTGCTAACTAAATCAATATACTCATTCATTTTATCAATAAACTTATCTTCTGTAAAATCTTGTGCTCTTTTTTCACAGTTTGCTCTCATAGATAGTGCTTTTGATCGATCCATTTGTTTTACTGCACTCACTATATCATCAATGGTAAATTTAGGATTTAGCAAGATACCAGTTTTGTTGTGAATTATAGTTTCCTGCAAACCTCCTTCATTAACACCAATTACAGGTTTACCCGCGCTCATTGACTCAACTGGACTCATACCAAAATCTTCTCTGATTGGTATATAGATTGTGGCTATACACTTTCCTAATAATTCTAATAATTCTACATCTGAAATCCAACCTTTAACTTCTATGTTTGGATGATTTGCTGCAATTTTTTGTATTTTTGAAAGTTCTGGACCACCTGATGCGACTATTAATTTTTTGTCTGGCATTTTAGTAAAAGCTTCCACTATCATGTCTACTCGTTTTGCAGGATAAAGTCTAGCCCATGAAAAATAGTAATCCTGAGTGTCTATGTACTTAAATTTACTCGTATCACATGGTGGATATGCTATTACACTGTTTAGACCTAGGTATTTTTTTATTCTTTCTTGAATAGTGTTGGAGTTCGCGATAAGCAAATCCATTTTTTTTATTAAGTATTCGTACCTAATTCTATTGAAGTGTGCATATGGTACAAATATTAATTTTTTTATGAAACTGTAAGATTTTAATCGATCGTAGTAACTATCATATAAATGTCTAGGAGGGGTATGGACATATGCTATATTTTTTTTGCCTTTTGCATTAAGTATTGCATTCAAGCAGTCGCCTGAATAGATAACTATATCATAATTTTTTAGAAATTTTGTTTTTAGTAAAAAAGCTAGATTTACTTGCGTATACCTGAAACCTGGAATCTTAGACCACTTACTTTCTTTGTACAGCTGTATTGTATTTATTCCATATTCGCGTGGATCAAATGCATCTTTTGATATAAATGCTGTACAAATATCCGCTTTTAGTCTTTTTGCTAAAGTTATTACAAGTCGCTCTCCTCCACCTTTGTAAAGAAAGTAATCGTGTAAGATAATTATTTTTTTATTGTTCATCTCAATATTTCATGTGATAAATGATGTTTTTTGTATTTGGTCTATATAATATTTGAACTTTTAAATCATAATATGTTGCAATTACATCACCAATTTCGATCAGTTTATATATTTCTCCGGGAATGTTTTTGAAAGTAGCGAAATTATCATTATCAACAATTGTTATATTTACTGCAGCATAATTTGGTTGAGCAGCAAGTATATTGTTGGTTATTGCTAATTTTGTTATTTCTGTTGTCAGTTTTTGCTTATGCTGCTCAAATAACTGACTTGGGGATGGGCCGTCATAAATTATTTTCCCGTTACCAGGTCTATATATTATAGTCCTTTTCTCAAATCCTATTGCTACATCACCATTTTGAGCATCTTTGTAAACTTCAGCTAGGTAAATGTTTTGTGATTTTAGAGTTTCAACTGAAGGAATTGTTTGATCATAACCTATAACGCTTAATATAGGATTAACTTCATCACTTTTTAGATTGTCTTGTATAGCTTTAATTGCTTGATATTTGTATATTTCATTTATTAAGTTTTGTGGGTTAAGTAGCAAAACTATAATGATAAATTGAACAATAATTGTAAATCTACAAAAAAAAGTACCAAAACTTGCTCCAAATACTGCTTTAAGCAATGAAAAATTTTTTCTTTTTTTTGATTTTATTATCATAATTTAGTTTACTTCTGCTATTGACAGTATTTTTTCTTCAGATGGCCTGTAAAGAATTATTAAGTTGTGATTTGGTAATAAAAAAACAACATCATCTTTTTGTGCTTCCTTATAAAAATCTCCACTTTGGGGGTTGCTTTGTCTTATTGAATTTGGATCTTGCACCAATACTACTTGTACATTTTCTTTGAGTAACGTTTTTACAAAACTTTCGTATGTAGAAGAACTGTTAAAATTTTTATTTGAGGAAAAGATATTTTGTAAGTAGATAACCAAAATAGTAATAAATACTATAACAATTATTATTGACAATGTGCTTATATATACAGCTTTTATATTTGATTTTGTAGCTAGTTTAAAAACATCAGGCAAATTGGAGACATTACCAACTCGAGAATATTTGGTCATATACGACTAATTACCATTACTTGTTAAGAAATTATAACCAAATCAATTACACATAACAATTAAGAGATCAAAATTTTTACTACTTATTGAGCAGCTATGGTGATTAGTTTATATTAACTAATAAACTAATTAAAATTTCACTTTCCACACAAACTGTATTTCTTCCTCAGCTTCTTGACTTATTCTAAACTCAAAACCTTTCTTTGTTACTTCTGTAATGAAATATTGTTGAGTAATTTTCTTTGTAGGATTTAATATCACAAAAGGTATATCTGCTAATTCT
>CALDYZ010000005.1 GCA_937944235.1 Candidatus Dojkabacteria bacterium | reverse complement strand
TCTCCTTATAGATTAATATAAAAAAGTTGTGTTTACAATAGTGAGTTTAACACAGTAGATATATGATTGTTTAACATGTAAAATTAGATAGTGTAAAGCAAAAAATGTGTATTCAAGAATATTTTTAAAATCTCAAAAAGAAAAACCAATCTTGCAAAAACATCACTGGATATTTTCTGGGGCAGTAGCAAGCAAAGATCGTAATCTAAAGGCTGGTGATATAGTTGCTGTGTATAGCTCTGATACTAGATTTTTGGGATATGGATTTTATCATCCTTCAAATTCTATAAGTGTGAGAATGATAAATTTTGATGACGTGGATCCAATAGTATTTATTAAAAATAAGATCAAAGAATCTTGGGTACAAAGATCCTTGATTTTTGATAATAATGTTACAAATGCATATAGAATCATAAATTCTGAAGGAGATGGTCTATCTGGGCTAACAGTTGATAGATACGATAGTTACTTGGTTATGCAGATTTCATCATTTGGATTTGAAAGGATTAAAGATATTGTTGTTCAAGAATTATTAACTGTTGCTAAAGATTTAGGAGAGAATATAACTTTAGTTTACGAAAAATCGAATAATCAAGGGCGAAGGTCAGAAGGTTTAGAGATAGTTAACAAAATTTTGTATTCAGCTGAATCAGTAAATGATGTAAAAACAATCAAAGTTTTAGAAAATAATTTATTGTTTGAAGTTGATGTTGTAAATGGACAAAAAACAGGGTTATTTTTAGATATGAGAGAAATGAGATCGTTGATTGGTAGTTTGGCAGGTGGCAAAAAAATACTTAATTGCTTTGGATACAATGGAGGCTTTTCTGTCTATGCTGCAAAAAACAATGCGCATACTACCACGGTTGATATCTCTAAACATGCAATAAATTCTGCTCAACAAAATTTTATATTAAATAATATCCCCCTTGAAAATCACAAATTCATAGCTGAAGACGTATTTGAATTTGTATCTAATCAAAATAATTTACATGACTATGATATTGTAATACTTGATCCTCCAGCTTTTGCAAAAAAGAGAGAAGATGTACCTCAAGCAACAAAGGCTTACAAAAAGTTGAATTATTTAGTTTTTCAAAAAGTTAAACCTAATACTTTAGTGTTGACTTGTTCTTGTTCTTATCATGTTAGTTCTGACATGTTTGAAAAAGCTGTGTTCGATGCTTTGAGACAAAGTAACAAAAGTGGACGGATTATCTCAAAGCACAGACAAGCACTTGATCATCCTATAAATGTGTTTCATCCAGAAAATGAATATTTGAAGAGTTTGTTGATGTATGTTTTTTGATCTGAATTTGATAAAATTAATATAAGTTTTAGTAGCTTGGCCTGTGTGATTGTGCATAAATTATTTTTCTTGAAATTTCTCTAATTTTTACAATCAGAATTTATGCAGGTAACTTCCTTGAAACAATTGATTTTAGAAACTTTAAAAAGTGATGATAGATTGTGGTATATCGATGATGAAACTAAAAAAGTTGAGCTTAATCAAATACTTTTGATAGATCTTGCGGAACATAATGATCCTTTAATTCTTAAACTTCTTGCTAGTAATGATCAATTAAAGTCTAAATTTTTTCTGCAGGTTGATGATTTTTTTGTATTCAAGTCAAATGAATTTAAGTTTTTCCTGGAAGAAAACAAAGTAGATAATAGCTATACGGCTTACAAAAATAGAATAGGACTCACTGATGGAAAGAAATTCCTCAAAGACACCAACGATGTAGTTTTGGATTGGCCATACAAAGATTGTGTGCTGGAAGGCGGTCAAAGCACAGAAGAAGGAACTGATACTTATTTTGAGTATGATGAAAAAGCAGGACAGTTCCAACAAAAAAAAGCTAAAAGAAAAGAGATATTTTTCAATTCTGTTTTAGCTTATGATGAGATTGATAGATTGTTTGACCCAAAAGCATTAGTAAACTGGAAGAGATTTACCAAAGACGGAGAACAAGAAGTAAAAGAAATCAAAAGAGATGAAAATGGAACAATCAGAGAAAATATGATTATTAAGGGAAACAATCTCCTTGCTTTACACAGTCTCAAATAGCTTTGTTATTCAATAAAGATAGAACGGTTATTACCAAGCATATCAACAAGATTTTAAAAGAATCTGAAGTTGATAAACAAAGCAATGTGCAAAAAGTGCACTTTCCTAATTCTGATAAACTAGTGATGGTTTATAGTTTAGATATAGTTTTAGCAGTTGGCTATCGTACAAATTCCGAACAGGCTATGAAATTTAGAAAGTGGGCTACAAATATTTTAAAAGATTATCTAATTCAAGGATACTCAATCAACAAAAAGTTATTGGAAACTCAACAGGATCGAATTAAAGAAATACAAAAAACCTTAGACTTTTTGATAAAAAGTGGCAAAAGTTTGGATATTTCTGATCACTTTTTGGAAGTGCTAAGTCTTTATACAAATTCATTGGTTACATTAAATCATTGTCAAGTACCCGAAATATCAGACAAACAAATTAGATAAATAAGGTACAACTTGCATATCATTCTGGATAGCATAGTTTGCAGGTGATAGCCGTCCTAAACTTTCATGCAGTCTTCTGTAATTATAAAAGTTTATCCATCTCTCTGCAACCTCTAAAAATTCACCTATAGTTTAATATTTTTGCTTTCTAACAACGACATGCTTGAATATTCCAACGAATCTCTCTGCATATCCATTATCTGTAGGGGTGCCAGCCCTGCTCATTGAGGCTATAAATCCTTTAACTAATATTTTTTCTATTGTGATTCCTGCTCCATATTGTTTTCCTTGATCTGTATGCCAGATTGATCCTTCATACTTAAAATCTATTCGCTCCATTGTTGTTGTAACTAAATCTGCTTTCATCCAGTAATCAAATGCCAGTGATAGTATTTG
>CALDYZ010000004.1 GCA_937944235.1 Candidatus Dojkabacteria bacterium | reverse complement strand
ATTTACACCATAAGCATAATTTATTTCCTCTTTTAATGATTTATCTCCAACTAAAAAAAAAGAGAACGACTCCAAAATAGTTTTTTCAGAAATTCCTAATCTTAAATCTCCTAAAATAATTCTAACAATATACTTAGCAGATAACGGAGAAACTGAACTTATAATCTTTAAAAAAGTGAATAATTTTTTTTCTTGGGATCCCTTACCAGACATTCCAGCTAAACTTTGCAAACTAGTCAATAAATCTAAGATACTACTATTATCGTTCAATATTTGTGAATCATTTAATATGCTCTTCACTTGATTCAATTTACCTTCTAGTTTCATTTTCATTACAACGTCACCTAAGTCCCCATATTCTCTTAAATAATCTAAAACTTCATTTTTATACACATCAAAACTCTTTATGACTAACTTATCAGAAAAGTTATACTCTATATCTAAATATTTTGGACCCAACCTGCCTTGCAATAAATAAAAAAAGGAGCTAATACAATTTTTATCAATATTGTAAAATTGTCTTGAAATAAATTCGGCAATGCTGTTACGAGATGAGATTTTTGATATACTTTCCAGCATTTGTACAAATTCAGCAATTTTCATATTCTTTTTATTGCATCAACATAAAAAATCACTGTTGCCAATCTACCATCTTCTAACTCTGCAGTACCACGAAATACATAAATTGGAGTTATGAGACCCTTGTCTTGATAGTAATCTGGTTCATAATATGCCAGAATCGTTTTGCTAGCATCAAAACGTACCCTCGTCAATCTCATGTTTGTATAATTTTCAAAAAAGTCAGCGTTGGCAGGACCTATAAATCTTAAAAATCCTTTGCCTGTAAATAAATCAGTGAAAGCTTCTTCAGGAGTAATTATGAAATATGCACCACGAGAATTAGTTAAATAATTAAAAGCTACATAACTTAACTCTAGTAAATCCGACTGATAGTTACCTAAGTTATTTGTAACTAAAACATTGATAGAACCCTTTCTGGGATCATCCTTCATTACAACAACACTTATTGGTTCTGGGTATCTCTCATTGGGTTTCAATTTAGGAAGTAATTCTTTAGGTTTCAAATCAGCCAACAATAGTTTTCTTCTCGTAAATGCAAACACATACTCAGCCTGAGAAATATCCTTTACCTCTCTAAACTCGCCATTTACGTTTAATATAGCCAATTTAATTTCTGTTTCTCCTGCATTAATACCATATCCCATAAAACCTAATTGTCTATACATATTCATCATTGGAGATATATATTGCTCTGGTCTTGGGAATAACCTTTTACTTGCTTTAGCTATTAAATTATTCCTAAAATCAGTACGCAATTTCCATTCCAATTTAGTAAAATCATACGTCAATTCTTTAGTGGCATCTTCACTCAACCATCTATATATCGATGAATTTAGGGAATCATTATCACTTATTAAGTCTTTAAAGCCCAGTAAACTAGCAGATTTCATAACATTCTCTGCTGTATTGGCCCGGATTCTGGGTTCTTCAATCTGATAAACATAAGCAACATCAGGAAATTCTGGGTATAAACCGGTTACAGTAAAATCCTTGGTGTTATATGTCAGACCTGATAAATTTTTAAGATATAAAGGCGAAATGTCACCAAAGACCCTGTCCGGGTTCATAAAAAACCTTCTAGACCCTATAGCATCAATTAAATCACTTTGTGAGTTGCGCTGTACTTTAGAATAGATATCACTTAAAAAAACAAAGATTGAAAATATCAAAAATCCAACTATCAACAATCTGAAATTTTTGGACACATCGTACAAACTTGCCATAATAACGAAAAACTTATAAAACCAATATAAAATATTAATTTTAATTTTGCAATTAATCTTTAGTTTAATGAAGTTCTTTACTTATCTGAAGTGATTTTTAAATAGTTAAAGATTCCAAAGTTCATATATTTATGTTTTTAATATATAATCAATAAGTAAACAAGTTTATTGTTACTTATTGTTACAAGTTAGTTAAAGAATGGCAGATTTTTATGAACAACCAGAATATCTTAAAGAAATAGAAGAAGAACCAGTACTAGTAAAAGATGAGAAACCTAAACCTAAAACTAGGATGCCCTTTCTCTTAGTTGTTTCTTTGTTAATTTTTATAATAATCATAGCATTAATAGTCTTCTTTACCGGTGGCAGAAGTAATAACAATAGAGGAAACATAGATACTACTAGTAGTAGTAGAGATTCTTCTACTCCTTCTCCTGAAAATAGAAACAAAAATATAATATTGCAATGGTGGGGAGTCTTTCTTGACAAACAAGTTATAGAACCATTGATCGAAGAATATGAGGTATTAAATCCTGGGATTAAAATAGAATATGTTAACAAATGGCCAGATGCTCCGTTTAAGGAAGCCAGAGACTCTTACAGAACAGAAATAAACAGAGTGTTAAAAGAAAACGATCCAGTAAAGATACCTGACATTTTTTCAGTACACAATTCTTGGGTATCTGACTATGAAAATTATGTTAGACCAAGCCCTAACATAGATTTTGATACTTTTGAATCTGTATATTATCCAAGTATAGTAACAGACTTTGCTAATAAAAGAAAAAAAGCAATATATGGTCTACCTCTATGGATTGACACACTAGCAATTGCATATAATAAGAACATATTGCTAAGTGCTGCTGTATCAGTACCACCTAACAACTGGGTAAGTTTTAAATCTTTAGCACAGAACTTGACGGTAAGAAATAGCGGAAATATAGTACAAGCTGGTTTTAGTTTAGGGTATGCCGAAAATACTAGTTTCCCCGTAGAGATGTTTTTTATCATAATGAGACAAAATAGAGTACCAATATTCAACTCTCAGGATCAAGCCATTTTTGCAGAATCATCCGATACTTTAACTTCATTGGAGTACTATAAAAGCTTCACAAATCAATCGGATGGTACTTGGAATGCAAATTTACCGAGAGATTCACAAATGTTTATTGAAGGGAAATTAGCCATGATACCTGTTACATCATACAGACTTAGAGAATATTTAACAGCAAATAGGAACTTTAACCTCGATATAGATATTGGCATATCTCAAATTCCTCAACTGCCTGGACAAACCCAGCCTATTTACAATTGGGTAGATTATTGGGGTAATTTAGTACCCTTAAACAGGCCCTACACCTCCAATACTTGGGATTTTCTAGAGTGGTTAAATGAATCTAATCAACAAACTAAATTACACGAAAACATTAAAAAATATTATGGTTTTTTTGGTCATCTATATCCCAGAAAAGATATGTCTAATGAGCTTAAAAATGATCCTTACTTAAAAGTATTTAATGAATCGTTACCATATGCTGAAAGTTGGAGTATGAGTAAAGGAATAGAAATTTATACAGAATTTATTAAATTACTAAATTTACAATCAATTTCACAAAATAACATTGTAAGTACAAACAATGCCATAAATCTTATAGATACATTAAAAGGTAAGCTATAATAACATATAGAAAAATTTTACTTTATGAACAAAATTATAAATTTAATAACAATCTTAATAATATGTTTTTTATCAATAAACCTTTTTAGTTATTGGTATAAAACGACTGCTCAAAATTTTTTTCAACCAGTAGTAGATCCATTTGACGAGTTATCAGTTATATCTCCAGCACCAAATACCATTTTACGCAACAATGTTAGAATTAGTTGGTTGATGAGCGATAACGAACAAACGCAAATACCATATACTGTAACTTTAAATGATAACGCATCTTGTATTAACCAAATAGCTGAAATAGCTCCCAGCTCAATTGGACCATCTAGTCCAAATCCATTTTCGATTAATTGGAATACAAACAGTACTCAATCTTCATACAATATTCAAGATGGCAACTACTGTCTTAAAATATGTGTCACTTTCAAGTACAATAGTGAGAACTATCTAGCTTGTAATGGTAGGAGCATAAGACTAGTAAACAATAATACTTTACCACAAATAATAAGTTTTCCAAATAAATTAATGATAAATGAAACTGAACAATGGAGCTATCAAATTATAGCTACAGATGCTCAAAATGATGCGCTTGAGTACCGTATAATACTAGGAGCTCCTTTTTTAAGCATAAATTCTAGTAGTGGACTACTGTATACAAATAACAACTCCAGAAATTTGCCAGACGGAGTTCACTCTGCCCAATACAGGATAATAATAGGAGTATCAGATAACATGAGTGGTGAGGTTACTCAACAATTTAATTTGATCATCAATAAACCAATACCACAAAACCCACCTCAAACGAATCAAAATGATAGCAACAGTAGAATAATTACTCCCGATCAAATTCATCAAAATCAAACAGACAAAAATGAATCAGTACCAGTTACTCAAGAAACAATAGAAAATAAACCTAGCAAAATCAACATTTTAAGCAATATAAGTCAAACAGTTAAAGAAAATTTTGACATAGTATTCGAAGTATATGACCCTGATGGTATATCTTCTATAAACATTTATTTAGTTGAAAAAGATAATCAAGAAAATAAGTTTTTAGTAAGACGATTAAATGAAGAAAATATTAAATCAAATTTAACTATAGATATTGATGACATACTAGATGGGTTATATTACTTGTTGATCGAAGTCACAGACAAGCTGGGTGTTTCAACATCCAGATCATCATCTATTTTTTCAATCAAGCGTGACTCTACTGAAACAAAAATAGAATCAGATTTATTAGAAAAAGAAAAAAATGAAACATTAATTGTAAATGTTATTCCACAAAATGGTACTAATATTTATGAAAGACGTCCTGCTATTTCTGGAGAGTTTTTACCAAGCACAAAAGAATCTAAAATTAACACAGAATCATTTATATTCAAAATCAATGGTTCTAATTATTTGGACAGCTGTCTAATAGACCAATTTGGATTTGTATGCACTCCAAACAATCCTCTGGAAATAGGAGAGCAAAAGATATATGCCGAAATTACCGACACTGAGGGTAAAAAAGGTTCATTAAATTTAACATTTTTTATAAAAAAAATAGAAGAAGTTCAATCTACAATATCAGACAAAATAAATGTAGGTTTTATCGAAATTCCACGAAATTCAATAGGTATAATTTTACTTATATGCTGCGTAACTATTGTTTTGCTGTTTATACCATGGTTTATTATTTCTAAATTATTCAATAAAAATAAATCAAAAACAGAATATCAAGAAAACATATTTGATTTTGTCAAACCAGAAAACAACACTAACAGTAGTTCAACAGTAAGTCAACAAAACTTATTAAATAAGAATGAAACAGAGACACCGGAAGTAACGACAGAAATTATAGAGGATTATCTATCATACGTATCCCCAGATAGTAATAACATTTCAAAAAATCAGATAAAGTCGGAAATTTTAAAGGATAGTTATAACTCAAGCAACCCGACAACTCAGGAAAGTTTAAATTTGGATGAATTTGTAGAACCGGAACAAATTGATAAAAAATAACTCTAGGGTGCTCTGTTTCTGAGAAACTGTACCATGTCTGAAGAACAAGTGCCCCCAGGGCAGTATTTATTGAACGAACCTACAGGATCATCCTTGAATGAATTAACAACTATGACAAGCAATATAACACAAAAGCAAAATGCTATTATAAAAGGCAGTATTGGTAACAACAAATTAATCAATGCCCTCATTGCTTGCTTTACTATGAACTTTATTACCAAATCAACAAAAAATCTCACAAATTTCATTAAAAATTGCTTAGAAAAATCTAAAAACCTAGAAAGTATGGCTATACTTTTTTGTATATTTTTTAACAACAAATCTGGATCTTCATATATATCTATATTGTCTGAAACGTTATTGTACAGACTTTTAAGACTAGCTAAAGATGTTCTTACCCTTTTTTGATCCAGCAAAAAAGCTCTATAATAACTTAAAGTGCTAGTCAATAAATTCTGAGTGTTGAGTTTTTTTCTTGATAAATCGCTTAAAACCCTTAAACAGGATAAATTTTTTTTCAAGAAATCAAACTTTTTATCATAATCCGCAAATACTTTAAGTAACTCTTTTAAAGATTTTATTCCATTGATTTTTTGACCTAAATCAATAAATACTGAAGCTGATATAACTAACTGTTGATACGATTTTAAAACATTCAGAACATACTTATCATTAATAGATTTTTCCATAATCCCTGAGATGTAGCTAATTTAAAA
>CALDYZ010000003.1 GCA_937944235.1 Candidatus Dojkabacteria bacterium | reverse complement strand
AGTGCCTGTGACATGTCTTTTTGTAAAAAGATGATTAGTATCGACTCTTTTAACGATCATGTCAACACATAGTTATAGTTTATTCTAAGTAAAAAGAAATCTAAAATAAAATACAGTGATTTTTGATAAACCTGCAAAATTATCAATTAAATTATTAGTATTTATGATATGTGGATATGATAGTAAAATCAGAACCCATCGAAATATGGAAATGAGTATTTTATTTATAAAAGAATCATCATCAAAAATCAAAATATCATCTCACTTTTTATGATATTAGATTTGTTATAAGCAGTTCGGTTACCTGCTAATTGGATATATTTTCATCTATTGCACATATAAATTAAATATAGATATTTTCCGAACGTCATGAATATTTTGCACTGTAAATAAGTAATACTAAAAATAGGAAGTTTACTAGGAAAACAAAATTGTTAGATGTTTTTAAAGACAAATGAAGTTTTTTCTATCAAATTTTGTGCAATTTTTTATACATAAATAAATCAAGTTTTCATATATGATTAAAAAATCAATATATTCTATTTGTGAAATAAAACATTTTAGTTTATATCTGAATAAATAATATTACTTTAAAATACATGTATTTAGCAATACAAAACAACTAGAAAATCTAAATTTATCTATTATTTTTTAGTATAATATTGCTGTTAATAGTTACTTCTACTGTATACTCTTGCTTATTTTTAATGAAAATTGATTTTTTTTAATATTAAAAAATCATTAATTCACTAATATAAATATAAAGAATATCTTAATTTTCAGCGTAACTAATAATACAATTGTACTTTAAATTTAATTTCTTCCTTTTTATGAATAAAGTTAAAATGATCTCTTTCATAACTATAGTCCTTACTATATTTATGATCTTTATTTTACCAGGCAAGGTTGATGCAATAAGTTTAGAGAGGTTTACTTATCAACAAATAGGAACAAATCTTAAAGTTTTTGTTAAACTTTTCCCAAGTGAAATTCCTACAAATTGTAAATTTGAAAGTATTAGACCAAACGTTAATCAAAATATAAATATCATTGTTCCTCAAACCAATTCTCCAAATATTGCTTATTGTTATGGACAAATTAGTTTAAGAAGTGATACTGCTTTAAATGAACCAACTGCAAAAGTTATTGCGACAAATCCTAGAGGTGGAACTTTTGAAATAACCAATCCAGTTAAATATTCTGGTGAACCTATAATAAACATAATAAAACTTAATGGCTCTAACAACAATACTATTTCTGTTGATCCCAATTCTAATGTAAATGTAGAAGCTGTGATTTCAGACATGATAGGCAATCTATCATGCAATATTAGTAAAGTTAATGGCAATGCAGAAATTCACAATGTTGTGAATTCATTTGGATCTTGTACTTTTTTGGTAAAGACTTTAGGTGAAAATAGCTCTTTTAATATATATTCAACAAATGCTTTTGGTGTTAATTCTGCAGTGGTTAATTTTACTGTTAATGTAGTTCAACCTCAGTTACCTCAGCCACCATCACCAAGCATTACTCCAAGTAATCCGCCGATACTAAGCAATAATAGTAATCAGTCTGTGCAACAAGCTAATATTGAAGATTTTCAACCTACAATAGGATTGGAGGTAAATTTACCTCAGGATCAAAATACAAATGAACAAGATATAAATTTTACTAAATTATTTTCTTTGACGGAAGGAGAAGTGATTTTAACAGATGAATTAAAAAATTCAGATAAAACGTTAAATTACTTGAACTTACCCTCTACACTTTTCCTAGTTTCTTTCCTGCTGGCTACTACTGGAGTAATTTTGCTAATTTTAAAAATATTTAAAATTATAAAGTTAAACAAATTTCTATTGTTTATTTATGGCTTTACAACTATATCAGTACCTCTACTTACTGTTTGGCATACTGATTCTCTGATTAGAGATTCACAAATTTTAGATACTCAAATAGCTTTTTTTACAAATGATAAAAAACAAGTTGCAGAAAATATAGGGAGTTTAGATTTAGCAAGATATGGCATTGATCCAAATTTAAAAAACTTTGATCAACTATCAAATACAAAGCAATACAATTTAGACGTGCGAGTAGCTCAAACGCCGTCAGGTAATGTATGGGCTAAACAAGGGGAATTAGATCCGAATAAAAATTTTACTTTATTATTCAAATTGAGTGAATTTAACGAACCAAAAGCCATAGTTCAAATTAGTCAGTATCCTTTAACTCCTTTAAATTGTAAAAAGGACATTATTCATAATGAGCAAATCGAAATAATTAAAGTTGCAGATAATGAATCTATTTTTAGTTTCAATTTTTCAAATGTGATACCTAAAAATATATTGAATGGTAACTATACAGGCAAGGTTAAGTATTATTTACGAGTAGCAGATCCACAATCAGATTGTAATAATAATTTTTATTCTAATAACGTTGAAATATCGCTAGTTTCAGAAAAGACAGTTGAAAATTTTGTACCTGAGGCAAAAGACATAAAACTTGTAACTTCTGGTTTGGCTCCAAAACAATTAGGAGAAATATCAAATCTAACAGATAAAATTTTTGTAGGTAAAGATTCAAAATCAGCAGAACTTTATTTTTATATAGATAATTTACCAGTAAATCAATTTCCCAAATATGGCAGATGGCAAGTTGCTTTGACTAAATTTAATGATAATTCTTGTTTCAATACGGATAACATTATTGCAGTTCAAGATGTTGATTTACAACATAATCCATCACCTGTTTTTAAGATTGATACATCAATTTTTGAAAATAAAGCTGAGACAATTAAAAATTTTCAAGATATAAATAATAATTTCGCAATTTCCATAAATAAACTTTTTAATCCAGATTTGGCACAAAAGCTTGATAATAAAATAAAGTTTTTGAGTAAAGAAATTATTGATGTTGAAAATAAGCCTCTAGAATTTTTTATCAGATTCATAGCTTTAAATCAAACTGACGGTGGGTGTGATGCTACATTTAAGCCTTCATCACAAGTAAGTGTTAAATACGGAAAGTCAGATATACAACCAGTCAAAGTTTATACTCATGAATACCATGAAGTCAAAATAAATTCTGATTTAGAGTTGTTATCAATAGAATATCAACCCGTTAAATTTCAATCTGAGTGGTTTAATCCTATAGGGCATTATGTATATGTAGAAGATGTGACATATTTAGATCATGATGGAACCACAAATTACTTAGCAAGAAAAGGTGATAAATTTTACATTTCGAGTGAATATACAACGTCAAATGAATCGTTCCTAGATAAGGTAAATAAAGCAGTAAATTCAATTCCTGAATTTGTGAAAGCGATTGTTAAGATTATTAATTATGTTGCTAATACTTACAATTCACTTAAAAATATTGCTGTTAATACATTAGCAGGAGGTTTAAATGCTTTAGGTGTACCTTGCAACGCAGAATGTAAGATGATGTTAAGTGCCGGTCTTTCAATAGCGCAGTCGGCGATAGGGTTACCACCATCATTGCCTAACTTTGATCAACTAATGAATCAAGGAATTGATTACCTAGCAGCAGAGTTAGCAGAACAAGTAGGAGAAAATTTAGGTGTACCTATGGCAGATACTTTAACTGAAGAATTAACTAAAAAAGCTTTAAATAAACTAAAAGATGAAATATCAAAATCTAGTGAAGAAATTGTAAAAAAATCTGGTTTTTCATTTAAACCAGATCCTGATTATTTATATAAACCTGGTGTTTTGAAGGTAAAGGTAAAAAACACAGGAAAAGAAGTATCTGGTGGTTACTTAAAAGTTAATTTTATAGACAAAAATTTCATAAATGATGTTGATTTGAAAGTTCGTAATGCTTATAAACCAATCTCTGTTAATATACCATCAATAAGACCTAATGAAATACTAGAAATACCAATATTCCTTGAAGAAAATTACTTTGATTATAGATCTTATAAATTTGATACACCTTCTGAGTATATTTGTAATACACAAGATGGCAACTGTAATATTACAGTTGCAAATGAAAATTATGCATTAGAAATGAGAAAGTCAAGATGGCTAAAGATTTTTGATAGTGAAGTCGAATTTAATTTGGTTTTATCTGGTAGGAATAAATTGGTTAATTTTGACCCTAAGACGTTGGGTTTTGATATTAACAACTGGGAAAAGCAAAACAACAACTTTGGATCTTTAGTATGGTTTGATAAAACTAATGGTGTGTATCATCACTTTATTCCTAATGGA
>CALDYZ010000002.1 GCA_937944235.1 Candidatus Dojkabacteria bacterium | reverse complement strand
CTTTTATTTCCGATGCAAAAATAACCCTATCTTGAAAGATTGTATAGTAAAAAGGTTTTATACCAAGTCTATCTCTTGCGATAAAAAGCTCATCTGTTCGCTTATCATGAATTACATAAACAAACATACCGCGGAGCTTTTTTACTACGTCCTCTCCCCATTCTTCGTAACCATGTACTATGACTTCTGTATCCGATTTTGTTTTAAACTCATGACCTAAGTTCTCTAATTCAATTACTAGTTGAGCATAATTATAAATCTCACCATTTAAAAACACTGCTATATTATGATCTTCATTGTATATTGGGTAAATATTTTTTGACAAATCAACAATTGAGAGTCTTCTAAATCCTATAGAAAAGTTATCAGTTTCATACATAGATTCATCATCAGGTCCTCTATGAAAGATTGAATTATTCATTCTTTTTAAAGCTTCTGAATCCTTAGATCCACTAAATCCAACTATTCCACACATAATTTTTGATCAGTATAACTTAAATTAGTAAACATCAAATTATTCACACATGCATGAATTTATTGATTCTTTTATATGTATTGCGCTTCTATAAAACATATCTGATTCTTCTTCATTAAATACTAGATCTTTTACGTAATTAAAACCCTGATAATTAAGTTGAACAGGAATACTAATTACTAAATCATTTAAGTTGTATTGACCTTTTACAGGTACCGATAAGGTAAATATTTTATTCTCATTTCTTACTATACTTCTAATCATTTGAGATACAGCTACCCCTATTCCGAACTGTGTGTAGCCTTTCAAGGATATAATTTCGTATGCTCTGTTTCTGACTTTTTCATTTACTTCTCTGTAATATTCTTTGTTTATGTTTATGAAATTATCTATATTAATACCACCGATATTAGCATTTGATAATACAGGGAAAGACGTATCTCCATGTTCACCAACTACAAAAGCTGTTACATCTATGGGGTTTACATTTAATTGCTCAGAAATCAAATATCTTAATCTCGCGGAATCCAGTACTGTTCCACTACCAAACACTTTACCCTCAGGCAAGTTGAGTTCTTTGCATGCAAAATAAGTAATTATATCTACTGGGTTTGTCACCACTATCACATATACATTTTTATTAGTTTGATTGATCTGATTGAAAACAGATTTTGCGATTTTTATATTGTCATTTAGTAAGTCTATCCTAGTTTGTGAAGGATTTTGGGCTTTACCACATGCTATTACAACAATATCACCATCATGTAAATCTTTGTAATCCATAAAACTAACTTTAGTACTACTAAAAAAACTTGATGCATCTTGCAAATCATAGACTTGACCTAAAGCTAGATTTGTATTTATGTCATAAATACCTACTTGATTGACTATTTCATGAGTTACCAAAGAATACGCTATAGAAATTCCCACATTACCAGCACCAACAATCATAACTTTACTGGATGAATCCATAAACAGTAGATCTAAAAGATATAAAATCTAATATCAATGAGGCTCATACAAAAACAAGCAGTGAACGAGACTCGAACTCGCGACCTCTTCCTTGGCAAGGAAGCGTTCTACCAACTGAACTACCACTGCACACAAAAAAATTGTTAAAAGTTTAATATAAATACAAAATAAAATGTCTCATCGACTGATAATTATAAAACATTTAACAAAATTTTTGCATTTATAATTCAAAAAAACTTTTTTAAGACCGAATATCCAATTATTTATTAATCAAAATTTTCATAAATAACAGTTTGCGGCGTTGTATACTTTTTATACTAAATTGGGTTTATGTTTAATTTTTTTACAATGTTGTCAACTGTTGGTTGATCAAAGTTTACTACATTGCACTTTTTTTATAACTAATTTAATTAAAACAACTCATGTCTATAAGTTTAGAAAATAATATAAATATATTTAAACGTCTTCATATCATATTATTATTTTCTGTGTTATTTGTTTGTGTATTTATACCTGTTAGATTTTATACAACTGTTGACGAACATAACTACTTATATAACTCTTACTTAATTGCAAATTTAAAAGATATAACTTCTGAAAATAAATTCCAAGACTACGGTTTGTTTGAGAATCACCAAGGATTAAAAGTTAGTAAATACAATCTAGGACACTCATTAATTTTAAGTCCTATCCAATTACTAAATATACAGAATTTCGATTTATTTCTCATAGCAACTACACTTTTTCAAATATTACTTTTTTATTTAGGTCTAATTTTTTTTATTTTTTCATTTAGATTGCCAAAATGGTTTTTAATATTGGGATTTTTATACCCATTGACTCCTTTTTATTTAAGAACATTTTTATCTGAAAATAGCATTTTAGTCATACTATTGGTCATATTTGGATTGATCAAATACATTTATGATAAAGAATTAAATGTAAATGCCATATTTTATAGCATTTTTGGGTTTATTAGTGGGATGCTCATATTTATAAAATACACCAATGTTTTTTTTATTATTGTTTTAACAATTTTTTTGTTTTATGAAGTTTACAAAAAGCATGATAAAAAAATTTTTAGCAAATTTTTATTATATCTGTTTAATTTAGGTCTCATATTTTGCTTTATATTATTAATCAACAAACACCTTTATGGTTGTTTTTATTGCTCTGGTTACAGTTTGTCAGGTGAACAAGCTTTTAACATATCAAATTTTTTTGATCGTTTACCATGGCTAATTTTTTATATCAGTGTTGGTACTCCGATTTTACTGTTTATATTTTTGTATAAAAAAAGTACATTATTTTGGTTAACAATTAGTTATTTATTGATAAGTTTATTAATTCATTCAATAAGTGGAGGATTTTTGTATAATTCAAGTTTTTTTTCAAACTTGATTTTCGGGAACAGGTTTTTTTATCCAATAATGTTTATTATCTATTTGTTAACTTTACAATCGCTTTATGACAAGTTCAATCCAAAATTTTTGAAATTAAATATTATAAAAAAAATAAAACTTTCAGTCTTTTTTATAACACTAGGTGTGTATACTTTATTTAGCAATGTCCATTTTAATTTTTTAGAAGATAGAAGGC
>CALDYZ010000001.1 GCA_937944235.1 Candidatus Dojkabacteria bacterium | reverse complement strand
ATGTGTTTTTTATATGTCAACCTATACTCTATAACTATTAAACAGTGTATTTAAATCCCAACAAAACAAAGTTTTTTAATTAACAGATTTTTTATTACGGCTTTTCTACGAGCAAATTATAAATCTATATTAATTAGATGGAACAAATATGATACTATGAAATTATTTTTCAGTCAGTTAAAATGCCATTTTCATCTATTTCTTCAAATTGTGATTTCATTGAGTGACGATAAATAGTTTTCTAAATCATTTATTTCTTTAGATTTATCATAATTATTCTTAGTATCAATACTGCTGTTGTTTTCACTGTATACAATATCTGATACATCTAGATCATTAAAATCATTGACAGTGTCATTTAATACATTTATAGAACTATCAATTTCGTTTAATATAGACATATACGTTGGATTAACAAAACCTTTGTTAACGGTTATGACTAAAATAACTCCCAATATACCCACCAAAACCAGAGAAATTATTATCAACTTTTTCATGACTTGAAATATAAATTAAAATTATTGTTATAATTTTTCTATTGCTGGTTTAATTTTTTGATTTACAAATGCATTAATTTCAGAAAGAATTTTTCTAAATTCTGCAAGAGTCACATTTGCTTCTTTAACTGTGTCTTTAAACTTACCTTCACTATCACCGCATGCGTAAACTTTAGAATTATTCAGTTGTTCTATAAATTCACTATATTTACTTTCAGCTTTGTTCACAAGTTGATTAAATTCATTCAGTAAATTTTTTAATTCATCAACGCTTTTACCTCGAGATTCCAATTTGCTAATTAAATTAGTTACTATTGTTTTTATATTTAAATATGCACTTCTATTTTTTTCAAAATTTCTATCATATCTATCTATTCTTTGATCAATGTTAAACAAAACTCTATCACATCTATCTTCTATACGCTCATTTACTTTTTCTTTAATTTGTTGCTTTTTAGAATCTATTCTTTCTCTAAATGTTTGTGCATGTACACCAAAAGGTATACTAAATGATGTTACTAAAATAAATAATCCAAACAATAATATGGATTTTTGTATGAATTTGTTCATACGATTTATATATAAAAAATAAAACATAGTTTTATTAGATTATTAACCTAATTACTGAAATTTTTCTAAATGTTTTTGACAAATCAAAATATTGAATTGTTTAATTTTAGTGTAATTGGACTTTAGTTTTTCGCACAAACTTTATAGATAGAGAATTAACACAATGTCTAGTATTTTTGTCTGTGAATCCTTCACCATAAAATATATGTCCTAAATGTCCGCCGCACTTAGCACATTGGATCTCTATTCTGTAACCATCAGGATCAGGTATTTTTTTTACTGAATCTTGATAGCATTCATCGAATGATGGCCAGCCACAACCAGATTCAAATTTAGCTTGTGAACTATATAATGGATTATCACACTGCTTACAAACATAATCACCTTCCTCCCAAAAATCATAGTATTCTCCACTAAATGGTGGCTCTGTTCCTTTATTTATAATTATTCTCTTTTCCTCATCAGTTAAATTATTGTACATAAATTTATCGATACTTATTAATACAAAATTTATTTATGAATCAATTTTTTATTTTTTAGTATATTAAATTAAAATTTTATTAAGTAACTTTTAAACTATCTTTTGTTATTTGTAAAGGTTTCTTGCTTTTTTTAATTTTGGTGAAATCACTACTCTACAGTATGGATGAACAGGATTTTTATTGTAAAAATGTTGATGATAATCTTCAGCCGAATAAAAATTCTTTTCCATTACAATTTCGGTAACTATTGGTCTACTAAATTTGTTTTGTACTCTACTCTTTGATTTATTAGCAATATTAAATTGTTGTTCATTTTGACAAAAAATCGCCGATCTGTATTGATTACCTATATCATTTCCTTGTTTATTTAAACTAGTAGGATCATGTATTTGCCAAAAAATATCCAATATTTCATCTAATGAAATAACATTGTTATCAAAAACAATCTCGATTGCTTCTGCATGTCCGGTATTACCGGTACAAACATCTTCGTAGGTTGGGTTTTGAGTTTTTCCACCTATATAGCCAACTCTTGTGCTAATTACACCCGGCAATTTATCAAAAATTGGTTGATAGCACCAAAAACACCCAGCAGCTAAGTAAATTATTTCTTTCATTGTAGTTTATTTGATAAGAAAGATGATTTGTATAGTTAATTGGTTAATTAACATTTTCAAAGCCCTCCCCAAGCAAAAAAATTTCTAATTCTGGTTTAAATCCTAATTTTTCAATCGTCTTTTGTTGTATCGATTGTATCACAGCTAAATAGTCTTTAGCAGTAGCGTTTCCTAAATTCTCTATGAAGGCTTTGTGTTTGTCTGATATTTTTGCATCTCCTATTCTAAATCCTTGCATTTGTAGAACATGTTCTATTACATAACCAAAACTAGTTGTTGGTAAACCTAATTGTTCTTTTTGATCTGCAGTTAAATTTTTAAATACACAACCCAGAGAATTTGATGGTTGTATTGCTTTACGTTTTGCCCATTCGATAGCAACATGTTTAGCTCTTTCTGCATCTCCTTTAAATAATTCAAATTCTACAGACAAAATTATTTCCCTACTTGTATGAAATCTTGAACTATCGTAATCAAAATTAAGGTCATTTTTTTGTAAATTTACAATATTATTATTTACATCTATAATTTCAACGGAGTTAACTACTTCACTTATAAAGTGTGTTCCTCCATGAATATTGTTAAAAATTGATCCACCAATAGTTCCCGGAATTCGTGAATACCATTGTAATCCAGTGATTTTGTTAGATATTGTGTAGTTTATTGCATAAGGTAGATCAACACCTGAGTCCATGATAACAGTTATTTTGTCTGATTTTGATTCATCATAGTCAAGATCTTTGAATTCATAGAGTTTTGTTACTTCCTCATTTTCAAAAGGTTCCCATCTGCTCTGAGTAAAATTTCCCGATAAATCCCTGTTGTTGGTTTGTTTATGTATTTTGTTATTATCAATTATTGATATATCTTTTGCCATGTTTCTTATCACTACCCCTCTAATACCTAAGTCAGATATTAAAGTATTTGCACCCCACCCTAGCATTGTAATTGGTAGATGCATTTCACGAGATAGTTTTATGATTTTAATCAGTTGATCTTTAGTTTTGGGAGTACAAAAAATATCAGCAGGACCTCCTATACCAACAGTTGAGTGTTTTGATAAAGGTTCATCTGCAAAAACAATATCACTGCCAAGTGCGTTTGTTAATTCTTGGTATTCTAATTTGTATTGATTGCTCATAAATCGTTTTTAATAGAAATGTTTACTCCTAATTTGTTTAAATCAGACACAATATTTGGAAATCTTCTAAATATGTTATCTGCTCCAATAATAGTTGTTGTACCACTAGCAACCATACCAGCAAGTATCAAAGAATGTGTTGCTTGTAGGATAGTTGGAGCATAAACTGTATCAGATTTAAGTTTTGATTTACTTAGTGTAATAATCTGGTTAGGATTTGTTAAAGTTATGTTTGCTCGCATTTTTGAAAGCTGTCCTACAAGTTCTATGAACTGAATTTCGTACATATTTGAATATATTCTCATTTGTCCTTCACTGCACATGGCTAAGATGAGTATTTGAGGAATAAGATCCGCCGGAAATCCTGGCCAAGGTTGATCATTTACCTTATCAATATCTCCTTTAAAATTTTTTAAACAGATCAAATCTTGATCTGGTGGCACATAAATTGATTGATCTCTTATTTCTACTTTAGCGTTAAATTTTTTGATATTATTGATTATTTGTGTCATATGTGATGGAATTGCATTGTGGATAGTAAGTTCCCCTTTTGTGACTAAAGCTGAAATTATTAAGCAACCAATATCAATGTGGTCTGAGATGATTTTCCAGTACCCTCCTTTAAGTTGATCAACGCCATTTATAACTAATTTATTTGTTCCTATACCTTCAATATTTGCACCCATAGCATTCAAAAAGTTGCAAAGATCTTGAGTATGTGGTTCGCATGCAGCGTTATAAATTGTTATGGTTCCTTCAGCTAATACCGATGCCATTATCAAATTTTCTGTACCTGTGACTGAGGCCTCAAGTAACCAAATATTAGTGCCTTTTAAACGTTTATTGTTTGACTTCACCGAGTATCCATTAGTTTTGTCTATTTCAGCTCCTAGCATTCTTAAACCTTGAAACATTGTATCAAGAGGCCTATGGCCTAATTTACAACCTCCTGAATCTCTAACGGATGCTTTTCCAAATTTAGCAAGAAGAGGACCCAAAAAAAGTAAGCTCGATCTTTCTTTTACTGCTAATTCATCAGGTATCTTTGTGATAGTTATGTTTCTGGGATCAAGGATCAGTTTATTGTCTTCTAAAATTTCTACTTTACCACCTATACTTGTGTAGATATCCAATAATGCTTTTACAGATGAACTTTGAGGAACATTGTCAAGTGTAACTTTTTCTGAGCAGAGAATTGATGCAGGAATGATTTTAAGTATAGAATTTTTGTTAGGCTGAGCATTTATCTCTCCTTTTAATTTTGCTCCTCCTTCAATTTGCAAGTTTAACATTTGACTGAGTTAATAACCTTAAGACCAGTTTATCAACTTTTTATCTAATTGTAAAACTGATCATTGATTAAGCCTTTCTATAATCTTAGTATTTTAATCTCGTGATAATATGTAAAAATGTAACAAACTACACTTTATTGTTTAAATTGATAAATATTGAATCTATCCTATCTGCTTTTGTTACTCTACCGTTTGCTATCAGATAAATCTCATCAGCTTTTCTAATAGTATTTAATCTGTGTGCAATAATTATTTTGCTTGTATTGTTTGGTAAAGAATCTAAAATTTTTTCTAGTAATTTTTCTGTCATTGTATCTACATTTGCAGTAGCTTCATCCATTATCAATATTTCTGGATCTCGCAACACTGCTCTTAAAAATGCAATTAATTGTTTTTGTCCTAGGCTGAGTTTATTCTTATCACTAGTATCAGTCTCCAATCCGTCTGAAAATTTTTGTAAAATTGCTGATAGACCTCTTTTATCAATTTCTTTTAAGAGATCATCATTATTGATATTTGATAATTTTTGATTACCATATTTTAGGTTATCTGCTATTGTACCTTGAATTAAAAAAGGATCTTGCAGGATGAATCCTATAGAATTTGAAATTTCAGCTGGTTCGAAACTCCTTAGATCATAACCTTTAAAAATAATTTTACCTTGAACAGGATCATATAATCTCATAATTAAGCTTGCTAATGTACTCTTCCCTCCCCCCGTAGGTCCTACTAAAGCATAAGTTTTACCTTTTTCAATGCTTAAATTAACATCTTTTATAACAAGGTTTTCATCGTACCCAAAGTCTAAATCTATAATCTCAATAAAGCTATTTTTGCTATTTTTAATTTCATAAGTTTCTTTTTTTACAACAGACATTTGTGGTTGAATGCTTAAAATTTCATTTACTCTTTCCCAGCTTGCTGCTGCTTTTTGAATATTACCAATCAATGATGCTAAAATTCTTAGTGGCTCGTAAAACCTATTTACTAACAATAAAAATGTTATTAAATTTCCGACCGTAATTTCAGAGTTATTTATCATTACTAAGCCTGTAACTAAAACAAAAATTAAAGCTAAGTTTCCAACGAAATCATAGATAGGATTTGCTATAGAATTAACTATTGATGATGAAACAAGGCTTTTGAAATTTTGTTTTATTGATTCTTCAATTTTTGATCTAAAAAAATCTTTTTTGTCATAAGCAACTATGACGTTGAAATTATTTATTCCTTCTGATACTTCAGCAGATAAGCTACCTATTGAATCTTGAGCAGTTTTATTTATTTTTCTATAAAACTTACTTGTTAGTATGGTATAAACGATCAATATAAATACTAAACTGACGGCTATTAAACCCAGTTTAACATTTAAAATCAAAAGAAAAATTCCTATACCTAATATTGTAAAAAAACTAGATATGAATCTGACTAAAACTTCAGAGAATAAACTATTTAAAACATCTGTGTCATTGTTTATTCTTGAAATAAGATCCCCTGATTTATTAACATTAAAAAATTTAATCGGAAGTTCATTTAATTTTTTAAATAAGTTGTTTCTAAGTTCATACAAAGTTTGCACACCTATGTTTCCCAGAATTATTATTTGCAAATAATTTGATATTGATGAAATTAAATACAAGATTACAAGAGATAAAGATATGAGTAAAAGCTCACTTTGTAAACCTTTTAAAATGAATTCATCTGTAGCCAAACCAAGCAAATATGGTGTTATTATAGTTACTGATGATGTTATAAAAACACACAGTATGCCAAATACCATTTTTATCTTTTGGTGTTTGATTAATGCAAATATCTCTTTAAGTGACTTGAAAGTATTAGTTTTTTGATTTTTATTCAATATAAAAATATTTTCCATACCGATTTAAATTAAACTTTTTTGAGATTCGTATATTTGTTTGTATTCAAAACAATTTTCCAATAAATATTCATGTCTACCAACTCCGATCAACTCTCCTTCCATAATTAAAAAAATTTGATCGAAGTTTTTAATTGGTTCAATTTTTTGAGTAACTGATATTAGCGTTATACCATCAAAATTCTCAAAAATGTTTTTATAAATTTTTTGTTCTGTGACAATGTCTACTCTAGAAGTAAAATCATCTAAAATTAATACTTTTGGCTTACGAATAATTGCTCTGGCCAACATTAATCTCTGTTTTTGACCACCTGATAAAGTTGTTCCTTTTTCTGCAACTAATTTGTCCAGATCGTTACTATTTTCTATAAGATCATCTAATGCAGATAATTTTACGGAATGTAAAATTTCTTCATCAGAAAATTTATCTCCTAGAGTGATATTTTCTCTAATTGTAGAATTAAAAATTATATTCTCTTGAAAAACGACACTTACATCCTGATAAATCGATGAAATATTAATTTCACTTAATTCAATACCTTCATAAAATATCTTTCCTGAAGTTGGTTTATAAAATCCTAGCATTAAATTTATCAATAAAGTTTTCCCGGCTGCTGTAGGCCCGACTATAGCTACTTTTGTTTTAGATTTTATTTCAAAGTTAAAATTATTTATTAAGATTTTTTCATCTTGTTCATAATAAACATTTGTAAATTTTATGTTTCCGTTAATTTTAACCGTTTTCTTAGTTGAAATATTTGAATTCAAAATATTACTTTCAAGCACTTCAGCAATTCGATTGTAAGAGCTTATCGATCTTGAGATTATACTGCTGACAAAACCAAGTACAAAAATAGGTGTTATCAACAAAGCCGAATATTGATAAAATGCCTGAAATTCTCCTATACTTAAATTTTTTTCTATTACCTCTAAACCTCCAAAATAAACTATTGATACAAGCATTAAGTTGAAAATTATGTTTATCGTAGGTAAAAGTAAACTAAAAAGTTTTAGTATTTTTGTTGTAATCATTTTAGATTCAATAGCTATTTTGCTAAATTTAGATGTTTCAGTATTCTGAGAATTTAAAACTCTTATTAAAATAGCTCCAAAAATTGTCTCAGATATCTTAAAATTAAGTCTATCAATTATTTCTTGAGATTTTTTGAACAGCTTAATTAGCATTGAAAATATCACCATAAAGGTAAAGATGATAAGAGGTAAAGGTATCAAAACTAGAAGTGCAAGTTTAGCATTTGTAAGAAACAAAGCAATGGTAGCTCCTACAGCCAATATTATTGAAGATATCAATACTGGTAAACCTTGCGATATAAATACTTTTACTGAATCCACATCAGACGTCATGATGGTCAATAATTTACTTGGGGTTACCTCATTTACAAAAGTTATGTTTTGTTCTGATATTTTTTTTAGAATGTTTTTTCTAAGTTTTTGTGCAACAAGTTCTGATACAAACGCAGAAATAACTATTTGTAATATGTTTATCACAAATATAATTAAGGATAATAAAATCAACAGCAACAAAGCATTATCAATGTTACTAAGTTCATTTGAGTTAAGCTTATCGATTAGATTTCCTGCTAGTTTAGGTGGTAGCAAGCTTAGTCCATTTGCACTTATACCAAACAAAGTTATTAAGATTATGAAACCAGCAAAAGGTTTTAAAAACCCAAAAAAAGAAACCTCAGGCTTATACCCTTTATTTAATTTTTTCATAAAAATATTATTCTATCTAAATTTCTACTAAACGACTACTCTAATACCACAATTATCATTTTTTTATTTCAAAAATACACTTAGTTTATATCCAGCCTCTAAATTTCATTGTTTTAACGACTTTATTTAATGCGAGTACGTAAGATGCTTTTCTGAAACTTACTTTATGTTGTGTAGAGGCATCATGAACTTTTAGAAAGGCATTTTTCATAAAGTCATGCAGCTTATTGATAACTTCTTCTTCGCTCCAATAATAATTTGCAGAATTTTGTACTTGTTCAAGATAACTAACTGTTACTCCCCCAGCATTTGTGAGAATGTCAGGTAATATTACAATTTTTTTGTCTTCCAAAATTGCATCTGCTTCTGGTGTGATTGGTCCGTTTGCTAACTCTACAATTAATTTAGCTTTAACATTATCTGCATTTTCTTTTCTTACAGCATTTTCTAATGCAGCTAATATCAATACATCTGCGTCGAGCTCAATAATATCAACATCGGAAATGTTTTTTCCATAATGTTTTACAGATCCTGTAGATAACTTATGTTGATTTAAGTTTGGTATATCAAGTCCATTGTCATCAAATACTGTGCCTTTACTATCACTTACTGCAATAATCTTAAAACCTTCTTTATACAATATGTCAGCAAAAGTTGCTCCGGCATTTCCAAAACCTTGTATCGCTACAGTGATATTTTTTTTACTGAGATTTAACATTTTAATTGCTTCTTCGAATACAAAAAAACCGCCTTTAGCAGTGGCTATTGATCTGCCTTTTGATCCTCCAAATTCAATAGGCTTACCTGTTATCATACCATGAGCGTAACTACCTCCATTAAGCTGTTCATATTCATCTAACATCCATGCCATTATTTTTGGATTCGTGTATACGTCAGGTGCAGGAATATCCATATCGGGTCCTAGATATTTATGTATTTTCTGTACATAACCTCTAGATAATCTTTCAAGTTCATTTTCGCTAAGTTTTGTAGAATCTACAACTATTCCTCCTTTTGCTCCTCCCAATGGTAATTCTAAAACTGCACATTTCCACGTCATCCACATAGATAAAGCTTTCACTTCTGATTCTGTAACATCTGGATGAAATCTGATTCCTCCTTTATAAGGTCCACAAGCATTAGAGTGCTGTGATCTATAAGCTTCAAAAATTTCTATACTCCCATTATCCATTTTTACGGGTATGTAAAATTTAATTACTCTGTTTGGATGTGACAGAATTTTTATAATGCTTTCATCTAAATTAATTATTTTTGCAGCTTCATGAAGTTGTGATACTGCGTTTGTGTAAGGGTCGTTCATTTTTTGTATTTTATAACCTTTTACTATTTTAGTATAAATTCGATACAGTTAATATTAAAAACTTTATAGTTATATTTGTCATTTTGATACATGACAAATATAACTAAATCCTGTAAATAGTATAAAAACAATGAATTTGTCGCATGAAATTAAATTAATTTTTTTAGATCTGTAATAAATTTCATGATTTTTGTTTAACACTAATATATTAGCTGTTATTATTATGTTTTAACTTTACGTATTGCTTTTTCTATTTGACAATTATTCTGTTATTATTGATAATACGTTAGTTATAGATTACAATTATGACAGATGAAATAGCAACTAACCAAAATAATTTGGCAGGTGATAGATTTGTTCAAAATGATACACAAGATTTGAAGCCTAATAAAAAAAAGTATAAGGTTATGATTGTAGAAGATGAAAACGATCCAAGATTTGTTTTTAAGACTATTTTATCGACTATACCTGATTTAGAAATTTTTGATGCAGTTGATGGAACGGATTGTTTGGAGAAGTTATCACTAAACAAAGATATAGATTTAGTATTGCTTGATATAGTGATGCCAACAATGGATGGAATTCAGACACTAACAGAAATTAAAAAAGCTCCAGAAAAATATGGTAACCCAAAAGTAGTCATGCTATCCAACTTGGGAGGACCTGTTGCATTTGAAACTGCACAAAAATTAGGTGCAATAGATTTTTGGATGAAAATTGATACAGATCCCACAACTTTGATAAATAAAATAAAACAGGTTTTAACTGACGAAAACTATAAGCCTGACGGTTCTAATATGGACAAATTAATATAGGAATTGATAATTACATGAGAGTTTTTTTTGCGATTTTCCCCCCAATAGATATTTATGGACGGTTTTTTGCAGATTTATATAAACATCTGGACAAAGAAAAGAGAAATTTAGATTTTACACCTATTGATCAAATACACCTAAATATAAAATTTTTGGGTGCAAATGTAAGTAACGATTCACTCAATTCAATAATCGATTTGATCAAGTCATTTGAGGGACAGTATTCTAAACCTTTCATAAAAATTAGAAATATACAATTTGGTTTTAAACATCAATCAAATCCTAATTATGTAATTGCAGATATATTTCCTAGTGATAGTTTAGTATCATTGTCAAATGAGATACACAAACTAGTCAAGTATCTTGATTTCAAGGATACAATTAGATGGAAATCACGACACGATAATACATTCCATATTTCTTTGGCTCGAAAGAAGAAACCTAAAATGCATGGATTCAAGAATAAATTGGGCACATTATTGAAAGATTTTTATTATAAACAAACGCCAGAGTTTACTGCTGAAAGCCTATATGTAATTAACAGTATTGTGACTTCTTCTGGTCCTATATATAAAAAGATAGATAAAATAATTCTTTGAAACTTAGGTACTGGCGGGAGTCGAACCCGCGGTCGAAGTTTTGCAGACTTCTGCCTTACCACTTGGCCACAGCACCATATTATTTATCATCTATTCAATTTTCCATATAAAACCGTTATTTGTTATGTAGACAGTATACTTAATTTCCCTACTACCAATCATTTGTCCTGCCATACTTAATTGTGTTGTATCAACAAATATCCTTATTATATCACCTAGTAAGCCTTTTGATTGATAATTATCAAAAACAACTCTCCACTCTGAAAGTCCATTGTTTATATCAAATGAAGAGTTAATACCTTTTTTTATTCTGTCTTGTTCGGCTACATTATCTAGCTCATACCTACCAAATATTTTTCCAATTTTAAACAATGTTTTAAAGTTAAAAAATATAAATTCATCCTTGAACTTAATAATAGGCCCTCCCATATATACTGTATCACCATAAATCTTAAAATTTAACTCATCTGATATCTTAGTTTTTTCACTGATATTATTGAAAAGTAGATGAGTTAAACCTGTTCTTTCAAAATTATAAACTTTGACTCTCACAATTGCAAAGCTGCCCTTATCATCATTTCTTTTCTCTGATATTACTACTTGGGCTACCGGTTCTTTTTGCGTATATACGTTGTACGTATGCAATAATATTCCTGTATAACCCAGGGTGATTGAACTAATACAGATAATGAAAAGCAAAGTCAAAAATAAAAAGTTTCTTAGTGTTTTAAACACAATTTTCATTTGTGTATAAACTAAAAATTTCTAAAATGGTAGGTCTGTGGGGTCAATATCTTCTTCTACAGCATTACTTGAGGTTAACTCTTCATCGGTAAATTCTGCATTTTGCTGATCATTTTTACCTTCATATCTATCTATCAGTATAACTTTTTCAGCGTTTATTTCAGTTTTGTAATTTTTTTTTCCATCTTGAGATTCCCAGCTTCGAGTTTCTATACGACCTTCTAAATATAATCTTGTGCCTTTTTTTATTCTTTTTGACAATTCTTCTGCATTATTCCAAACAACTATATTATGAAAATTAGGGCTGTCTACCCATTCATTGTTTTTTTGATATCTACGATTTGTAGCTACGGAAAATGATAATACAGCGCTACCTGAAGGTGTGAATCTCAGTTCTGGATCTTTTGTAACGTTTCCTAGTATTGTTGCCCTATTTATATCTCCGAACATAAGAAAAAATTAATGTAATTAAAAATTAAATAAGAAGCAGTATACGAGATTCGAACTCGTGCTTTTGCCTTGGGAAGGCAAAGTACTACCACTATACTAATACTGCTTTAAGACTAACCTAGGATTTATTTAGAAAACCTTCTAAATAATTCAAAAACGCTCAGCTTACCCGAAGTCCACGGACAGCAGGAGTCGCTGGACCAAAATAAATTTGTTGAAGTTTCAAATTTCTCCTAGGTAGTCTTATAACATAATAACTTATTTACTTAACTGTGTAAATATGGAATTTAGATACACTATAATCGGGTTCTATATCAGAAAATTTAAAAGTATTTGATATTATTAAGCTACCTTTTGGCATTTCTTTATATAACTTACCTTGTAGTTTGTCCATGTCTTGAGAGAATAAGAAAATATATGCAATATTATAATTGTGGTATTTGTGTTTGTGAAAGTTTTTTCTTAAGATTCTTCCTTTTTTTGATAGACCTCTGAAAATAATTTTGAGCTGAGAAATTAAAAACAAGAAAGGATTAAACTCAATACCATGCGCCTCAAACCCTCTATTAATTGCCCATAAAACAAACCTTCCGTCACCTGAACCAATATCAATAAATCGTATATCCTTATTCTCATTCTCACCTGGTAACTTAATTTTGCCTTCTTTTATCAATTTATCAAGTTCTTTTATGGAAGACGGATAAAAGGGTGTTTGATTCAAAAAACTATGAATCATATATATTCCAAATAATATCAATAAACATTCACAAATTAACAAAACTACTAAATCCATACTTAGGAACTAAATTAAAAATTAAATTAATAAAATAATATCAAAAAATTTATATTAAATAAAAATTCTGTTTTATAGTAAAATTTCTTTGATTGTCTTTATTAGTTGTAAAGTCCAAGGTTTTATGTATAACTTGTCATTTTTAATATAGGTTAAGTCATTTAAACTTTGTATCCTGGACATTTCATCCATGTATGGTAGTTTTTTTTCAACTTGATCATGTGTTAATATCAATATTCCTTGATTGTTTGATTTGTAAATGAAAATTTCCTCTGTCAAGAACTCAAAAGAAATGTCTTTATCTTCATCAACAAAAATTACATAGCTGTCATTGTTGTTAAATACATTAAAAGATGGTCTATCTCCACTCATTTTGTATATTCCGCTTTGGAGAGATTTATTTATTTGTAGTTCACTAGATGTTGTATTTCTCAATTTTATTTGCGAACCTGTCAATACAATATCGCCTATTTTTTTGACGTCAAAATCTATTTCTAGCCATTCACATAAGTCTATTAACTCTAAAGGTATAACATCATGTTGTAGCGATAAATGTGTTTCAAAATCTACATTTGCTGTATGTCTTGCGTTTATTTCTATCAACCAGAAATCATTTCCATCGTATATGCAGTCTATACCAAAGATTCCTTTAAAGTTGTGTGCTACCAGCATTGATCCAACTTTTTTAACAAAATTTTGAAAACTACTCAATTTATTGTCTTTTATTAATAGTTTGTATGCTACTCCAAAGTCATTACCTATAGTAATATATGGTGATGGGGCTATATTTTTATCATTTGTATTTATTTGAATTTGAGGAGCTCCTACAATGACTTGTTTTTTGTAAATAACAGCATTGACTGTCAATTGAATACCTGCTATGAATCTAGATATTTTTACGTAAGTGTTGTTCATAAAACCAGTCATCTTAAAAATGTCGTCTTTATAACCTGATGCTGTACCTAATCCAGTGTGAAAAAATTCTTTTTGAAAAACTAGCAATTCATTTGTTTTAAATTTTTTGTTCAAAATTGCGTATGTATCATTAATGTCATCTGATGCCTTATGAATGATGTAATCAGGAATTTTTATATCATAATCCTTTACCACCCTTGGTAAATTAATTTTAGATTCAAAATTTTGAGAGATTTGTTTGGAATTGTTAAAAACTTTAATTTTGTTGTTTGATAAGAATTTTTCTTCTTCCAATGAAAAATTAAAAAATTTTAGTACATAACCTTTTTCAAAATATAACTGAAGTTTTGAGATAATATCAGAATATATTATTAAATCTTTCGTGTTTGTGAAATGCTTGTTCCAGAGAGCAGATAAAGTATTTTTAATTTTAGAGTCATATAGTTTTGATGGATATGATAAATTATAAAAATTACTTAATACGTTAGATAGTCCACAGCTTTTGTAAATGTCTTTTGATGCAAATATCAGAGGTTTTTTAGATAATTTTGCATCAATATCGTCTATTAATTTCTTTAATAACCTATTCATTACTTTTTTTATCGATAAATATTTTAGTTTTGCTTATTGATTAAATTATTGATATCTCTAAATATAGATCGTTTTTTTTGTTCATAATAATTATATAATCTAAATGATTTATTGGGTTACAAAAACTTATGTCTTTCAATTTTTACACTAAAAATAATTATGAACAGACAATTTATTACAAAGAATAAAATTTCTGCCATTTTAATCAGAAATAAGAATGCTATGGTTGAGTTACTAAATGATTATGAGGTTGAGTTTTTGAAGATTTGTGTATCTAATGATTTAAACGTTGATGGTCAAACTAGAACAATTTTAGAAAAAGCACAGAAACGTGGAATAAAAATAGAATACTTGCATATTAATAAAATGCCAGTTAGACGTAGTGGTAGATCGCATGATGTGTTGGTAGGATATTTAAAAATAAAAGTGTTTTCACAAATAGATCATTTACTAGTTGATGAGAAGTCATCGAAAGCTTCTCAGATTTTTATATTAATAAACCGAGTAGATTTTGATACAAATATCGGTATGATTTGTAGAACTGCTTTTGCAGCTGGAGTGGACGGTATAGTCTTTCAAGGAGAAACTAAAAGATTCATAAATGAGGATAGTTTACACTATTCACTTGGAGCTTTAGCTAGATTGAAACTTATAAAGATGAATATTTTTGATTGTATAAAAAAACTAAAGTTACATAATTTTAAAGTTTTTGCTCTGGACATGAAAGGTGACAAATACACCAATGTAAATTTGACAGGTAATGTTGCTTTAGTAGTAGGGGAGGAAAGAGAAGGATTATCAAAAATGTTGATTGAGAAATGCGACAAAACATTGACAATACCTATGCTTAATAAAATAGATTCATTGAACGTAGCTGTGAGTACCTCGATAGTTCTGTATGAAAAAATAAGACAAGATGATTTTAAACTTGCCGGACAGGGACTCGAACCCCGATAGACGGCTCCAGAAACCGTCGTCCTACCGTTAGACGATCCGGCATCAACGTAAAAAGTACAATATGCTAAAAACAAGAATTATTATACCGCCAAACTCAATAAAAGTCTCCTTATTGAGTTTTTTAAAAATGTAGCTAAAAAACAATCCATGCAACAAATAAAATAAAGTTAGCATAACAAAAGCCACTATCGTTATATTTATATACAGCTGGTTTAATAAAATTAAGTAAAAGATGTTAAGAATTAAAGAAATTAATAGCACTGCTAAGACATACTTTAATTTTATATTTTTGAGTCTAAAAACCATCAACAATGAGAGTAATATATTAAGTAGGAAACAAACAAAAATAGTCTTTAAATGATCTAACTCTTCATTAACAAATAAATTTGTAATTACATCTATTCCCATAAAGAATATTAAAAATTTTATTAAATCGAAAACAATATCAGTCGATTGCTCTCTTCTCTCTTTTTTAGAAAAGAAAGATTTTATGTTAATGAAGTACAACATAAATATAACGAACAAACCCAACATCACGGGCAACATTACATTTTTGGTAACATTAAAATGCATATAAGCTAGGACTGTGAAATATAACAGAAATGGGGTAACAATTTTGTTGACTATTACTCCCAGTTCATTTATTTCATCATCAAAAATCAGATTTAAGGCTAATTTTTTTGATCTGTGTTTATACCAGTAATTTATGTATAATAAAATTGTTAGACCAAACAAAAAAAAATTAAAATATTGTGATACAGCATTGTCTATGTTGGTAGCTGAGTCAAATATTATAACAGTTACCAACAAGGGTAAACTTATATCTAAAAATAGGCTTACAAGTTTATTAAACAACATTGGATTTTTCTTTTTAAGATTTTTAAATATGATAACATAAAACAGCGATTGATTATAAATATGTGTTATGTGTTAAAAGTATTTTAGTTCTGTTTATTTGTTGTTATGTGTATGAAAAATTATTTTATACCAACTGAACATAACAATTACAAAGCTGAGTTTCTTAAGACCAAGTTTATATATATTTTCATATTGATAATTTTTGTATCCAATTCGATTTTACCAGCTTTTACTTTTGCTGTTAATTTAGACATATCGATAGGTAAATTATTAGCCAAGCATAACGACAAAAGATTGGAGTTTGGTCTTAAAGAGTTCAAAATGAGTGAAAAATTAAATCAGTCTGCGCAACAAAAAGCTGATGCAATGCTGAATACAAATTGTTGGTCACATTATTGTCCAGATGGTAAATCACCTTGGGACTTTTTTATTGATGTTGGCTATGATTATATACATGCTGGAGAGAATCTTGCAGAGGGTTTTTCAACCGTTGAAAGAGCAATGTTAGCATGGTTCAACAGTCCTAGTCACAGAGCTAACATACTTAAAGATGAGTTTGAAGAGATAGGTTTCGGTATAGCAACGGGTAACTTCTTAGGTAAAGAAAATAATACCGTTATAGTTGTGCACTTTGGTAAAGAAAGATTAGTAGAAAAATCAACCCCAATAATTGCAATTGAAAGCCCAAAGGATGGTGAGGTTGTAAATGATGATTTTGTTGATTTAAAGGGTAAAGCTAAGAATGTAGAATATATAGATGTAATAGTTAATGAGGAAGATTATGGTAGTATTCCTGTAAACGGAGGTATTTTTACTAGTAGGATAGATAATTTAAACGAAGGTTTTAATCGAATAGGTGTAAAACCAGGTAACATAAATTCCGAAAATACAATATCAGTTTCATTTATAATAAACAAACAACAGACGCTTATTAAGAATGCTTCAATATTGCAATCATCTTCTCATTATGTAAATTATGTGATTTTACTTATAATAGTATTAGTATTGATTTTAGATTTTTATTATGTATTTACTACCAGGGTAGTACGACTTAAGCATGAATTACAACACTATCACCTTGGTTTAATGCTTGTTGTGTTAATTATGTTGTATACTAATGACGTATTTTCCAGCATAGTTAATAAAGCAATCAGTATATGAAATTATCTTTTCCAAATATTTTTTTTATTGCTGATAGATTTAGGACGAATCCATTTGTTACAACAGTAGAAATAGCATATCTAATTCTTGGGATAACATATATCCCAATATTATTAATTACCTTTTGGAACAAAAGTTATACTTTATTTATACAGCTTAATGTTTTATTTGCAATTGTATCGTTACTATTTTTTATAAACAGATATTTGTTTTATCAAAAAGTAAGTTTAGAGCTGAGAGGAATTTTTAGCTTATTAATGTTTTCTTTTTTATACACAGCAATAGTGATTCTAGGCATTAACACTCAGTCATTAATCATGTTAAGTAAGGAGGTGATAATATTTTTTTCTGGATTAATACTGCTACCTTTTTTGTTTGTTTATCTGGGTTTGTATAGACTTTTAATTACTAAGTTCAGTGAGTATTTGTATAAGTTTTTAATCATTTTTTTAGTTTTGTTTTTGGTTGTTTTCATTGTGGATTTACTTATTGGAAAGACAGATAGATTAGGTTGGGTTCTTTTTGCATATGTGATGTTAATTTTTTTGTTTTATAGTTACAAGTACGATAGATTTTATAAAAATTATTTCATTAACTTTATTTTTTCATTATTTTTGTTCACTTTAGCTTCATTAACGCAAGATTTTAACTATTTCATCCTAGGTGTTATACCTTTTTTGTTTGATTTGTGTCTTGTTACAAAGATTGTTTGTAACAAAATTTTTAAATCTGACTTTAGATTCATAAGGATAAAGTCATTGATTTTTCAAATTTTGAGCACATATAAGTTATTATTAACGGGAACGGGTTTAGCTTTCATATTGAATATTTTAGTTATCTATTTATTTGTATCTTCTAGTGTGTTCAAAGATTTAGTTGTTTACTTTGCTAATCAAATACAAATAATTAATGAAATTACAAATTTCAAAACTTTGCTACTTGGTTATGGAATTACAAAATATCAATATTCCGAATTTTCAATACTTACACACATTTTCTTAGTTGGGGGAGTATTATCAGTAATATTATTTTTATATTGGGTTTTCTCTGCAGTTTCTACAAAACAAAAACTATTAGTTCAAATATTTCAGATATTTATTTTATTTACTTTGTCTGTTATAAAGATACATTACTTGTATTCTTTTGCCTTTATTTTTTTATATTCTTTGATAATTTATGTAAAACAAGATGCATCAAGCAAAAATGGATTTTCTAACTATGAAAAATCAGTGACCGTTAGTCATGTCTTGCAAAAAACAAAAGTTTTAATATCTCTGACACTAGTAGTGTTTTTCGTATATTTGTTTTACGCAATTGACGCGTTTCTCATCCGTGTCTAAATACAATTATGTCTCCATCTTGAACAATGTACTCTTTACCTTCTAATTTAACTTTACCGTTTTCCTTGGCATTAATCCAGCCATTGTAGCTGATAAAATCTTCATATTTACAAACTTCAGCAGCTACGAATTTATTTTTGAAATCTGTATGAATGATCCCAGCTGCAGTTGGTGCTGTAGTACCTTCTCTGATAGTCCATGCCTTAACTTCATCTACTCCTTCAGTAAAAAAAGATATTAATCCAAGCATGGAATATGCTTTTACTACCACTTTGTCTAAACCCGTTTTTTCTATATTAAATTCTATCATGAATTCTTTCTTTTCATCTGCTGACATGTTGCTTATTTCCATTTCTGTTAATACGTCTAATACAATGTAATCTGTAACATTTTTGATATTGGGTTTATAACTAAGATTAGTGGAATTAAAAATATAAAGTACAGGTTTATCTGAAAGTAAAAACAATGATTGTCTTTCTTTGATCAGGTGGTCATTTTTCGGTTTGCTAACATATCTGGCTGGAATGCCATTATTTAAATGATTTAATAAATTTTCTAACTCTGTTAACTCTTCTGCTAATAATTTATCAAGTCTAGCTTTGTTTTTTATATTATTAATTCGATTGTTTAAAGTTTCTATATCTTTTAAAATTAGTTCCGTGTCTATCAAATTTATGTCACGCTCTGGATCAATCGTACGCTCCACATGAGTTATGTTATCGTTAAGAAAAACTCTAACTAAATGGCATATGATATCAACATTTCTGATATGAGATAAAAATTTGTTTCCTAAGCCTGCACCTTTTGATGCATCTTTTACTAAACCAGCTATGTCTATAAATTCCACAACAGCTGGTGTAATTTTCCGAGGCTTTGATACAGATGCAATTTTATATAATCTATCATCTGGAACTGGTACTATACCGCTATTTGGATCTATAGTTGCGAAAGGATAATTTGCGGCTAAAACATTTTGCTTAGTTAATGCATTAAATAATGTTGACTTTCCAACATTAGGTAAACCCACTATCCCTACGCTTAATCCCATATATTTGATTTTAATAATTCAAAAGATTACAATAAAATCTATCATTTATTTTTGATATATTCAACTAAGTTTTAGTTTGTAAAAGTGAGTTTAAAAATATTAAGTTATTTTGTATAATTGCTATATGATGCGGGATCGTCTAATGGTAGGACCACGGTTTTTGGAGCCGTTTATCGGGGTTCGAGTCCCTGTCCCGCAAGTATTATATTGGCCTCTCTTAGATCATTTTTATAATTTCAAGGTAGTTTAATAATTGGCTTTTGCATTGTATTGATTTGAACTAAAATGGTGTGTTGTTTTATTCATTTTGGACGATATTACAGGATGTTTAAGAATTTGCATATTTTATTAGTAGCTGTCTTAATTTACCATTATTTCGTCTTATGTTTATTTCATAGATTATGCTGCAAAGTAGTATGTTAGGCTTGTATATACGGATGTTAAATATTTTGTTAAGTATAACATAGTCTTGAAAACTGCAGATTTATTGTTTTATTGTATCTTTTATTTTGCAAATGGATAAGTATAAGTATTCAGTTCCTGATAATTATGAAGGTATTGTTTATCAAATAATCAGGCCGACTGGTTTGCTTGATCCATACATCGAAGTTAGACCTTCTTTACCGGAAACATTTTTTGATTTAAAAGAAAGTATAAAGAAAAGTGGTCTAAATGATTTACCTATTATGTTGGAAAGTTATTGGGATCGCACGCAAATTACAGATTTGATGATCGAGATACAAAAACGTGTCGCCAAAAAACAAAGAGTTTTAGTTACCACTTTAACCAAACGAATGTCTGAAGAATTATCAGATTTTCTTAATGAAAAAGGTATAAAATCAAAATACCTACACTCCGAGATAGACGCTGTAGAAAGAGTTGAGATTTTAGTTGATTTAAGGAAGGGAGAGTATGATGTCCTTATTGGAATTAATCTTTTAAGAGAAGGTTTGGATTTGCCAGAAGTGTCATTGGTTGCCATACTAGATGCAGATAAAGAGGGATTTTTGAGATCAGAAACAAGTTTAATACAAATTATAGGAAGAGCCGCTAGACATGAAGATGGTACAGTTATTATGTATGCAGATAAGATAACAGAATCTATGAAAAAAGCGATTTTAGAAACCCAAAGAAGAAGAAGGATACAACAAGAACACAATCAAAAATATGGAATAATTCCAAAAAGTATACGTAAAGAAGTACATCAGATGTTAGATTCTTCTATTGACAGAGAAAATCATAAAGTTGCAAGTAACAGTCGTTCAGTAGAAATGGAAAGATTACAAAAGCAGGTGGAAATTTTCAAAACTCTATCAAAAGCTGAGCAAAAAAAATTAGTTAAAGAGATTAAAATACAAATGCAAATATATGCGGACATGTTAGACTTTGACAATGCTAAAATTTTAAGAGACCTATTGTTTAGTTTACAATAAAACCAGTTTCATCGCCTTTTCCACGTTTGTCAATGTAACTATTTGATAGACCACTTAGGGTGTTAACCATATCTTTATCTACTTTTAGCAGTTTACTAAGTAGATCACTAGGATTTGTCGCTATCAAACGAGGTATATCCGTGACTGAATATGAGTCTATTGATTCAATAAAGTCTGCCCAACTTTCTCCGAACATGATTACTGGTTTGAAATTTTTAGTATATATGAATTGCAAAGCCAGTAAATTTGCAACATTTGCTAAATTTACTAATCCTGATGTTAATGGAACTATTAATACATCGCTATTTTCTATTATATAAGTCAATTTTTCAAAATAATTAGAAAATAGTATAGACCTGTAGTTAATTCTATTTATATATTCATTTGATACATCAGAATAGTTAGAAAAATATGGCTTCAAATACACTCCAGTGATAGAAATATCGGGTTTAGCATTCTTTATAATTTCATTTCCTGCCATTTTGTTAGAATCGATTATAAACTCAACTTTGTCACCAACAGTATTAATAAAATTAACGATATCGCTAGTTATATCAGCAAAAATATTGTCCATGTCATTCAAACCTATAAAAGCAACAGTCCTAATGTTTACAAGAGATACATAAGCATTATTAGATATTTCAGGCTGCATCTCCGTACTTGGAGTATTCATCATTTCATCTTCCTGCGAATCAATATCATCATCGACAGAGTCTATTTTGTTGTCATTATTTATGTTTAAGTCAGAATCAATGTACTGATTAGCATCAATTGATGAGGAACTCTGAATATTATTATCAAAGTTTGTTTTATCTGTGATTTCGCTTTCTTCTACGTATGAGTAATTACTATTATCTGTTATATTATTTGTTTGCAAATTACTTCCTATCTCATTGAAGTTATTAGGATTCAAGATTTCTTTCACTCCATCAGGAGTTTGTATAGTTACAGCGTCTGAAGAACTAGTGATGATTTCATTATCAATCTTAGGATGTTCTGGTGCACGATCATTAAGTGACAATTCTTCTAAATTAAAATCTTTTTCTGTATCGAGTACTTGTGTCCCTTGACTAGTTGACATATCTTCATTTAAGGGTTTCTTAGTTTCTAAATTGACATCATTTGTTGTACTTTTTGACACTTGAACGATCTGACCACTGCTATCATAAACATTATTCTGATCAATATTATTCATAGTATAATCAAAATCTACATTTTGCTGTTGATCTTCCTGTATACTTTTTTGTTTGTTATCATCTGTTTGTTGAGAATTTTGCGTTGAAATATATTTCCCAGAAAAGTTTAATTTTTGCGAATTTATGTGTGATGTGTCATTAACTCCTGTTTGTATCTGTATAGGAGTGTTTGCGGTCGTTGATGTGAGATTATTGGTATCTACTTGACTGTTGACTATATTAGAAACATTAGCATTATCAGTGAGCAATGGGTTAATATCATTACTAGAATTAATTTGCATACTATTATATTGTTGTAAGATTTTATCGATTTCTTCA